>JBBQEJ010000219.1:0-7661 GCA_038320555.1 Vicinamibacterales bacterium | reverse complement strand
CTGATTGCTTTCGGGCAGGATGTCTGATACAAGGACGCCGATTCGCGAACCCAGCACTGCGCAAAAACCGTGATCGCCGGAACGCGCCTCGGCCCGTACGAGATCGTATCGCCGCTCGGCGCGGGCGGTATGGGCGAGGTATACCGCGCGCGCGATACGCGGCTCGGCAGAGACGTCGCAGTCAAGGTGCTTCCGTATCTTCACCGGGGACCCAGGACAGCAATATTTCGTCGACGGCATGACCGAGGCCCTCACCTCGAGCCTCGCGCAGATTCGGTCCCTCAAGGTGATCTCACGCACCTCCGCCGTGCAGTACGCCGGGACGAAGAAGGCGCTGCCAGACATTGCCCGCGAGCTCGGGGTCGATGCGATCGTCGAGGGATCGGTCGCTCGCGCCGGAGACCGGGTCCGCGTGACGGCCGAGTTGATCCAGGCGAAAAGCGACACGCACCTCTGGGCGAAGAGCTTCGATCGTGAGTTCGGGGACATGCTTGCGCTGCAGGGCGAAATTGCTCGCGCCGTCGCGGAGCAGATCGCGGCGTCCTTGACCGCGGACGAGAAAAATCGGCTGGCAGCGAGCCATCCCGTAGACGCGAAGGCGTACGAGGCATACCTGCTCGGCCGCTTCCTGCTGGACGAAGGGACGGAAGAGTCGCTGCACAAGGCGCGGGATCAGTTCACGAAGGCGCAAGAGATCCAGAACGACTACGCCCCCGCGTATGCCGGACTCGCCAGCTATTACGCAATCCTTCCGTTCTACAGCGCGCTCTCCCCTGCCGAAGAAGCGCGACCAGGCGCGACAGATCCTCGAGATGCTGAAGGAGCGGTCCCGGAAGGGTTACGTCCCGTCGTACTATTTCGCCCTGGTGTATACCGCGCTCGGAGAAAAAGACCTCGCATTCGAATCGCTCGAGCGGGCGTATCAGGAGCGGTCGACGGTCCTTGCCTATCTCCGGCTCGATCCTCGGCTCGCGCCCTTGCGATCCGACCCGCGCTTCGGCAACCTGCTGGTTCGTCTCGGAATCGGTACGTCAGTCACGGCGCAGGCGAAGAGTCCCGGAAACAACTGAATGCCAGGGGGGAAGACGACGTCAGTCCCCCAGGCAGGTCCCGACGGCGCGGGCCGCTGCAATCCATGGATGATCGGTCGGCACCCCTTTTCGCTTGCCCGCGACCTGATCGAGCGGCACTGGACAGGCGCCCTCCCCGCGGGCCGCGACCATGACGCCGAAGACGCGATCCTCAATCAGGTCGGCGCACGCCGTGCCGAGCCGCGTCGCGAGCAGCCGGTCCACGGCCGACGGCGTGCCGCCGCGCTGCACGTAGCCGAGGATGGTGACGCGACACTCCAGCCCGGTCAGTTTCTCCAACCGCTGTGCCAATCGCAGCGTGTTCCCCGCGTGTTGCTGATCCAGGTCGGCCAGTTCGCCGCTCGCCCGATCGATCGCGCTCTGGGTCCTCGCCCTGGACCTGCGCGCCTTCGCCTCCCGGAAACGGGCCGCATACTCGCGCGACAGTGCGCCCTCGGCGATCGCGACGATGCTGAAATTCGTGCCCCGCTCGCTGCGCCGGCGGATCGCTTTGGCAATCTGCTTCACGCTGTAAGGAATCTCGGGAATCAGAATGACGTCGGCGCCGCCGGCGATGCCCGCACTCAGGGTCAGCCAGCCCGCGCGATGGCCCATCACTTCAACGATGATGATGCGGTGGTGGCTGTGGGCCGTGCTGTGCAAGCGGTCAATCGCCTCGGTGGCAATGCCGAGCGCGGTGTCAAAGCCGAACGTCGCGTCGGTCATCGCGACGTCATTGTCGATGGTCTTCGGGAGCGTGATGACGGCGAGCCCTTTCTCGAAGAGACGGAACGCGTTCTTCTGCGTGCCGTCCCCGCCGATGCAGACCACAGCGTCCAGGCCGTTTTTCTTGCAGTTCGCAATGCACAAGTCGCGCACGTCGCGCACCCGGCCGTTGATCTCCATGCGGTGCGGCTTGACGCGACTTGTGCCGAGAATCGTCCCGCCGACCGTGAGAATACCGGCGAGGGACTGCTTGTCCAGCGGAAGAGTATGGTTCTCGATCAAGCCGAGAAAGCCGTCGCGGATGCCGACAGCCTCGATGTTGCGGCCGAGCACAGCCTTTCCCACCCCCCGAATGGCGGCGTTCAATCCGGGGCAGTCGCCTCCAGCGGTCAGGATGCCGATCCGTTTGATCTGCTTCATGCGTCCTGACAGAGGACTTTAGTGCGACATCTGCACCTTGCCACAGAGGCATCCGCCGTCCTCCATGGCCAAGCGTGGAGACTCGACGTCGCCCGTCACCGAGCCTGTGGTCTGAATCTCGACTTTCTCACGGGCTGAGACGTTGCCCGTCACGGCCCCCAGAATCACGACCGAATTTGCGGCGATTGCCGCCTTGATATTGGCGTGCGGACCGATGGTCAACGTGTAACCGGTCAGGTTGATGCTGCCCTCCATCTGCCCGTAGATCGTGAGATCCTCGGAGGCGCTGAGGTCGCCTTTGATGACGACCGATTTGCCGAGATCCATGACGACCGCGGGCCGGACCGACTCTCCTTGATTTGCCATCTAGCGCCTCACCGAGCGTGCTGGTTCGCAATCGATCGCGACGCGGTTCCCGCGTTCAGTTCAGGCATGATAACCCAACGACCGGGAGGGAACTGCGTATTACCGGAGTGCACAGAGCAAATTCACCACAGAGGCAGCGGAGTAAGCCGACCCAAAAACTATGTCTTTCTCTGCTAACTCCCTTAACTCTGTGGTTGTCCCCTCCGCTCACTCTTGTTGTGCCTCCGCTCGCTCTTGAAGCCCGCTACTTGTTTGCGTCGCGGATCCGGGTCGCAAACTGATCGACGTACTCCTGCACATTCCGAAGGACTTCCGCGGCATGAGCGGCCGCGGTACCGCCTCCGATGCCGCCCTTGCGCAGCAAGGACACCTGCACCAGGACCGGCGTCTCCTGGTACGACAGCCTGGCCGTCGTGTGCGTGTAGAGGAACGCGTCGTACCGCGAGACGCACAATCCGTTGGACAGGCTGCTGGTGATGACGTTGACGTAAACGTACGTGTCCTCGTCCGAGTTTCGAAGGACCTTGAAACCGGCGTCCGAGAGGCGCTTTGATACCGCCGTTTCAAGCGTGCCCTGGTTCAAGCCGCAGGCGGCTGCCTGCGGACTGAGATCCTCCACGACGACCCCAAGCCTCGTCAGGCCCTTGAGCTCCGCGCCTGGCTGTTGGTTGAACGTCTGAGGCCCGGCCCCCTTGGCCGAGTCCGAGGGGTTCGCGGCGGAGCGCCCCACGCCTGGTGCCGTCGCTGCGCGCGAAGGCGCCACGGTCGCTTCCGCGAAAGTCTCGCTCGCGCTTGCGGGTTGGTAGATGCGTCTGACCCCATCGCCTCCGCCGCGCTCGATGAACTGGATCTCGACCACCAACTGAGGAGGACTCGCCGCACGCGAATAGGTGTAGCGCAGTTCCCGTCCCTGCTCCGCCTTGTAAAGGACCACCAGCCGGCCGGCTTCCCGTTTCGCGGTCACTCCAACCGGCACCCCATCGAGCTGAAGCACTTCTTCCTTGCCGTCCGGGTGAAACGTGCGCGACTGCCCCAGGTCGTCCGTGAACGTGACGGCTGAGGGCGTTTCGACGATCGTCAAATGCGCGGAGGGATTGCGCACCTCGGCCGTCAACTGCTGGACGCGCTTCACGTCGTCCTCGCTCTCGGGCCTTCCTGTGAAGACGCCGGCCCCTCCACCGCTGGATCCGCGCCGGCTTCTTCCGCCTCCGGTGGAATCCACGCCGGACCCGCGGGCCGACGTCCAGCTCAGGCCGAATCCGATTTCTGGAGGGAACTGACTCAACTCACGGTTGATGGTCCATCGGCCTGCGAAATCAGAATGGTTCTGGGCCCGCGCGGGTGCGGAAAGAGGAACGCCAACGACCACTGCCAGAACCAGAATTGCCGCTTGGCTCGACCGCGCCATACGACGTACGGTACCACGGTTCGCCGACGCGCAGTAGCGTGGCAAATTGGAGCGGTCACGGAAGACACCTGATACGGAGTATCGTCCTACATGACGTTTCCCATAGGAGGACGCGTGAGAAAGAGCATTCTGATTGTCGTTGCGTTGGCGGTCGCGGCCATCGGCCTCGCACGGTTTGCGCGCTCCCAGACCCCGGACCCGCTGGATCCGCTTCGTGTCGCCCCGGATACCCACAAGATCGCATTCGAGAATCAATTCGTCCGGGTGCTCGATGTGCATGTGCCAGCCGGAAAGACCGAGCCGCGCCACCGGCATCCGCATGGCATGAGCGTCTACTTCACGGACTGGGACGCGAAGGTCACCGTCGACGGCGGCCAGCCGGAGGTGCGCCACCGAGCACCGGGAACGTTCGCGTGGAGCGATGCCATCGTCCACACAGTGGAAAATGTGGGCAAGACAGAGGGGCATATCCTTCGCATCGAGCTGAAGTTCTAGCGAGGCTGCGCCTCAGACCATGGCGGCTCCGCCTCGCTAGGCCACGTGCTTGATTACGCCCCGCCGACGCGGGGCGGATCTCCTCCCTTGACCATCGAGAGAATCCGTTGGTTTGGCCCCGGTCTGACCCCGGTCTGACCCCGGTGGCATCACGGACGCGGGTCGGGCCTCTTGCCCTTGTTCTCCCACACCTGGATCCACGTGTCCGCGCTGCTGTCCGGTGACATGACGCCGACGACGATATCAAGGTCGCCGTCGGCATCGATATCGCCGACATCGAGTGTGGCGTGCCGAGGGGAACCCATCGACAACGTTCGGCGGGCGAACACACCGCGCGCGGTCTGTTCGAGCCAGACGAGTGCGGGCAAGTGCGACTCGTCACGGTCGGACCCTCCCGCGAGCAAGGCCGCCGCCACGATATCGAGATCGCCATCGCCGTCGAGGTCAGCGGCGACCGCGCGATGGACCCCCGGCATGGCGGCAAGATGATGCGCCACGAATTTCAAGCCCCCCTGATTCTCCAGCCACTGAATCCCGTGATACGGCTTCACGATGGCGTCGTCGAACGAGTCGCCATTCGTCATGAGGACATCGAGATCGCCGTCGCTGTCGAGGTCGACGATCTCGATGCCAGTGGAACCCCAATTCGGGTGAGGAGCTTTGTACAAAACGACGGGGTCAAAGCTGAACGCGGGTGTGCCCTTGTTGATGTAGGCGATGACCGTTTCGTACTGCTGCGCAAGCAACGCCACGAGATCGAGCTTCCCGTCGCGGTTCAGATCCACCGGGATCACGTCGATCGCGCCAGGGCGGGGATCGACGACGTGCTCCACCAGGGAGGTGTTTTCGAGTATGGACAGGCGCCCGACGGTGCGCCAGCCGAACGCCGCCACCGCCAGATCGAGCTTCCCATCGCCGTCGAAATCAGCCGCGCGGACGTCAGCCACTCGCGGCCATCCCTCGAGGACTTGTTGAAGGTATTTGCCACCGGGCATTGCACGCATCCAGACGATGGCGCCGTCCAGATGGTCGCCAGGGAGCAGACGGCCGAGGTCCCCTACCAGGAATCCGGGGTGTCCGTCGGCGTTCAGGTCCGCCACCGAAATCCGGGAAGGATGAGGAATCGAGGCAATCACCTCGAGCGTTGATGCGGGTTGATACGGACGGCCCCGCAGCACGACGCCCTGTCGCATGTCGGTGGCTACCACTTCGAGACGGCCGTCGCCGTCGAGGTCGACGAGGCGGACGTTGGCGATCGTGGGTGCGACGCCGCGGAAATCCTCCGGCGCCATCGAACGCCTCTCGAACCGGGATGCATCGACCGCCGGCCAGCGTTCAGGCGCGGGAAGCTGCACGGGAGACATCCGCTCGTAGTGACGAAGCACGCGCTGCATGTCGTCGGGCAGCGCGATCGCTGCCGTCTGTGGCCGTACTTCCGCCAACTGCCGCTCGCCACTCCGGATCATCGCCATCCGCTCGAACGAGCTGCGCCACGCCGCGCGCGGCAGAATGTCAGGTGGCGGAACCTCGTGGCACGACCCGCAGGTTGTGAGGATCTCTTTCTGAGTGACTGGCGCTGCCCGCTGGACCGGATCCGTCGTCGTCAGCCCGGCGAACAGGGTAACGGCCACGACCGTTGTGACAAACATGACGGCGACACAGAGCGTGAGTGATCTGCGCACGCGTGTATTCCAACGCGCTGGATCGTAGCAGATTCGTCGCGGTCGGATCCGCGATGGTGATGTGCGCGCGAGTGATTGCGTGTCAGCGCGCCTCGAGCAGAAAAAGAGCGGAGCGGAGCGCCAGACGATTCCACACTGACATATTGGAGCCCTTTTGGAGGCGCGCACTCTGCTGTCAAAAGCTACCGCTGGCCCCGCCCCCACCCGAGCGGCCGCCGTCGAAGTCCGACGGTGCAGGTTCGACTCGTGACGGAGCGCCCTCGGTGACGCCCGGCCGTACGAAGCCCGAAGCCGTGCCGACCGCCGACAGAACCGCGCGGTCCCTCTCGAGGAGTCGCGCCGCCGTGAATCCGTGGCGTTCCCCGCCGGGCCCGTTCGACAGCCACCGTCGAATCGCGAAGGCAATCGCCATCAGAATGACCCCGAGTACGCACGGGTCCCACGCGTGCTGTGGGGAGCCCAGGTACGCCTTGTTCGTCAATATTGAGACGAGCACCAGCCCGAGGCTGACGTCCATCAGCAGGCGATCCTTTTCGCGAATGCCCAACGCCAGACCTGCCAGCGGCAGCGCCCACGTGACCGCGTAGGTAAATCCGTAGAACGGCGCCTCGACCCTGTACCAGTCGGTGAGCTTGACGTTCAGCACGACATACACGCCGGCCCACGCCGCGGCCTGAAGCGCGCCATATTCGTCACCGGGATAATCGTCCCGATACTTCCGGCGCTTCGATCGAGCGATGAGGAGCGCAGATGCAAAGGTTGCGGCTGCGAGGAGACGTTGAGTCGCGGCCGGCATATCTAATTGAAACGGGATGGCTGCCGCGCAGATGATCCCGCCACACGCGGCGTAGACGAATCCGAAACGACGATAGAGCCCAAACCCGCCGGCCGCACCAATGAGCAACGCGACAATGGCCGCCACACCTCGGGTCTCGAAGTGGAAGGATGACGTGAGCTCCCCTCCCGCGATGCTGAGCAGTGCCACCGCTGCCACGGCGAGCGCCTCCTCGACGCCAAAGCGATAGCAGCGGAATGCGTCGACGAGATACTCCGCCAGACCACCGCAGACGAGCGCCGCGAGGCCGGTGATCGCGGCGATGGGCACGTCGCCCCGCAGATCGAGGAGCGTGATGGGCAGCGTGACGGATGCGGCGACGATCAATCCGGTGAACAGCGCAAGGCCCGCGCGCAGAAACGGGTTGGTGCGTCTCAAGTCCACGCGCAGCTCTTCTGGCAGCCGCGCGCCTTGTGCCGCTTCCAGCAGACCTGATCGGGTCCACTCGCGCACCAGGCGCTGGGCCCGGATTCTTTCTTCCTCGTCCCGGGAATAACGCCTCATTCGTCACGTCCGAATCGCCGGGCCAGCACCACCAGGGTGACGATCACGATCGTCCCGGACACTACGAGGTACGCGAGCGCCAGGGAGAACGAGCCACTGTCGCTGAGCATCCTGAAACTGATGCCCGCGTATCCGAAGAGAACCCCGTAGACGAC
>JBBQEJ010000218.1:0-7685 GCA_038320555.1 Vicinamibacterales bacterium | reverse complement strand
CCCGGAAGGTGTATTCGGCGCAGTGATCGCGCGTGATCACAGTCAGCGCGATCGAATCAATCTGTCTGAATCAGGATGCTGTCGGAATGAGGCCCTCGAGCGTCGTTCCGAAGCGCTCCACATCGGACGATGTGGAGGACTGCCGTGCGGCACGAGCGAGATGTTTCGAACATACGCCTCGTCGCGAGTGCTGTCGGCGGCGATCAAACCTCGACCATCGCGCAAATGCCAGATTCGAGCGGAGTGAAGAGCGTGGACGCCGCCGAGCTCCGCTTCATAATTCGATGCGCGATGGGCGAGTGATCTGCGGTCAACCAGGAGGAGAGATATGACGCCGGATCGACCATGACATCACCGCGTCAGGCCAACCGCGAATCGTGACGAATCGCGCGCCGGATTGTCGTGTGCATTTGCGATCGGATCCCGAGTCGATTGTTCGTGACATCGGCGTGCGCAAACCATCACACGATCTCAGACAGGCAGCCGGGACGCTGTGCGCGTCGGCAGAAACCGCCGTCGCGCTGTGGCCCGAGTCTGATGCGACTCTGTCGGCAAGCGTCTACAGGCTAATCACTTCAAGGGACGAGGCGCGGTGATGGACTCAACCCGAGTCGGGTAGCGGACTCAATCGTACTCCCCCGTGAAGGGGGGTGGTGGTCCCCCTGGCGCCATCACCCCCTCCAGCTCCCCCTCAGAGTTGTGTTAGGCGCTCCCGTCAGGCACGCGAACTTGACCGGTTCGCTCTCCATCGTGGGCGCTCGGGAACGGTCTCGTATGACGCGTCTGCGCGGCTTGTTTTCGACGAGCGGTTCGGAGTCTTCGATGCCGATGGCGCGCTTGCCGCGGCAACTTCCGATGCAGCGTCAGAGCCGCCGTTGGCGGCCGTCGTCCGACGCAACAATCGTGCTGGACATCGAGGGCGCAGGGGGCGGCATGAAGACCAAGCTGACGTTGAGAATCGACTCCGATCTGCTCCGGCGAAGCGCGCATCCTCGCGATCGAAGAGGGCCGGTCTGTCGGCGCGCTTCCTGTCCGCTCGCCGAGCATGCGATCCGCGCCAAAGTGCTTCTCTAAGTCGGTGCCTCGAACCGCGGGGAGCGTGAAGTAAGCATCGTTGAGCCCACGTAGTTGATCGGCGGAGTTCCCCTCGGCGTGGTTACAACGTTAGCTGTCCCGCAGGACTGTCGCCGGATCGATGCGTGACGCGCGGTAGGCTGGAAGCCAGCCCGCAACTGCGCCGACTGCGCTCAGCACGACCGCGGCGCCGACGAGCGTGATCGGATCGCGTGGCTCAAGGCCGTAGAGCAATGTCGCTACGAATCTCGACGCCCAGAGACTGACGCCCGCGCCCACCAGCACTCCGCTCCCCACCAGCAGGGTCACTCGGCACAGCACCAGGCGTATCACGCTGCCTGGCGCAGCACCGAGCGCCATGCGGATGCCGATTTCCGCGCGCCTGCGGTTGACCGCATACGAGGTCACTCCGTACAAGCCAAGTCCGGCCAGCAGAAGCGCCACCGCGCCGAAGAATCCCGCCAGCGTCGCGATTACGCGCTCCTGCGTCAGCGACGCGCTCACCTGATCCGTCATCGGCCGGAACGTGAACACGAGATCGCGATCGACCGCGGTGAGCGCCGACCTGAGGCTCCGCGCCAGGAGCATCGGCGCCCCGGCCGAGGCTCGGACGCTGATCGTGACGTCGCCTGATGGCCCTCCAGGAAAGTCGAGCTGCGCGAGCGGAGAATACGCCACCGGCGCCGCGTCGGCGCGCAACCCGCTGTACGTGGAATCGCCGACCACCCCGACGATCGACCTCAGCCCGGGAGCGGCGCCACGCCCGTCGCGTCCACCTTCGAAGGCCATCACGGCACCGATCGGACTTCGCCCGTTGAGAAACGTTCGCACGAAGGTCTCGTTGACGATGATCACCGCCGGCGCGTCCTTGCGGTCGCGGTCGTCGAAGTCGCGTCCGGCCTTGATCGGCGTGCCGTAGGTCGCGAAGAATCCCGGCGTGACGTAGTTGGCATAGGACGCGTTGGCGTCTGGTTTGCCGTCCTTCATGGCCTCGAACGACGCGGGGGCCTCGGAGAGCCTCAGTATGTTGACGGGGAGGAAACCGATGACCGGCGTCCTGAACGACGCCGCGGATTTCACGACGCCGGGCACGAGAGCAGTAGTGACGAGACGATCGAAAAAAGCGAGCCGATCGCCGGCAGCGACACGTGACCGGGTACCATTGACGATGATCAGCAATACGCGATCGCTGTCGAACCCGAGCGGCCGCGTCGCGAGATTCTCGAACGTCCGCACGAAGAGACCTGCTGCAACAACGATCACCAGTGAGAGCGCGACCTGCGCGACGACCAGTCCGCTCGATAGACTCACCCGCGCGTCGCTCGACGATCCGCGACCCTGCTCCTTCAGCGCTTCAATGGGCGCGACGCCCGTCGCGCGCAGCGCCGGGAGCGTGCCGAAAAGAATCGCCGTCGCGACGGCGATCGCGGCGGTGAACGCCAGCAGGCGCCAGTCGATCGCCAGATCCAGGTAGACGCGGTTCGTCGCGGTCGAGAGCTGCGAGACGAGCGCGCGGCTGAACCAAGAAGCGAACAGCAGCCCCAGGGCGGCACCCACGCCGGAGAGGAGCAGACTTTCGACGCCACTGGCGCCCAAGTCGCCAGCGCGACGCGCCCAGCGCGACCCGCACACTCAGCTCGTGCCGCCGCGCGGTCGCGCGCGCGAGCTGCAGATTCGCAATGTTCGCGCACGCGATCAACAGCACGAGCCCGACGACGGCGAATACGGCGACGAGGGGCTGCTCGTATCGCGTGCGCAGCCCCGACGTCCCCGATCCCGCCGGCAGGACGGAGAACACATCTTTCAGGAATTCTTCTTGCGCAAGCGGTGGCAGCGTCGCCGGCCGCGCGGCCTCGCGAATCTGCGGCTGCAGACCGCGGACGATCGCGGTCGCCGTGTCAATCGATTGCGCCGGCTTCAACCGGAGCGTGACGGTCAGCGCGGGACTGCCACCGCCGGGTCCGATCCGACTGTCCTTGCCGCGAATCAGCGGCTCCGTGTTCAAGGGCAGCATCACGTCGGCGGCGCGTCCGACCTCCATTCCGAAAAAAGAAGGCGGTGTCACGCCGACAATCGTGAACGGCACGCGCTCGACGACGAGTGGCGTGCCCACGATGGTTCCCGATCCGCCGAAGCGCCGCTGCCAGAGCGCGTAGCTGATGACCGCGACCGGACCATCGTTCCCGCCGCCCGGCACATCGTCGGCCGCCGTAAACGTCCGGCCGAGCAACGCCGGCACGCCCAGCGTGGAGAAGTAGTCGCCGCTGGCGTAGATGCCGTCCACCAGCTGCGTCTCGCCGCCGCCCTCCGCCAGGTTGAATCGGTCGGCGGCCCAGGCGAAAGCGCCATCGAACGGCTGACCGCGGCGCCGAATCTGATCCCAGATGGCGTAGGTGTAGCCTCTCGCGAAGCCGCCCTTGATGGCACCCGCATCCGTGATGACCGCGAGCCGCAGCGGCTCGACCACTGGCAGCGAGCGAAGGATGAGGCTGTCGACCAGCGAGAAGATGGCCGTGTTGGCGCCGATGCCAAGTGCGAGGGACAGGATTGCCACGATCGAAACGACTGGCGTGGCGCGAAGAGCGCGGATGGCGAAACGGACGTCTTGCAGCATCTTCACTCCTGGGCGAGTCGTGGTGTCAATGGCCTAGTGTGATCATTGTCTCAAAGGATCGGCACACCGCCCCACGTCACGGTGCGCTACTTCCCAGACCGACATCCCATCGGTGTGTCGAGGCCGGGCAGGCGTACACGTGTCCGTACCTCGCGACGAAGCCATCGACGACAGACCTGCACGCGTTCCTGCAACGGTACGCCAGACCTGCTGCGCAGCATCCAGCGATGGACGGTGCGCGTGCAGCTGCCGCACCTGTTCGGGGCAAGGACATCGCCCTCTACCGGCGGGCCGCGCCGGCGGGCGGCGGCTTACGGCAACGCAGGGAACGCCGTGCTGACGGCGGCATCGACGCCCGAAAGCGAAGTTCGACGAGTATACCGGGCGTCAGGCTGCGACCTCGCACAGGGCGACGGTCCATGATGGCAAGGCAAACGTGAGCGTACTCCCCGTAGCCGGGCCATCCTCACATGCTTCCCGCTGCCCTCGGCCGACTGCGTCACTGTTTCCAAGTACGCGACCGTGGGCGTGCCTACACGCGCCTCTACCTCGAACTCGCGCCTCAAGCGGTCGATGATTTGTTCGAGATGCGCTTCGCTGGTAGCGCCGATGACTGTGCAGTCGGGTTCGGCACCCGGGCGAACTTCGAGCTGGTCGTCTTCAGCGGCGAGCACCTGCAGGGCGCGCGCGAGCTTCTGGCGATCTGCCGGCGTCTTGGGCGTAATGTCGAGAGAGAGCAGCGCTAGCGCCATTGTGTGGCATCCCGTCAGAGACAGCGACCGGACGGCCCATCTTGCACGATCAGGCGCATTCGTGCCAATCGCGAGTTACGGGCCAGAATCGGGCGGCTACAGTTGGGCCTTGAACGTGCCTACGCAATTTGCGTATACTTGTGACTGTGGAGTTCATCGAGGCCCCCATGTTCACCGCGCTCATCGCGGAATACATGGAGGACGATGAATACCGGGCGTTCCAGTCTTTCCTCGCGGGCGAGCCCGAAGCCGGCGATGTCATCCCAGGGACCGGTGGCTTTCGCAAGCTCCGATGGGCTGATCGGCGTCGAGGCAAGGGCAAGCGTGGTGGCCTCCGGGTGATCTACTACTACCTCTTGACCGATGCTCAAATCTGGGTGATGACGCTCTACGACAAGGGAGAAGTAGCGGACCTCAGCGCGGCTGAGAAGCGACTATTGAAGGCAGCCCTCGATGCGGAACTGGCGCGGCGTGCGGTGCGACGCCGACCTCGAAGGAAGTGAACTATGGCAGCAAAGAAGCGACCCGTGACCCGAAAGAAGCGCAGCCTCTTCCGTGAGCTCATGTCAGGCGTGGACGCTATGCGGGATCACCGCGAAGGCCGGCTCACCCTGAAGTCCAGGGAGGTCCAGCCGATCATGGTTCCGCCGATCGACGCGGACATGGTCCGCGAGACGCGGGAAGCGCTCAACATGTCGCGCCACGTGTTTGCGTTCAAGATTGGCGTGAACCCCAGAACGCTGGAGCGGTGGGAGCAGGGACGCAGCAAGCCGAACGAGCAAGCGGCGGCCTTGATCTGGCTGGTGCGCAAGTACCCTGACACTCTGAAGAGGCTTGAGTCGCTAGCGGCCTCGGCCTGAGCATTGGTCCGTTCGGCTAAGCGGCGGTCCAGGAGAACTCCAAATTCAGCGGGTTGCGGGCCCCCGCAACCATCACAACTTGCAGCGAGAGGTCGCCCGTTTCTGGCGACCTCTTCGCATTTGTGGCGGCCCTTAGCATCGCAGCCAGGTTCCCCTTCAATTCGATTCTCAACTCGTCCTGGTCCGGAGTCAGGACGATGGCGTCGATGAGGCCTCGAAGCGCCTCAGAGGCTTCCGTGCGGGTTTCTGGATGCTCGAGGGCCTGAGCCAGTGCCGTGACTTTCTGACGATACAGCTCGGCCATCTCCGGGTGTAGTAGCGGTGGAGGTGCGTCCGCGGCTGCGAGCCTCGCTTTCAGATCCTCGCGCCTGACCGCGTTCGCGTTGATCTCATCCTTCACTTCCGACGGCGCCACGCCGTCCATGACCATTTCAATCAGCTTCTTGCGCCTGACCTCGATGCGCTCGATCTCACGCTCAGCGGCTGACAGGCTCGCGCGGTGCTCCATCCGAAGCCGGTTCATCTCGCGCGTGAACTCGTCGCAGAACTCCTCGAACAGGTCCTGGCGAAGCAGCTTCTCTTGCAGCGCGCGCAGAACGCGCGCTTCGACTTCCTCGCGTCGGATTGTCAGGTGGTTGGCACAGCGCCCCTGATCGCGGGCGCCGAAACATCCGAGCCGATTCTTCGACGACATGATGAATCCGGCACCACAGATGCCGCACTTCGTCAGGCCCGAGAACAGGTACTGCGGTCGCTTTGCAACTCCGATGCGGCGGACTGACGTCATCGCATGGCGAGTCTGCTTTTGACGCGCCTTCGCAGCGGTCCAGAGGTCGTCGGCCAGGATTCGGAGTTGCGGCACATCCTTCGACATCCACTCGGACGAAGGGTTGAGCCGGGACACGCGCTTTCCAGTGTCAGGGTTCTTCACGTAGCGCAGACGGTTCCAGACCAACCGACCGATGTAAAGCTCGTTGTTCAGGATGCCGGTTCCGCGCCTGGCATTTCCGTAGATCGTGCTTGGGCTCCATGGGCCACCGAATGGACCGGGCACGCCTTCGCGATTCAGGTTCTTGGCAATCTGCTTCGGTGACACGCCCGTGATGAACTCGCGGAAGATGCGTTCGACGACCTGGGCTTGCGCCGGTTCGATTTCGCGCTCGCCCGTCGTCACGTTTCCACCGCTGAGCGTCTTGACCACACGATACCCGTAGCAAAGCCCGCCGGCAGACTTCCCGTCTTCGATTCGGCCTCGCAACCCGCGGTGGGTCTTCTCGGTCAGGTCTTTCAGGAAGAGGGCATTCATCGTGCCCTTGAAACCGATGTGCAGGTGCGTGATGTCACCTTCGGCCAACGTCACGATGTTCACGCCGGCGAAGGTGAGACGTTTGAAGAGGCCGGCGGTGTCTTCCTGATCGCGGCTGAAGCGGTCGAGCGATTCCGCCAAGACGACATCGAATCGGCGGTTCAAAGCCTCGCGCATCAGCGATTGGAAGCCAGCGCGGAGCAGCGTCGCTCCAGAGACCGCATGGTCCGCGTATTCCTCGGTGACCGTCCAGCCCTGTCGTTCCGCGAATGCGCGGCAGACGCGCATCTGGTCGGCGATGGATGCGTCGCGTTGGTTGTCCGATGTAGCGGGCGTAAATGGCGACCTTCATGACGGCATGCCTCAGTGAATGTCTGCGGATCGACCCTTCAGTTGTGCCTCGAACAGTTCACGGGCGGGCAAGCGTCCGGACAAAGGCGCGCAACGCGTCGTCACAGCGAGCGTCGATCCGGTTGCTCGCGTCCGCACGAAGACGCCGCATTCCTCGTCGTCGGCGCGGCCGTCGTGATCCTCGTCGTTCGGCCATGATACGCCCACCAATCTGAACGTCGATGCCGGTTCGCGTACTCGTTCCGCTGTGGTTGGGCAGCACTGAGTGCGGCTCCGAACGCATCAACAACTGACAGGCGAATGGCCGTGGCAGCGTGACCGGATTCACGACTGAAGATCAGGACGTGCGCGCCGCTCGTGTCGAGTGGATGCGCGAGCGTCGGGCGGCAGGATTCTGGGCTGTAACCTGGGGCCACAGCGCAGTCCGGCGACGATTGCATCATCCGCGGACGTATCGTCACGCGAATGAGCAACCAGAAAGCGTTTCGAGAGAAGAGAAAGAACCGTGACCTGTGGGCAACGATTCCGTGTGCTCCGCACCGGGCGATGCGGAGGGGGTTGCGTTGAGCAACCGGCGAATAATCAT
The DNA here is from genome assembly GCA_038320555.1 of Vicinamibacterales bacterium. Taxonomy (GTDB): domain Bacteria; phylum Acidobacteriota; class Vicinamibacteria; order Vicinamibacterales; family 2-12-FULL-66-21; genus JALZOC01. Next base: position 142 of record JBBQEJ010000218.1, on the reverse strand, counting down.
TTAAAGATAGCGCTGTCGAAGCGCTTCGTCAAGGGGTTCGTGAACCGGTGCGCGGACTTGATGTGGTCGCCGTTCACCTGGGCCGTCGATAAGTGCGGCACGAGGTCGGCGGACGGCGCGGTCAAGGCCGCCAGCCGCGCGC
>JBBQEJ010000217.1:0-7712 GCA_038320555.1 Vicinamibacterales bacterium | reverse complement strand
AGTCTGATATCCGTCCAGCGCCCAGATGCCGCGCTCCGTGTAGAGTCCCGTGCGGCACATGTCGGAACGGTTCATGCCGCAAGGCCGGCACTGACCGCAGCCGCGGCGGACGGTGAAGACGGCGTAATCGCCAGGCTTCACCAGCGTCACGGCGCGCCCCGCGTCCACGACCTGCCCAAACATTTCGTGGCCGAGCACGAGATCGTCGTGGGAGGGCGGCGTCTTGGCACGGCCACCAGCCGCCTCCTCGCGGTCGGTGCCACAGATCCCCACGCGCACCACCCGGAGTTTGATGTCATCCGGCGTCGCGATCGATGGCTCCGGTCGATCGACGAGTCGGACGTTGTGTGTTCCAGGAACAACCGCAATGGCTTTCATTTCTCCACCTTACGTCGCTCTGGCGGTCCTGCGACGCCCGCGTGAGTGAGTCGGTGCAACTCGGCCACGATCTGTTGCACGATCGCGTCGGGTGGCTGTGAGATGTCGACGACGATCGCGTGGGATGGTTCTTCCATCGCGTCGAACTGGCTGGCCAGCATGTCGGCCTTCATGAAATGACTCGTCCGATGCTGCAACCGCGACCGAATGAGCTGCGCCGAGCCTTTGAGATAGACCCACGTGATCGGGAGGCCTTCGGCGAGCACGGTTCGATACGATTGCTTGAGCGCAGAGCATCCAACGACGAGACTCTGGCCGCGCCTGAAGACGTCGAGCATCCGCGCATGGATCGCCGAGAGCCACGGCGCACGGTCGGCATCCGTGAGCGGAATCCCATGGCTCATCTTCTCGATGTTCGCGGTGGAGTGGAGTGCATCGCCCTCGAGAAACGGGCACTGCAGCGCGCCGGCCAACTTCGTGCCGACGGTTGTTTTCCCCGATCCCGCCACGCCGATCACCACGACGATCACGGATATCTCCTCTTCAGGCGGTCCGCACGCCCAGAACAAATCGTTCCATGGCCAGCGCGAAACCTTCTTCGGTGTTCGACGTGGTCACGAACCTCGCGGCGTGCTGCACCTCCGCGCTCGCGTTGGCCATGGCGATGCTGACCCCGCTCCGCGTGAACATGAGCACATCGTTCGGCATGTCCCCGATGGTCGCAATCTGCGACGTCGGAATATCCAGCTGCGCCGACAGGGCGATGATGACTTCGCCCTTGTTCGCCTTCGGGTGGGTCACGTCCAGGTAATAGGGTTGGGAGAGCGCGGCCGACACGTGTTCACCACACGTCTGCTGCACCTCCTTCACGCACCGGGCCATGGCGTCGCGATCGTCGCTGACGCCGACGATTTTGACGACGCGATCGAGCGCACCCGCAAATGTCGGTACAACAGTCGGCGGAAACTTGACGGTCCATTCTTCGCGGTCCACGTGGGGACCGTGGCGCGATCGGACGCGCCAATCCGTGTCGGTGTAAATCCAGACATCGAGCCGGTGTGTCGTCAGGATGTCGATGACCGACTGCACGGCATCGGCGGGGACCAGACGTTCACGAATGACGGAGAGATCGGGTTGGACGAACAACCCGCCGTTGAAGGCGGTGATGGGGCCCTGAAGGTGCAGCTCGTCGATCAACATCTTCATTCCCCGTGGCGGACGGCCGCTCGTGATCGTGAAGGCGATGCCCGCCTCGATGACGTTCCGAACGGCCGCACGCGCCTGCGGCGTCAGGACCTTCTCTGGCGTCAGCAGCGTGCCGTCAACGTCCGCGACGACGAGACGCACGTCTCGCGACATGCCGGGCGTGGCGGTCGAGTCAGCCATGACGGCCACCGCGACTGTCCAGCTCAGGCCGGTGCGCCTTCTCCATGTGGCCACCGAACTGATAGCGCATCGCTGACAGGAGCTGATCGGCGAAATCCGCCTGGCCGCGCGAACTGAAGCGCTCATAGAGAGCCGCGCTCAAGACAGGTGTCGGCACGCCTTCGTCAATCGCGGCGGTGATCGTCCAGCGCCCTTCTCCGGAATCGGAGACGCGTCCCGTGAACTGGGTGAGCTCGGGATCGGCAACCAACGCGCCGGCCGTGAGATCCAGGAGCCAGGACGCAATGACGCTCCCGCGGCGCCAGACTTCGGTGATGTCGGGCAGGTGAAGGTCGTACTGGTAGTGCTCTGGATGTCGTAGCGGCGTGGTTTCCGCATCGGCTGACCGCTGCCCTGTGCCGGCGTTGGCGTGATGCAGAATGTTCAGTCCCTCTGCGTACGCCGCCATGATCCCGTATTCGATGCCGTTGTGGACCATCTTCACGAAATGACCGGCCCCGTTGGGTCCGCAGTGCAGGTATCCGTGTTCAGCCGTTCCGCCCTTCAGTGCGTTGCGCCCCGGCGTGCGGGGCGCCGAGTCCACAGTGGGAGCCAGGGTCGCGAAGAGCGGATCGAGGTGCTGCACGGTGTCCGGCTCGCCGCCGATCATCTGACAGAAGCCGCGCTCGAGCCCCCAGACACCGCCACTCGTGCCCGCGTCCACGTAGTGAATGCCTTGCGTGGTCAGCCTCTGCGCCCGGCGAATGTCGTCGATGTAGTGCGAGTTGCCGCCGTCGACGATGATGTCGCTCTGTTCGAATCGGCGTGACAGGTCGGCGAGCGCCTGCTCGACGACGGCGGCGGGCACCATCATCCAGGCGACACGCGGCTGCTTCAGCGCCGCGGCGAAGGCTTCGAGAGACGACACCCCGAGCGCACCTTCTGTGGCCAGCTCCGCGACGGCGTCGGCGTTGACGTCATAAACGACGCAGTCGTGACCTCCGCGCATCAGGCGCCGCACCATGCTCGCGCCCATCCGTCCCAGACCCATCATGCCCATCTGCATTGTGTTGCCCTTCCGTGTTGCCCTTCCGAGCGGGTTCAATGAACCCCGTGTCGCCCCCGCAGCGCGCTCGTGAGCGCCGTCCCGAGCGCCCTCAATCCCGCGCTGACGTTCACGCCGAGATGCACTCGAAGCGCTCGACGGTTGCGTTCGACGAGGACTCCGAAGTCGCCACCCGCTTCAGCGGCCTTGACCATGCCGAACGAATATTTCTGACCTGGCACCGGAATGTCGTCGGGGTCGTCGCACGTGATCTGGAGGAAGACGCCGGTATTCGGCCCCCCTTTGTAGGCTTGACCGGTCGAGTGCAGGAACCGTGGGCCGAAACCCAGGCAGGTCGCGACGCGCCTCTGGTCCCGGACCGCATGTCGCATGGCCTGCAAAGCCTCCTCATGCTGCTGGTTCATCGCGACGTATGCGAGCATCGCGAAGTAGTCGCCGCGCCGGATCCGGCTCAGGTGCGCGCGCAGGTACCCGACGATCGATCGGTCTCCGCCCAGTGCCTGGCCCAACGCCGCGGCGTTGTGCGCATCCGTGAAGAGCGTGAGTCCAGCTTCAGCGAGGAGCGGCGTCTCGGCGGGAACCGTGCCGATTGTTTCGAACGCGGAGGTGAGCTCGCGCGTTGCGACCTTGCTCGCTTCCACATCCGGCTGATCGAACGGATTGATCCCGATGATGGCACCGGCCACCGCCGTGGCCATCTCCCAGCGGAAGAATTCCTGACCAATGTCGTAGATGTCGGCGATGGCGATCCGTACAACTGGCTGTCCAGCGCGCTCCAATGCGTCCACCGCAGCGTCCTGCGTGGGATCCGGATGAGGATCCAGGCGCACGTAGACGAAGAGCCGGTCCTGGTCGTAAGCGCTTGGATCGCCGGGCTGCTCGCGAACGATGGGGATCAGACCCTTCCCCTGTTTACCCGTCGATTCGGCGATCAGTTGCTCGAGCCACGCGCCGAGATCCGAGATGCCCGGTGACGTCACGAACGTCACTTTGTTGCGGCCGGCGCCGGCCAGCGTACCCAGGATGGCGCCCAGCACGACCGCGGGATTCTCCTCGGCAGGGACGCTCGCCGCACAGGAGTGCACCATCAGCTCTGTGCGGTCGAGCAGCCGTCCGACGTCGACGCCCATCAACGCCGCCGGGACCAGTCCGAAGTTCGAGAGCGCCGAATAACGTCCGCCGATGCTCGGCGCGCCGAAGAACACCTGACGGAACCGCTCGCGCTCGGCGAGGAGTTGGAGGGGCGAGTCAGGATCGGTGATGGCCATGAAATGACCACCGGCGGTGTGCTCGCCAACCGCACTCTTCACGCGTGCCAGGAAATACTGCAGCAGGATGTTGGGTTCGAGTGTCGTGCCGGACTTGCTCGACACGATGAAGAGCGTGTGCGCCAGGTCCACCGCGGCCTCCGTCGCGGCGATCTGGGCGGGATCGGTGGAGTCCAGCACGTGCAGCTCCGGAAAGCCCTTGATGATGCCGAAGGTTGTTCGCATCACCTCCGGAGCCAAGCTCGATCCACCCATGCCGAGCAGCACGGCGTGCGAGACGCCGGCGTTGGCCACATCCTTGGCGACATCTTTGAGCGCACCGATGTGCGCCAGCTGATCATCGGTGATGCCCAGCCAGCCCAGCCAGCGGTTCTCGTCCCCACCGGTCCAGAGCGTGGCGTCGCGTCCCCACAGACGCCGTGCTTTGCCCGATTGCTGCCACTCCGCCACCACGTCCAAGACCTTGACCGCGAGATCCTGAGGAAGCGTATAGCACTGCCGATCGAGCATCGACGTGAGCTCGCTCCGTCGTCCTTTGTCCACGGCCGCGAGCAGGGTGTCGAACGCCTGGCTGAACAACGTGACGCCATCCTCGACCAGCCTGTCGGTCACTTCAGTCAGCGAAATGCCGACGCGCTCCAGGGCGGCAAGGGTCTCGCGCGCATCATCGACGTGCTCTTCGAGACTGGTCCGAAGGTGACCGTGATCCCGAAAGGCTTCGAGTGTCGCGGGCGTGATGGTGTTCACCGTGTCTGGCCCGATCAGTTCCTCGACATATCGGACGTCGCGGTAACGGGGATTCTTGGTGCTGGTGCTCGCCCACAGCAGACGTTGTGGGTGCGCTCCCTTCGCGGCCAATCGTTGCCACTCAGGGGTTCGGCAGAGTGCCAGGTAACGCTGGTAGGCCAGCCTCGCGTTGGCAATCGCGACGGCTCCCAGAAGGTTGGTCAACGACGTGCGGGCGCCCTCACCGGTGACGGTCGCGAGTCGCTTCGTCCGCATTCCGTCCACCATCGAGTCGATTCGGCTCACGAAGAAACTGGCGACACTGGCCACCTTCGCCGCGTCACCGCCGTGCTCGACGAATGTCGAGAGACCGTCGATGTAGGCCTGCGCGACATCTTCGTACCGGGCGATGCCGAACAGCAGCGTGATGTTGACGTTGATGCCTTCGCTGACCAGTTGCCGAATCGCCGGTATACCTTCGCGGGTCGCCGGCACCTTGATCATCACGTTGTCGCGACTGACTGCGTGCCACAGGCGGCGCGCGTCCTCGATCGTGGCGGTGGTGTCGTGTGCGAGGTATGGTGAGACTTCCAGACTCACGTAGCCGTCTGCCCGTTCGGTCGCGTCATACACCGGGCGCAGAAGGTCGGCCGCATCGCGGATGTCGCGAATCGCCAGCGCCTCGTACAGCGCCATGGGCGCGAGATCGTGACGCCGCTCGATGTCCTGCAGAGCGTTGAGGTAATCGGTGCTACCGGCGATCGCCTTTTCGAAGATGGACGGGTTGGATGTGACGCCGCGAAGCCCGTCCTCAGCAATCAGCCTGCGGAACTCGCCGCTTGTAAAGAGGCTGCGCCGCAAATAATCCAACCAGACCGACTGACCGAAGGCCTGCAATGCCATGATTGGATTCGCCGGTATTGCCCGATCTGCGAACGCAACATTGGCCGATCGTTCCTGCGCCATCTGATCACCTCTTTCCGACCCTGATTCTCCGGACGCGCTCGGTTGTGGCGAACTGCACACCTCGCGCCAGGATCGGTCGCGCCGGCGGCACTGTGGCCGGGCGGGCCGCCTCTGCCATCGGAGATTCACAATGAAACCGCAACCCTTCAAAACGAAAGCGCCTCGCTTCATGGAGAAGTGAGGGCGGATGCCCTCCACCCCTTTGGATCGGTGGCTCGCACTTTGCTCATGCTGTCGGCGAGCCGTGAAGGTCTGCAAGAGTGCATGCGTGGAGAGAAGGAGATGTGGATCTCGATGCGATGTTTGTTCCTTGGACATGACGATTGGTTTCTTCGATCGCCGGAGCGACTCCGACTGCGGTGCGACCACTGTGGTCGCGAGACACCAGGGTGGTCGCTCAGTCGGATCGAGTCATCGCACTCGCCGCGTGTGACGAGAATGGCGCGCGAGCGAAATCACGATCTCAACGTGACACGCAGGGTTGATTCCCTGCCTTCGCGCATCCTGGCCAAGAGCCTGAATCCTGCGGACGTGTCGGCTTCTCCCCGATAAACAGGCTTCACGGATAGGGCGCGGGCGCGCCCGCGGTCCCAGAAGCGCGCGCTTATCCAACGTAGTTTCAACGGAGTGTGTGTCGTGAAAGAAGCGCCGAGAGTCTTGTGTGCGGTCGACTTTTCGAGAGCGAATGGTGCGGCGTTCCGAAACGCTCTCGCCATCGCGAAACGCCGCAGCGCGAAGCTGGACGTCGTGCTCGCCGTGCCCCTGAGCACCCGCTTCAACGAGGGAGGCACGAACCGAATGGCGTTGATGACGGACCTCCGCCGGGCTGGGGCGGCTGAGGGGGTCGATGTGACAGTGGCCGTTCAGCAGGGCGATCCTGCGGGCCTGATTCTGCTGCACGCGAACTCCTCGAATTCAAAGGTCCCAGACCTGATCGTTCTTGGCGCTCCCGTTCGTAAAGGAACAGAACGCCTTCGATTCGGATCAATGGCCGAGCGCGTGCTGCGTGTGGCGCCATGCCCGACACTGGTTGTGCGCGCATCAGATCTCGACGTCGACGGGCCCGCGGGTCCGTTCGAGCGTATTCTGTGCCCGGTGGATTTCTCGCCGGCCTCGGTGACATCGCTCGGACGCGCGGTTGAGATGCTGCGAGAAGGCGGCCGCGTGTTGAGACTGTTGCACGTCGTCAATGGGCCGTCGCCCCTGTCGGTTCCGCGGCCCGCACGGACGTCTGCGAACGACAACGCCACGACCGAGTTGCGACAGGCTGCGTGGAGACGCCTCCAGGAGTTGGCCCCGGTGTCTTCGGAGCTGCGCGGGAAAGTGTACCTTGAGGTCACCGTCGGCCCTGTTGGAGATCAAATCGCACGTGCCGCGACAAAGATGGATGCGGATGTGGTCGTCGTGGGCGTGAGCTCTCGCGGCATGGTCGGACGGTTGTTTGGCTCCACCACTGCACGGGTGCTGCGCACGGTCGGATGTTCCGTCCTTGCGGTCCCTGGGATCGTTGGCGCGTCAAAACGAGAGGACCAGCGGCTCGAGACGCGGCGCGCGGCGGCGTGATGACAGCGCCGGGGCCGTTGCGCTCGTCTGCGTCGCGATCATCCGATGTCTCGAAGGGCGATGGGTTGCCATGTGACGGCGCGGGGTTTCGGAGTGAAACACGGCATTCCGAATTGAAACGGTCTTGACGCACGTTGCGTGGGCCCTCCCAGCAAACGCGGCCGTGCGGCGTGTGACGCATCTTGCAATCAGTAAATCGCATGACGGGAAAGCCGATCGGCCTGAAGATCGCCGTCGGATCACAGGCCGAGGCCGAGGAACTCTGCTACGAGATCCGCCGCCGCGGCGAAGGGCCGGACTTCATGGCCGTTGATGGAAAGGAAGGCGGGTCCGGCGCCGCGCCGCTGGCGCTCGCCGACCACGTCGGATTGCCGTTGATC
>JBBQEJ010000216.1:0-7747 GCA_038320555.1 Vicinamibacterales bacterium | reverse complement strand
CTCATCTCTGACAGCTATCTCGATGCCATGTCGCGCCTCTGCAGAGAATCGAGCCTCGAGTTCGAGCCGCGGATGATGGACGGGAAGCATCACGCCGAGATCCTCAAGGATCTCGACGGCTCGCAGCACGATCTGGTCGTGCTCGGCGCCTTGGGGATCGGGCGCGCCCGCGACAGCGTGATCGGTTCGGTCTGCGAGCGCGTCGCCCGCCAATGCGACCGCGATGTCTGGGTGGTCAAGCACGTTCCCGAGCCGGGCGAGCCCGAGCGCGACACGATCCTGGTCGGCGTCGACGGCAGTCCCCAGTCGTTCGGCGCGCTGATGACCGCTCTCGAACTGGCGCGGACTTTTGGCAAGAAGGTGGAAGCGATTGCCGTCTACGACCCGTACCTTCATTACTCGGTCTTCAATGGCATCGTCAACGTCCTCACCGAACAGGCCGCGAAGGTCTTCCGCTTCGAGGAGCAGAATCAGCTCCACGAGGAGATCATCGATACCGGGCTCGCACAGATCTATCAGTCGCACCTCGAAGTCGGGGAGCGGATGGCGAACGAGGCGGGCGTCGAGATCACGAAGACGCTCCTCGACGGCAAACCCTTCCAGAAGATCATCGACCACGCGCGCAAGACCAATCCGTGGCTCATCGTGCTGGGGCGGATCGGCGTCCACAGCCCGAACGACGAGATGGCGTTGGGCAGTAACACCGAGAACATTCTCCGCGCTGTGGCTTGCGACGTCCTGCTCTCTACGCGTCTCGTGGTGCCCCGGCTCGACGTGCGCGCCGAGGAGACCATCCGATGGACCCCCGAAGCCGAGGCGCGGATGACGCACGTCCCCGAGCAGGTCAAGGGGATCGCCCGCACCGGCGTGCTTCGCCTGGCGCTCGAGAAGGGGCATTCGGTGATCACGAGCGCGGTGATCGACGACGCGATGGATCGGTTCATGCCGAAGAGCGCGTCGGCCTTGAACAAAGCGCTGGCCGAGGCCGTCGCCCTCGAACGGGCGAAGTCTGGCCCCGTGTCGATGTGCCGTGCCTGCGGTGTCGCGGCCACGCAAAGCAATGCCGTGAAGTGCTCCGTGTGCGGCGCCACCGATTTCGAAGTGATCTCCCAGGAAATGATCGAGAAGATCGCCGCGGTGGAAGGAGGTCTCCAGGAAGAGACCACATACGACGGGCGCAAGCTTCGCTGGTCGGAGGACGCCAGGAAGGGCCTCTGGACCATGAAGAACGCGTATCAGCGCCGCCGCGTCAAGGCGCGTGTCGAAAAGCGCGCGCGCATGATGAAGCTCGATGCCATCACGCTCCAATTCGCCCGCGAGGTCATCGAGGAGGAGACAGGATCGCCGCTGGAAATCGGGGTGAAGGCAGTGCCGGCGGAAGCCGCACATACCGGCTCGGGCGAGACGAAGCTCATTGCTCGCGACGACAAGAAGAACCCGCTGATCTCGACCTTCGATTGGACGGCCGAAGCCACGCAGCGAATCATGCGCGTGCCGGCCGGGTTCATGCGGAACAAGACGCAGGAGCGGATCGAAGAGCTTGCGAAGGAGCGCGCCGCCTCGTCCATCGACTTGGCGCTCGTCGAGGACGGGATCGAGATGGGCAAGAAGATGATGGCCGAAATGATCGCAACCTACTCCCCTCCCACGTCGACGACCGCGAAGCACAACCTCAACGAGGTGAGCCCGCTTACGGCGCGGCCCGCTGAGGGTGGATGAGTGCCTATCGGTTTTGCCGTACCGATGACATTGGGCTTCTCGTCGACGCGCTGAATCGCTGCTGGCTTCCGCACTTCCCGGACGAGCCTCCGATGACGGCGGCAGCGTTCAAGCGGTCGATCCGCGACCTGCAGGTGTGGTGCAGCAGCTGCATGGTCGCGTTCGCTGGCTCCGACCCGATCGGCGTTCTGATCGGCGCCAAACGGCCCTCGGGCACGCTGATCCACAAGATCGCCGTCCATCCCGATCACCTGAGACAGGGTCATGGCCGTCACCTGCTCGCTTCGCTCGGCTCGAAGCTCGCGATCCTCGGCCCGCCGCGGATCGTCGCCGAAGTCCCCGAGACGCTCGCCTCTGCCTGCGCGCTGTTCAGCGCAAGCGGGTTTGTGGAGGAAGCGCTCCTGACCGACTACGTCCTGCAATGTGACGCGGACGATGTGGGGCGGAGTCCCACCGTAGAAATTGGCCGGTTCGTGATTCCCATCACGGTCGATGACCTCACGGCCAATGGTCTCCTTGGCGAGGATCACCCGCAGACCTGCTGGGAGCGCTCCGTCGAGACGCTCACTGCAAGGAAGGACGACATCGCAGGACTCGCTGTCGCCTCCGGCGAGCGGATCGAGGCTTACCTTCTTTACGTGAAGACTGCCGCGGAGATCATGTCGCTCCGCGCTTTCATCGAGGACGATGGAGCTCGTCTGAAGCAGCTGCTCTCTCGACTCGGCGTGGGGACGTTCCGGTTCCCCAAGGTCCACCCGGCGGAGATCTCACAGGAGCTCCTGAAGACGGTCGGGTTTCTCCCCGCCGGCGGGCATCGACTCCACGCAGCGAGGGCGCGGCCCGCGTAAGAAAGCTCCGCCTCAAACCGCCGCATGGCGGTCCTTCCGTAAACTCGCGCTCGCGGCACAGCGCCGTTGCGGGACTATCCTCTGAACGGACATGCCGCCGGATCGTGACCGGATCTCGGATCTTCTATCACCGGGCGCTGACGCGAGCACCGGCGGAGCGTCGGGCGTTTCTCGAGCAGGCGTGCGCAGGCGATCAGACGCTGCGAGCGGAAGTTGAGTCGTTGCTCAGCTACGAGGCTCCGTCGTTTCTCGAGACGCCCGCCGCCCATCTGATCGCCGGCGGCACCGCGTCCGCGGCTGGCGGAGACCCGCACCAGGTCACGACGTCCGGCGGAGATGTGCCCTACGAATCGGCGGACGGGCGCACGCTGTTTTACTTGCGACCGATCGACGGGGTGAACACTGTGTTCTCGATGCCTTTGGCCGGCGGGGCCGAGCGCCACCTCGGCATCGCCGTCACGTTCTGGAACTATCTGCCTGTCGAACGCGGCCTCTACTACGTGTCGGTGCGCCAGGGACAACGGGCGCCTTACACATTCGACGTGCGGTTTCTCGATTTCTCGGCCAAACAGAGCCGCACGCTTTACACCGCTCGACTGGCCGGCGCATCTCCCGGCATCAGCGCCACGCCGGATGGGAAGGCCGTGCTGATCGCGGGTACCGCCGAGATCACTCAGGACCTGATGCGCATCGAACACTTTCGCTGAGCAGCGGGTTGGAATGACTCGCGGGTTGTGCCGTGGCAGCCGGGAAAGTTCGTCGCGGCGATGCAGGCGGCAAGCACGTCAGGCAAGTCGGCGATGCTCAAAGTCAATTACGGAGGAGAAGATCGTCACCTTTCGGAATTTCGCCGGCCAGTTCGCATTCCTGCTCTGGCAGACAGGACACAAGGAGTTTCAACCGGCGAAGGGATCGAATTGACGGACAGACGTGGACCGAACCGCGATGACCAGTCCCCTACACCTGCGTAAACCTGCCCGGAGGCTGCTGTCTCTCGACGTGGTGCGCGGGATCACAATCGCGTTCATGATCATGGTCAACAACAACGGCGGGAGCGGTTCGTGGCGCTTCATGAAACACGCCGTCTGGAATGGCCTGACCCTCACCGACCTCGTGTTTCCGACTTTCGTGTTGGTGATGGGCATCTCGGTCGTGTTTGCCATTGAGTCCAGGCTGGCGCGCGGCGCCACGCGGCGACAGCTGGCGCGCCACGCGGTGCAGCGGGCAGTCATCCTGTGCCTGCTGGGCATCGTGGTCAACAGCTTTCCGTTCTTCGAGCTCGACCATATGCGTTTCTACGGCGTGCTGCAGCGCATCGCGGTTTGCTACCTGGCGGTGTCGTTCTTGTACTTATGGGACAGTCGCCCCTGGCTGCTGGCAACGGTTCTGGTGTTCACGCTCGTCGGCTACTGGGTGCTGGTGCGCTGGGTTCCGGTCCCTGGTGCGGGCGTGCCAGGCCGCGATGTGCCGTTCATGGACGTGCGGCAGAACCTGGTCTCGTGGATCGATCGCCAGCTGTTCCCCCATCATCTGTACCGCGATGTGCCAGACCACAACGTGCGCGATCCGGAAGGCCTGTTGAGCGACCTCCCTGCCATCGGCACGGCATTAATTGGCATATTGAGCGGCATCTGGCTGCGGACGCGCCGATCGATTCCTGTGAAGGCGAGCGGCTTGGCCGTCGCGGCCATCGGCAGCCTGGCGCTGGGTTATTGGTGGTCGCTGTGGTTTCCGCTGAACAAGAACATGTGGACCAGCTCCTATGTCCTGGTGGCGGCAGGCTACTCGCTGGCGCTGATGACTCTCGTATTCTGGGCGGTGGAGCAAAGGGGATGGCGAGACGGCTGGACCTGGATATGGCTCGTCTTGGGCTCCAACGCGATTGCGGCGTACATGTTCAGCGAACTGCTGCCGGGGGTGTTACGCAACGTCCATTTCATGTCCGGCGGCAAACGGACCGACGTGATCACCCTTGTATTCGACCACGTATTCGCGCATTCCTGACCCGGGATGGGCCGCGTTTGCCTATTCGGTCAGCTTCACCGCAGTCTGCTTCGTTCCGATCTGGGCGCTGTTCCGCAGGCGGGTGTTCTGGAAGGTGTGAGTGCCTACGACTTCGAGGACCTAGGCGTTGAGCTCATCCACTGAGACCCTCAGCGCTCTGCTGCCGCGAGGTTCCCTTGGGTCATGCTGCGCGGGCGGTCTCCACTGTTACCAATAGAACGGCCTTGTCCCCGTCCGACTGCGTGGTCCGTACACCGGCAAGGGCTGCCCAACTTCATAGGCTCCAAGGTCCGGGGCTCGACCGGCGAACCCGTCGTTGACGTTGGGGATCTTCATCCCAGCATCGACAGCCTTGCTGCCGGCCTTCAATTTGAAATTCAGATCGGCGGCTTCGTATGGCTTGCCGTAGTTGCCGGCAGTCGGTGGCGGGTTCGGCGGTTGAAGGCTTTCGAAGATGTCGTAGTCGATTTCGATGCCGTGCGTCTCCTGGCCGGTGGCCGCCGCCAGCTCCGCGAGCGTCTTGAACCGCTGCGGCTGCACCTGCGTGTAGTCAGCGAGCGCCGGCGGCTTGGCGCCAATCCACGTGTAGTTCTGCTCGACGCCCTTGTTCGGACGGAATCCGTCGTAGTCGTAGGTCGAGTAGTCGTCGGTCCGCCAAGCGACGCGATGCCACTCTGTCGATCCGTGCCAATTGTTATAGATGTCGATCGCCACCGCCCAGTCCTGGCGGCCGGGATCGGGGACGCCGTGCGTCGAGATCGTGATGCCGTCATGGAAGAACGCCACGGCGTTGTGCGCGATCGTGTGGCCCGACCCGTACACCTTGATCGCGTAGTAGCTGTTGATGGGATGCGCGCCATAGACGCCGGGACTCGCCCAGCCGAGCGTGCGGTAGTGATCGTCGCGCCCGATGAAGACGTTGTCTGCGAGATAGAAGCCCATCGATCCCGCAAACTGTGTGTCGATGCCAATCTCCACGCTCTCGAACCGGCAGTTCTTGACCGCGAGCCCCGCGGCGCCCGCGACGTCTTTGACGCCGGCCCAGAACGCCACCTCGGTGTTCCGAAGCGTGATCCCCTCGAAGATGTGGTAGGCCGAGCCGGTCACGTCGAACAACCGGAACGCGCCGTCGCCGTCGAAGACCACCTCGCCGTCGTCCGCCGATTTTGATCACGATCGGTTTCTCAACAGTGCCCTTCGCCGTCAGCAAATACGTGCCGTCGAACGTCAGCCCGTACGGATCGACGTAGTTGTGCCGATCCCCCTTGTACAAACCTGCATGGACGAGAAACGTGTCGCCAGGCTCCGCCTTATGGAGCGCGACGACGTTCCAGTCGCCCGTGCCGACATACCCGTTGTACGCGGCCATGAGGCCCGTGAAGTTCGGATTCTCCTTCGGCCGATTGGCCGGCCAGGTCAGCGGATAGACGTGGATCGTGCGGCCGCCGGCTGTGGCCTTCGGCTCGGCCCGCGTGCGCACCTTGACGTTCTGGACCGCCGGTACCGACACGCCGTCCGCATCCTTCATCGTCAAACGGACCTCGTATTCCGTATCGGGCTGAAGGTCGAGGATGCTTCCCGCAAAGCGGTCGGGCACCGTGTAGGGCGCGCGCATGATCCGCTCGCCGCCCATGCGGAGCAGCGGCATGCCGGCGATCCACGACGTCTGGCCTGAGAGGCGATAGCTGACCTCCACTGTCGCATTGCGATTCTCATCACCGATGATGTCCCACTCGAAGCCGAGGCAGATCAGCGTGGCCGGCTCAATCACGAACCGGCCGGGCGTCACCCCGTTGGCCGCGCGCACGGTGGGCGTGACCGTGACCAGCGCGAGCACGACGAGGATGGTTTTCGTCGGGGGCGTGAGCCGGTGCTAATCAGTCAGTTCAGCTTGACCCGGATGTTCGAGTACGCGGTCACGCTGTACAGATCGTGCGACTGGAACGCGATCGTGCCGGGCCCGATCTTCCGACCGGGCGTGTCGTAAGCGCCGGGCCAATCGGCTGGCTGCGTCCAGCGGACGACCTCCTGCCCCTTCAACGTAACAGTGATCGTGTTCCCCTGACCCTTGATCTCCATCGGGATCCACTCGTCGTCTTTCCCCGGAATGTCCGACAGATCGACGACGTGATAAAGGCTGCCGGTGCGGATGCGATCGCTGTGGCTGTTATTGACTTGGATTTCGAAGCCCTTCCCCGGAAATCCCTGCGGCTGGAATTCGGTCATGACGTAGACGCCGCCGTTCGAGCGATAGCGCGCAACGACGTCGAGCCGCACATCGAAATCCTGGAACGCATGGTTGCCGACCGCGCCGTCGTAGAAGAGGTGCGACGGCTGGCCCACGGCGTTGGCGACGATGGCCCCGTTCTCGACTTTGAATGAATCAGGGTTCGCGCTCGCCTTCCAGCCGGTCAGATCCTTGCCGTTGAAGAGGCTCACGTAGCCTGATTCGACCGTTCGGCTCGGCGGCGCGGGCATGGGTACCGGCGTGTACTTCACGTACGTCGCCGTGCGGACCTGGCCCATCGAGCCATCGGGAAAAGAGTTGCTCGTCTCGAGCGTCAGCGTGTCGCCGCTGATCGAGTACGCCTGTCGTACCGAGCTCGCCCCTCCCCGCCCCCCGGTCACCGCCGACATCACCAGGAGCTTGGAGCCTTCCCATTGGGCGCGAGACGCGACCGTCGCGGCCCCGGCGCCACCTTGGCCGCCGCCAACCTGGGCGCGCGTTTCCTCGCCGTTCAGTTTCAGGGTCACCGACTCGGGGTTGCTGAGCGGCGTGCGGATCGTCACGCTGTCGGCCGTCTGCGTGATCGTGAACTCGAACGGGTTCACTTGTCCGCCCATGGAGTTCTGCGGCCGCCACGTGCCCGACAGATTCGGCGGCGCCTGGGCCGCTCGCCCGAACACCACGACGGCAGTTGCCAGCATCAGGGTCAACATCGCACGCTTCATTGTCCAGCTCCTTCGTGCGTGCAATGCTACATCTGATTGCGGCACCTGAGGAAGGCGACTCGCCTTCCTCCTTCAATCGCGACTAGGCTACGGGCCGTCGTGTGCCTTCAGCAACCGCACGATCGCGTTGTGGCCCCGATAGGTGGCCAGCGCGATCGGCGTAGCCCAGGCGAAGTCGTCCGGCAGCCTGACCTTCGCGCCGCGCTCCAGCAGGAAGTCGACCA
>JBBQEJ010000215.1:0-7812 GCA_038320555.1 Vicinamibacterales bacterium | reverse complement strand
GGCGAACAGCAGCAGGCCGGTGGCGCGGTTGCCCACGTAGGCCACATCCAGCAGCATGTTGTGCAGCAGCTCGCGCTGCAGCGAGATGTGCCAGCTCTGCACAGGGCTGGAATGAAAATCCTTCGGCATGTAGGTGATGTTTGCCGTGAGCGGGTTGAACTGCGACGGATCCGCCAGACCCGCCGGGTAGCCTCGCTCCGCCGGCACGAATGTCGGCGCCGCCGGCGCGGTCTGGTTCACGACGGCGTTGACCACCTGCGGACCGTTGATAGGCAGCAGGTCGCCGCCGCCCGCGCGGCTGAAGTGCACGTAGCTCACACCGTACCCGCCCCGAATGACGGTGCCGGGCGTCACGGTGTACGCAAAGCCCAGGCGCGGTCCGAAGTTGTTCCGGTCAGGGTTGATGAGCGCGCGGTCGTAGATCGAGCCGTTTTTCGCCAGGACCATCGAGTTGGTCGCCGGGTCGAAGTTCGAAAGGATGTTGTCCCTTTCCCAGTAGGGCGTCGAGTACTCGTAGCGGACGCCGAGGTTCAGTGTCAGCTGACTGGTCGCGCGCCAGTCGTCCTGCACGTAGGCGAAGTGCATGTTGCGGCGCAGGTGGGCGACAAGCACGCTGCTCAGCGCGTACTGGGCTCGCAGGCCGAGCATGAAATCGGTCAGGTTGTAGAGATTGTTGGACGCAATGCCTGCAGGGCGAGAGAATTGACCGTTGTAGGTATCCCGGCCGTACAGCGGATTCACATCCTGCACTTCCGTGTCGATCTTCTGGAACTCGTAGCCGCTCTTGAATGAGTGCACCCCCGTCGTCCACGTGTAGTTCACTTTGGGATTGTAGACAGTCGGGTACTGCCACTGCGGATTGGTCGCCTGTCGGCCGAGGTCGGCGTAGCCCGTAATCAGCTGCGTCGGCAGGCCGCCGGCGATGCGGCTGTCGGCCGGCAGGCCGGAAAGGCCAAACTGGGAGGAGGCGCTGTCGGAGCCGAGCGCCGGCGGGTTCTTGCCCCCCTGCGTCCAGGAGTAGCCAATGCGCGCCTCGAGAAGCGAATTCGCACTCGGCACCCACGTCGTCCCAAAGACGAACTGCCGGTTTCGCGCGTAGATGTGACCATTGCCTGCGCCACCTGAGGGCAGCGGGATGCTGGGCTGATCGTCGGTCGTCAGGTTGCGGAATCCGTACCGGCCGAACATCGCGAGCGCCGAGCTCACCTGCAGATCGATCTTTCCGCCAGCCTTGTTCGAATCCGCCGTGAACTCCTGCAATAACGTGTAGTTGTTCGTGTTGCCTGGAAGATTCGTATCCGGAAGCCCGGACAGAACCTTGCGCGCAAAATCAGTCAACGGAATCGGCGTGCCGGCCGGGTACACCACACCGGTCCGCGGGTCGCGCACGTCAACCGACACGATGCCCTGGCGCTGCGAGGGTGTCGCGATGGTGGCAAAGCCCGTGGCCTTTCGTGTCTGGCGCAGGCCTTCGTAGTCCCCGAAGAAGAATGCCTTGTTCTTGACGATGGGACCGCCAATCACTCCGCCGTACTGGTTGCGATCCAATGTCGGCTTTCCGGTGGGCGGCTTGAAGAAGCCGGCGGCGTTCATGGACGTGTCGCGGAGGAATTCCCATCCGCTGCCGTGCACAGCGTTCGTACCGCTGCGATAGTTGACGTTGATTGTGGCGCCGGCGGCGCGGCCGTACTCCGCGCTCATGTTGTTCGTCACCACCTTGAACTCGCCGATCGCGTCGGGTGGCGGCTGCATGACCTGGTTGGAGAATCCCTGGTTGCTCGTGCCGTAGGCGTTGTTGTCCACGCCGTCGATCAGGAAATTGTTGAACGTGCTGCGGAGACCGTTGACGTTGAACGCACCCTCCCGCGGCGTGTTGCCCGTCGTCAGCGACGAGCCCGCGAGCTTCACGCCCGTCGTCAAGAGTGCGAGCGCGGAGTACTCGCGGGAGATCAGCGGAAGGGCGCGCGTCTGGTCGCCCGTGATCACCTGACCGCGCTGGCTGGAGTCGGTTTCCACGAGCGGCGTCACGGCGGCGACCTCGACCCTCTCGGTCAACTGGCCGACGGGCATCTGAAGGTCCACGCGCAAGCGAGCGCCGACCTGCACCTGGACGTTGTCAACGAGGGCGATTGCGAAGCCGCTCTTCTCGGCGGTCACGACGTACTTGCCCGGCTTCACGGCCGAGAATTCGTAGTTGCCGTCGTCACTTGATGTCCTGACGATTGAAATGCCGGTTTCGACGGCGGTCAGCGTCACCTTCGCGGCGGGAACCACCGCGTTCGAAGTATCGCGCACGGTCCCGAGGACCGTCGCGGAATCAAACTGCGCGAACGCGGCTGACGCGGTCAGCAACAGGGCGCACACACACAGGGATACGAATCGCATGACACACCTCGGGGATCTTTAGACTGTCGAGTTTGCGATGATACCGGGAGGATACAACAGCGGGGCGAAGCCGGGGCAACAAATGCGTGACGTCTCGCGGGGCCCAGGCGTGCGCTGCCGCGGCTCAAGCGGCCTCGAGCGACCCCACCCAAGCGTCGTTACTGGTTAGCAATCCAAATCAAGCGGATCGGAGCGGCCCGAGAATCCGTTCGCCTCCCGCCGCCACAAAAGCAGCGGCGGCGTCTAGATACCGAGTCTGGGCAAACCCCATGATGCCGGCAAAGGCGGGATCGCCGCGAACTGGATCGAGCCACGGGTCCCGCGCAAAGAAGGAGTAGGAGTGAAACCCTCCTTCCACTGACCGCCTGAGCATCGGGATCGCGCTCGGATGCTCCAGCGTAGCAAGTGTTCGTGACAGGTAGTAGGTCGCACACGGATCACGAAGCCGCCATCTTTTGAGCACCTCGTCCGCACCGGTCAAGGCACCCGTCCGCCTGCCCTCGAACAGAGCCAGCATTGCCTCGAGCAACATCTTAATCAGCGCCGGCATCCCGGGCACGATCAGCCGGTGCAGGTGGGATATCGCTTCATCGCGCCGCCCCAGCAGGTCCAAGGCGAGCGCGGTCACAAACCGCGGATCCTCCTGGTCCGTCTCAATCGCGCCCTCGTAGTCGCCGGCCGTGAGGTAGGCGTGACCAACCGCTGTCCTGATCTGCGGCTCGAGACGCCGTGCATGTTCGTGAGCTGCGATTGCGGGGCCGTCGAGTCCCGCATAGCGGCAAGCCTGAACGAGGCCTGCAAACAGCTCCGGATCTGCCGACTGAAGCCGCGCACGTTCGAGCAGCCGCAGCATGGCCTGCCGCGCACGGCCAGTTTCCAGCTCCACGACGGTGAACAGGTTGTGGGCAATCGACAGATCCGGATTCAATTCCAGCGCGCGTCTGAAGGCTTCTTCTGCGAGCGCATAGTTGTCCTCCGAGCGCTCGTCCGAGTACATCGCGATGACGCGGTGAATCCGCGCCACCCGGGCC
Source organism: Vicinamibacterales bacterium (assembly GCA_038320555.1). Taxonomy (GTDB): domain Bacteria; phylum Acidobacteriota; class Vicinamibacteria; order Vicinamibacterales; family 2-12-FULL-66-21; genus JALZOC01. The sequence continues at coordinate 4,396 of JBBQEJ010000215.1, read as the reverse complement.
CAGGCCGGCGCGTAGCCCGGATCTTCTTCGAGGCACTGTCGGTACAGATCGCGGGCGACAGGCCAGTTCTTCGCCTCATACGCGATCTGATTCGCCCGAAGGTAGAACTCGTAGGCCTTGGCGGTCGCGGGCACATCGCGCTTGAGCATTCGCTCATCGCGCACACTCAGAGGGATGGAGAGAGATTCGACAATCCGGCTCGTGAGCGCGTCCTGAAGCTGAAATATGTCCCCGAGAGTCACTTGCGTCGTATGCGACCACCGCACAGTTCCATGCGGAGCTTCGGCCAACTGTGCCGTTACGCGAACCTGATCCTCAGCACGCAGCAGTGTTCCGCTAAGAACCGCATCGACGTCGGCCTTTTCGGCAATCATGTCGAAATCGAATGCCTCGCCGCCGAAGCGGGCAGCTGTCAGGCTGGATCGCACCACGAGCGAATCAAGTCCCGACAGCGACGTCGTGAGAGCATCCGACAGGCTGAACCTGAGAAAATCGATCTCGGGATCCGCGCGAAGTACCCGGAATGGAAGGACGATGAGCCTTGTCATCGGTCTGACCGGTGATACGGCGCCGCTGTCGACCAGCAAAGTCGCGGAGCGGAGTTCGTCCGCCATCGCGGCAGCAGACGCGTATCGATCCTGCGGACGCTTGGCGATCGCCTTGTGAATGACGCGATCGACCGCGGCGACGGCCGGCGACCCGCCGAGCGCGGGAGGTTGTTCGTACACGATTGCGTGCACGATTTCCGGCACGGAGGCCCCGGTGAAGGCTGGCCGTCCCGTGAGCATTTCGTACAGGACCGTACCGGCTGCGAACAGGTCGACCCGCAAATCGAGCTGCCGTCCGGCGATCTGCTCCGGAGCGAGGTACTGAGGCGTGCCGAGTACTGTGCCAGGCATCGTCAGCCGCGTTTCCGCAACGTCTACACCTGTCGCGCGCGCCAGCCCGAAGTCGAGGAGCTTCACGCAGTGCGGCGTCAGGAAGATATTGGAGGGCTTCAAGTCTCGATGCATCAATCCGGCATCGTGTAACGCGCCGAGCGCGGAAAGCGTCGCGAGAGTAATCGCAACTGATTCGCCGATCGGAACGGGCCCGCGCGCAATCCGTCCGGCCAGCGATTCACCTTCCAGGAACTCCATGGCGATATAGAGTTCGCCGGCGTCTTCGCCGAGATCGTAGAGCTGGCAGATGTTTGGATGATTGACCGCGGCGGCAGCCCGAGCCTCGCGGCGCAGCCGCTCGGCCCCATCGGGATCGGAGTTCGCCCCGCGAAGCATCTTCAAGGCTACGGACCGGTTCAGCCGCGAGTCGCGAGCGGCATACACGATGCCCATGCCACCCTCGCCGAGCGTGCCGGTAATCTCGTAATGACCGATCGTCCTTGCCACGACCCAACGATTATCATCCGGGCAGCCGCCGCCCGGGAAGACGCAGGAACCTTTCCCGAGAGCTGCCCCTTTTCGCGAGAGCTCGAGTCGTCTGGCAGTGGAAAACAGGGCCGGTCCGGACTATCCTCCTGACATGACGATCAGGATAGTGAACCGACAATGGGGAATGGGGCTCGTGTTCGTGCTGGCCCTGATGGCGGCAGGCTGCGCGGCCACGAGCATCAATCAGGTGCTGGCTGACCCGGGCAAGTACCGAAACGACACAATCACGGTTCGCGGAACCGTCACCGAGAGCGCTTCGTTGCTCGGGAAAGGAGCTTATCGGATTGCAGACGGCAACCAGGGCCTCTGGGTGATTACCAACGGCGGCGCACCCCGGAAGGGCGCGCGCGTGAACGTCACGGGCCGCGTGCAGGAGGGCTACGACCTGAGCGGGTTGGGCCGCGTGATCAACCTGCCGAGTACTTTGCAGAGCGGCGTGGTGCTGATTGAGTCGTCGCACAAAGCCCGCGACTAGTGGAATCAGCGGATTTGGCGTAAGAGGAACACTTCAGCCGGCCGGCCCTTCTATCGCCTTAATCCGAGTCTCGTGGTCGTCGAGGCGTTCGGTGTGGCGAGCCGTACCGTCGGCGACGACCTTGACGGAGTCATTCACCCGCTCGACCATCACGTCGAAGTGACGCCGGATCGTCTCCCCTTCCGCTTTGATCCGCGCGAGGAGATTGTCCTCTACCGCCTTGAGCTCGGCGCGAACGCTCTCGAATTGCGCATGGATGCTCTCGAATTGCGCATCGACGTTCTCGAATTGCGCATCGACCCTCTCGAATTGCGCATCGACCCTCTCGAAACGAGCGTCGACCCGCTCGAAACGAGCATGGATGTTCTCGAATTGAGCATGGACCTTCTTGAACTCGCCCGCCGTCTCGTTTCGCAGTCCGGCGAGGTCTGCGCGGACGGCCTTGAACTCCGCCGTCATCTCGTTTCGCAGTGCGGCCGAGTCCGAGCGAACGTCCTTGAACTCCGCATGCATCTCGTTTCGCAGTTCATCGGCTGTCATCACACCTCCCATGCTGGCCCTCTCCACGTTGCCGGAAGCGTGCCACCGGAAAACCGCAGGAATCTGAGGATTTGGATCGCCATGATTGCGGAATCTTCGTACGCGTCGCCATCATGATGGCGCAGATCCTAACACCGGTGAAGTCCCAACCCGCCGGCGGTGCGGCGGAAGGAGTGACGATGCCATCGTCGGGTTGTGCCGGTCAAGCGCGGCGGAGGCAGCGGGGGAAACGGAGTTCTCTCCGTCCTCTCCAGTGACTCACGCTCGCTTCGTGCGCGGAAGCCTCGCCTGCCGTGAATCGGTCAGCATCATCCGGGCCATGTCGAACGAGAGCCGCGGCGTGTACCTGTCCGAAGCCTTCTGAATCTCCTCGAAGATCTCCTGCGCTAGTCGCGTGGGCGCTACGACGCGCGCCTGCGCGCCGAAGCCCAGGATCCAGCTGCGCAGGGGACGGTCGTCGCAGACGTTCAAGCGCACGAGGACCGATCCGTCCGCGCGCTCGACGATTTCCTGCGAGGGGTGCCACTCGCGTTCTCTGACGTAATCGGCGACGCCGGCGTCGAACTCGATTTCGATCGGCTCCGGGCTGCCCGTGTGCACGCCGATCGAGTTGCCGAACGGCTCGGTCGGAAGCGGCCGCAGCTCGAAGTGCTCGTCGAGGACCGCGAGCGTCCTGATGCGCTCGACGGAAAACGTCCGGACCTGTTGGTATTCCTCGACCCAGGCGATCAGGTAGATGCCGCCGTGCGCGTACGAAACTCTCAGCGGATCGACCGTGTAGTCTTTCGTGCGTTGTGAAGACGACGAGTCGTATCGCATCTGGACGCGCCGCTGCCGAAGCGACGCGTCGATCGCGCGCGCCAGGATCTCGCGCGTCTTTTTCTCGTCTTGCTTTTTTCGCCCGCTCGTCTTCGCCTTCAGCATCGTGGGAAAGCGGTTGAGAAACTTCCGGCTCGCCACCGGCAGTGCTTTCTCCAGCTTCATGAACGCCCGCTCCACATCGTCCAGGAACGGCGTGCCGGTGAGCGCTTCGAGAATCGAGCGGCTGAAATACAACGCGCACAGCTCGGTCACGCTCAACCCGGTTTCCTCGAGGCCTCGGAACGGCTTCGCGCGGAACCTCCACATCGTTGTCCCATTGACCTTCTCGTCGTAAAGCGAGAAGCCGGCTTTCGACAGAGCCTCGATGTCGCGGCGGATCGTGCGCTGGTGGACGTCCTGGAGCGCCGCCAGCTTGGGGACCGTGATCCCCTGGTGTGCCGCGTCAACCGCGCGAAGGATCTCCCACTGACGAACCAGTTCGGCGTTACGTGCCATGTGACCTCGTTTGCTCCTACTGAATCCTACGCCGCCATCAGGCGTGCGCGTTGCCTATTCACCTCCGCGCGAAAACACCGGAAACACAGGTTGTGGTCCCGATCCGCGCGCACTTCGCCGCGGTAACGGAATCGTGCCGGATGCTGCCGGCATCCAAGGCACACGTGACGCTCCGGGCGACAACTCCGGCGGGCAATGGCTAAGGACATCTCAACCTCCTCGTCTTCCCCGCATCTTAATAAGGAGGCGTGACAGGTCCGGTCATACGCTGTTTGATCGCTTCGCTCTCAGTTGCCAGTTCCCAGTTCCCAGTTTCCAGTTTCCAGTTCCCAGCTCCAGCTTCAGTAGCCGCCTAAGCCCGAATTGTGGACCAATCCTGTCCGGACCCCTGCGTAGACTGGCTGCATGCACAAAAACCCCATCGCCCGCGCGCTCGCTGCCATCACCGTCGGCCACGCCGTCGTCGTCGAGAACCTGACAATGGTGCCGCTCATCACGAAGAGCGCCGCATCTGGGACTCCTGAGTACGTTGTTCTCGACGAGGCACTTGGGTCCAGTGCCGCTGAAATTACCGAGATTTCCGACCACGGAAGCATTCCCGAGTTGAGGTTCGTAAATCGCGGCCAGCACCCGG
>JBBQEJ010000214.1:0-7849 GCA_038320555.1 Vicinamibacterales bacterium | reverse complement strand
CGAACAGGGTCTATTACGTAGGCGCAGGGTACAACCCCTGCCTGCTCCCGGGGCTCCTCTTTTTCTCACGAGGCCCTGCCTCAGACCGCCACGCCCTCCGCTCAGTGCACCACATGCTCGACGGTCTGAGGCAGGGCCTCGGTAGACATGGGCACCTTATCGAGCGAACTGAATCCGCATGCGGCGCGAATCGCGCAGGATCCGCGGATTTACGCCGACGCGAACATCCCGATCGGCATCGTCACGTTCATGCGCGCGCGGCTGCGATGGGATGTGCTGTTCGTGCTCGAGCACGACGATCTGCGGCGGGCGCGCGATATCGAGCACTATCGCCTGGCGCGGCAACTGGGCCGCACGATCGTCACGCTCGATCGCGATTACATCGACGACCGCATTTTCCCCCCGGCGGAAGGCGCGGGGGTAATTGTGTTCTGGGCGCCAGACGAGGTGAGATTGCGATCGCTCCTCAGGAAGGCGGACCGCACGCTGTTCCGGGCCGACGGTGCGGCGCCGCTTCCGCTTGAGGGCCGCAAGCTTCATTGGCCGCCGGACGAGTCCGACTGATGCACCTCCTCGGCCTGGATATCGCGGGTCGTCGCGTCATCGGCGTCGTCGTCGACGGTGACGGCGCGGTCGTGCGGCGCGCGCGCGCCGACGCCCCGGGCGCGGTTGCCGGCGACATTGCCGCCGAGCTGATCGGCGGCCTCACCATTGACGCGTTCGGCGTGGCGATCGACAGGACGACGGAGAAAGTCACATCCCCTTCGGTGAAAGGCGCGCCGGCTGCGGTCTCGTGCACGCCCGGGGTTGCCGTCATCAGCGCGGAGGTGTGGATTGGCGGCGCGCGCGACGCGAGGCATGCCGTCTGTCTCGAGATCGGCGACCGCGTCTTCGCCGGCATTTTCCTCGACGGACGTCCGTGGCCGGGCGCCAACGGGCTTGCGGGGTCGGCCGCATGGCTGGCGCTCAATCCGGTGGAACGCCAGGATTACCGGAAGTACGGCAGCCTGGCCGCGGAAGTGAGCAATGACGGGATCGCGCGCCGTCTCTCATGGCGCATCCAGGCGGGCGACGAATCGGTGGTGCTCGAGCGTGCGGGCGACCTCCAATCCATCACCGCCGCGCAGGTATTCGACGGCGCCCGCGCCGGGGACGGCGTGTCGGTATCGGTGGTGCGGGACACAGCCAGGTACATTGGGATGGCGCTCGCCAACCTTACCTCGTGCATCGATCCGGAAGTGATCGTCCTTGGCGGCGATGCCGCGATCGCGACCGATCTGCTGTTGGAGCCGGTGCGCCAGGATTACATCCGCCGCATTCCGCCGGGCATGATCGATCACGTTCGGTTCGCCGTCTCTCCGCTTGCCGGCGAGGGCGTCGCCATCGGCGCGGCGAGGGTCGCCGCGCTCGCGCGGACATGATCGTTCTCTCAGGCGCGGACATCGTGCTGCCCGATCGCGTGCTCAGCCAGGGCTCGCTCGTCCTCGACGGCCCACAGGTTGTCCATATCGCCGGCGGCAGCCGCGCGGCCAGCGGCAGCGAGCATCACTTCGACCTGTCGGGGCACCTGGTCGTGCCCGGGTTCATCGACGTCCATGTACATGGCGTAGAAGGTACCGACACGCTCGACAGCGAAACCGCCATCCATACGATGGCGGACAAGCTGCCGCGTTTCGGCGTCACGGCGTTCTGCCCGACCTCGATCGCCTGCAGGCCCGTGGTGTTGCGGCGGTTGCTGGCCTCCGTCCGCGCGGCGCGACGTGCCGACCGACCGCGCGGTGCGCGAGTACTGCCAGCGCATCTCGAGAGCAACTTCATCAACCCGGGCTTCAAGGGCGCGCAGCCGCTCGACTGCCTGCGCCTGCCGGGAGGCCGTGGCGACGGTGAATTCACTGGCGCCGAGATTCTCAGCGAGATCGCCGCCGCCAGAGCGGAGGTTGGAATAGTCACCGTGGCGCCGGAGCTCGACGGCGCACTGGAACTCATACGCGATCTCGCGTCACACGGCCATCACATCTCGCTCGGGCACTCGGGCGCGTCGTACGAGGAGGCCATCGCGGGCATCGACGCCGGCGCCAGACAGGCGACGCATCTGTTCAACAGGATGACCCCGATTGCTCACCGTCAGCCGGGTCTCGCCGCTGCGGTCCTCGATCAGGAAGCAATCACGGCCGAGATCGTGTGCGACGGCGTCCACGTCCATCCAGCAATGGTGCGGCTTGCACTCGCGGCGAAACACAAATCCCACATCATGGCGATCACCGACGGCACGGCCGGCGCCGGACTCCCGCGCGGCTCCCGTACGACCATCGGGGGACGCGCGATAACCGTCGGCGACGTTGCGTCGCTCGACGACGGCACGATGGCCGGGAGCGTGCTGACGATGGATCAGGCATTCGCGCGGCTGGTGACGACGATGGGTGTGGGCCTGGTGGATGCCGCGACGATTTGCGCGACGACCCCGGCACGGGCGCTTGGTCTGCAGGGAATCGGCGCCATTGCCCCTGGCGCCGTCGCCGACCTCGTCGTCATGGATCGCGAGCTCAGGGTGACGCATACGTTTATCGCCGGTACGCTCGTCTACGGCCCGAACGCTTAAGAAAATGCAGAACCCTGTAGAACCAGGTAGAAATTCGTGGAATCCTGCAAGACCCAGTAGAAACCCCCAAAAGAACCCAGTAGAAAGCGGACCGTCCATTGGAATCAGTTGGAACCGGGCCGAACCCCTTTCTCGTCTATGCGTGTATGAAGTCTATTGCCCTCGGCAGCGCCGCCCTGATTGCGTCGTGCTTGTGCGGCGCCTGCACGGTCAGGCTGGACTCGCAAAGCCAGATTGTCCGTGAAGAGAGGCGGTTCACGGTCACGGGCCCACCGGCCGTGCACGCGACCACCTTCGACGGGTCGATTCAGATCCAGTCATGGGACAAACCCGAGGTGCTGATCGAGATTGAAAAGCGCGGCCCGACCCGAGAGGCTGTCGAGGGCCTCGAAGTGAAGTCGTCGCAGAACGGGGACACCATCGAAGTCGAAGTGCCAAAGCCGCGGAACGAGCCGTTTCGAGTCATCGGCATGGGGAGCTCTCCAAGCGCGCGGCTGACGGTCTGGGTACCGAAGCGCGCCGACGTCCGCGCGCGCAGCGGCGATGGCTCAATCGTGGTTGAAGGGGTGAACGGGCGTATCGAGATTCACACGGGAGACGGCAGCATTCGCGCCAACAACATCGCGGGGGATCTGGCGCTCAGCACCGGCGATGGATCGGTGACCGTGGATGGGGCAGAGGGGCGCCTGACGCTCGACACCGGCGACGGCGGCGTGAATGTGTCCGGCAAGCTGACCGGCGTGCGGCTCCACACAGGAGACGGTTCGATCGTCTACCGGGCCGAGGCCGGCACCTCGATGGGTGAAGACTGGGACATCACGACCGGCGATGGCGGCGTGTCGCTGTATCTGCCGTCGGATTTCGGCGCAGAGCTCGACGCCCATACGGGCGACGGCACGATTCGAAACGACCTCGACGTCGGATCGACCGCGTCCGGAGAAGTCAACCGTCGCACCGTGCGCGGACGCCTCGGCGCCGGCGGCCGGCAACTTCGCATCCGGACGGGCGATGGGTCGATCCGGTTGCGGAGTTTGTGAGGATTAGTTGGGCCCGATGATCAACATCACTTGGAATGGTTAGAACTCGTCTCAAAACAGAAGACCAGGAGATCAGGAGATTTGATCTTTTAAGGAAAGATCGTCTCCCTGACCTCCTGCTCTCCTGTTCTATGAGGTCACGGCGTACTCGGTCGGATCCTCGCCTCCCGCCTCTCTGAACGCATCGATTCGCTCCCGGCATTTGCTGCACCGTCCGCAGTGACGGCCCTCGCGTGGCTGCATGCACGAGAGCGTCAACTGCAACGGCACGCCGAACGCGCGTCCCAGGCGGATGACTTCCGACTTGTCCATGTGCGCAAATGGTGCGTCGATCCCAATCGGTGCGGCCAGCCCGGCCGACAACGCGCGTGCCATGAGGCCGAAAAACCTCGGGGTCGCATCCGGGAACGGATTGCCCGCAAGCGGACCGATCATCACGCGGGTGAGCCCGGCGCGGGGCATGAAGACCGAGACCTTCGAGAGCAACACGATGTTACGCCCCTCGATGTAGACAGCCTCGTCGGGCGTGTCGTATGCCGGCGGCACTCCGCGGATCGCCCAATGGGTCGGCGGGTACACATCCCGCATGTCGATCGTCAGTGTGACGAGCGGCAACACGGACGTCCCGTACGCGCCGGAGTTCAGCAGCCGCTCCGCCATCGCACGCTCTTCAGCCTCCCACGCAAGACCCGCGCTCACATAGACCGGCTGAATGGATGGGTATTCACGCGCCGCATGGGCGAGCAGCACGGCACTGTCGAGGCCGGCGGAAAAGAGTACGGCCACGCCGTCATTCGTCATGGGGAATAGCTATTCGCGGTTCGCGACTCGCGACTTGCGACTCGGATTCGCGATTCGGATTCGGGATTCGCGATTCGGGATTCGCGATTCGGATTAGTGATTAGTGATTCGGGATTAAGATCCATCAATGTATCTCGTGACCAAGCGCATCGATTTCTGCTACGGCCATCGCCTGCTCGACTACGACGGGGTCTGCAAGCATCCTCACGGACACAACGCCGTCGTCGAGGTGGAGGTGCGCACCGATCGGCTCGACAGCCGGAACATGGTCGCCGATTTCTCCGACATCAAGCGGGTCGTCAAAGGGTGGATCGATCGCGAGCTCGATCACAAGATGATCCTGCGGCAGGACGATCCCCTGGTCGCGCCGCTGCGTGAGCTGGGCGAGCCGATGTACCTGCTCGAGAGCAATCCCACTGTCGAGCGCATCGCCCGCCTCATCTTCGACAAAGGCCGCGAGCACGGTGTCGACATCGTCAACGTCCGTGTGTGGGAGACGCCGACCTCGTTCGCATCGTATAACGGCGAGCCGTAAGCTCCTCGCGGCTCGCGGCTCGCGGCCCCGGATCCCGTCCCCGGATCCCGAGTTTCATCGTTCCCGCCGATTCACTTCTTCCTGAACGGCAGTTCGTACGAAAAATAAAAGAACGCCCCGGTATTGGTGGTGTCGCTCCATGTCGTCGGCAGCGCAAAACCTACGACCACCTGCTTGTCTCCTACGTTCCAGCCTCCGCGAAAGCCCGGCGACAGCGTGAAGGCCGTGTCGCGGGCGGTGCCGGCCTCGGCGACGGACTGATCGAATGACAGCATCGATTCCAGCATCAGGTGAAACATCGGGCGCAGCCGGTAAATGCCGCTTCCCGCAAGGAACGGTGATGCGAGGCTGTCGCGTCGAATCACGGCAAGATCGTTCCGCTGGACGCTTGCTTCGGCGCGAGGGAGCCACGTGATTCCTCCGTTCCAGTGCCAATACCAATCCCCGCGCTGCTTGCTGAACGGCAGGTTCACCTGGAGACCTGCGGATCCGTCCCCGAAGCCCCTGTCAGAATTTCCCGACGGCAATATCAGACTCAGGCGCGGTGAGAATGCCGGCCGTCCCGGCCCCTCTGTCATGGCCTGGTAGCGGTAGTTCAGCAGGGCATCGCCGGCGCCGCGATGATGTCCATCGTCGAGGAATGCCAGCGTATACGAGAGCTGGTGCGCCTGTGATGCGAGGGGCCATTCCTGGGTGAATGTGGCCGCCCAGGTTCCGTTGATCCGCATCGCGCCAAAGATGTTCTGAAATACGCCCGCCTCCTGGTTGAAGGCTTCTTCGACCAGGAAGGAGTTGTCGGTGATCTTGAACGGCTGGTCTGACGCCGGCACTCTTGCGGGTGTTTGCGCGAGGACCGCGCGGGACGCAAGCAGCAAGATCACGATCATGCGGACGGCCTGGACCAGCACCTTGGACGCAGCACGCGCGCCGATTGTGACGCGGCGCTCGTTGCGTCCGCGAAGCTGAACGCTGTCGCCCGCCACGCTCCGTTCTTCGACGCGGACGACATCGCCGGGGCGAAGGTCGTGCTGCTCGGCGAACTGCAGAAAAGCGCGATCCTGATCGCTGACGCGTGAAACCGTCACCGGCGCACCGAGGGGGCAGGTGAGGAGGCTGTCGTACTCCGGCATCGGTACGGTGCCTTCGGGATCGGGGATCGGATCGCCGTGGGGATCGACGGCGGGACGACCGAGCATCTCGTCGATTCGATCGATGAGGCGATCGGAAACGGCGTGCTCGAGGTTTTCCGCTTCGTCGTGCACTTCGGTCCAGCTCATCCCCATCACGTTCACGAGAAAGAGCTCGATCAGCCGATGGCGGCGCAGCACGAGCGCGGCAAGCTTCTCGCCTGCCGGAGTGAGCCGAACGCCCGCGTAAGGCTCGTAGTGAGCGAGCCCCGAATCTGCCAAAGCCTTCACCATCGTCGTGGCGGTACCCGGTACGACGCCGAGCGCCGTCGCGAGTTGCCCCATGGGGACGAGCCCACCAGCATTTTCCAGCGCCATTTGCGCCTGAAAAATGGTTTTCAGATAGTTTTCGACCGTCTGTGAATGAGCCATGCTTGACTTCGACTGTAGATATTATATACTTTGAGTACTCAAAATTACATTTAATAGTAATAGAAATGTCGAATCTCTCAAGACGATCGCTTTTTCAGCTCGCTGGCCTGACCGCCGCCGCGGGCGCCGGCGTACTGACCTCGCGGAATCTGTCCACAGGCATCCACGACCGACACGCGACGGCTCATCCTGGGGGCCACGCGATGGGTGTGGTCGGTCGCGTCACGTCCGGCATTTACAATCCGACGGCCTTTTTGCGCGCGTGGAATTTCTCGGACCTTCCGGAGGAGCGGCGCGGAAAGTATTACCACGAGACGTCACGCCCCGACGGATCGCTGCTCCGCGAATACGAGCTTGTGGCCGTCGATCGGGAGATCGAAATCGCACCGGGCATTTTCTTTCCTGCGTGGACCTATAACGGCCAGGTGCCCGGTCCCACGCTGCGCGCCACTGAAGGCGATCGCGTGCGTGTGACGTTCGTGAACCAAGGGTCGCATCCCCACACGATTCACTTTCACGGCTGGCATCCGCCCGAAATGGACGGCTCGCTGCCCGCGCACGAAGTGCAGCCCGGCGGCCGCTTTGTCTACGAGTTCGACGCGGAGCCATTCGGCCTACATCTCTATCACTGTCATGCGTCCCCGTTGAAGCGCCATATTCACAAGGGCCTGTACGGCGTGTTCATCGTGGATCCGCGCAACGCTCCGCGCCAGCCCGCTTACGAGCTCGTGATGGTGATGAACGGGTTCGACACTAATTTCGACGCCGATAACGACGTCTCCGTACCCATGGGTCGCAGGTGAAGCGCATCTCATCAAAGTCCTGACGTCGACCGGCACGGCGTTCGAGCATGAAATCCCCGTTGCGATTCAGTCGTCACAGGCCGACGCGCGCTACTTTTTCACGTGTGCGCTGATTGGCCTGTATGTGGGCGTGATTCCGGTTGCGTTGGGGTTGCTGTGGTTTCCTCTGGCATCACGGATCGGGTCGACGGGCCTCGACGTCCTGCTTGCGGTCACGCTGGGGCTGTTTGCGTTTCTCCTGATCGACACAATCCAGGAAGGGCTCGGCGGCCTGTTGTTGCTTCCGTCGTCGTTCCAGGGACTCGCGCTCTTCATCGCCGCCGCCGCGGGCGCCTGGCTCGGCCTCGATCTCGCGGGCGAGTGGCTGAAAGGCCGCCGCGCGACGGACCAAACGCCGGCTTCGACTCCCGGAGCCGTCGTGGCGCTGCTCGTCGCGGTCGGGATCGGTCTGCACAATCTCGGTGAAGGGCTTGCCATCGGTGCCGCCTTCGCGCTCGGCGAAGCGGCGCTGGGGA
>JBBQEJ010000213.1:0-7900 GCA_038320555.1 Vicinamibacterales bacterium | reverse complement strand
GACCGCATCCCGATTTTCAGCTGCTCGAGACGATAGGATGGGCGCCTGACGCCGGATTTACTCTTCTCGAGCGGCACCTGACCCGGCTGCAGGAATCTGCGGAGTGCTTCGGGTTCTCGTGCGACGTGACGGAACTGCGCGCCTTGCTGGAGATTGCGGTCGCGGATCTGGCCGGATCCGCAAGGCTTCGCGTGTTGCTCAGCCGCGACGGCGCGATTGTCTGTGAAGGGGCGGACCTTTGGGCGCCTCCCGCCCGTCCGCTCCGCGTGGCCCTCGCGGCTGATGCGATCCACCCGGCGAGCGTCTTCCTGTACCACAAGACGACCGTGCGGGACGTGTATGAGCGAGCGCGGGCGTCACGTCCCGAAGCCGAAGCGGTGCTGCTCTGGAATCCGTCAGGAGAACTCACCGAGGCCACCGAGGCGAACGTGGTCGTGGAAATCGGCGGAGAGAAACTCACGCCGCCGATCGAGTGCGGCCTCCTCGGCGGCACGCTGCGCGCAGAGCTTCTGAGCACGGGTGCGATCCGCGAACGGCGGCTGCGTGTGGACGACCTCGCGGGCGCCACCAGCTTGTGGTTGATTAACTCCGTGCGGGGGTGGATGCCGGCGACGCTGGTGGTGTAGACCAGTTGCGTGGCGCGTCGCTGACAGGCTGCAGAATCACGTAGCTCACGACGATCAGGAGGAGCAGCACGAGTACGCCGATGCCCTGGCCGACGTGCGGCGGCAACCCGAACATGCCGATCGTCAACCGGGTGACGATAGCCCAGATGAGCGGCCCCGTGATCGCGGAGAATCGGCCCACCATGCCGTACAGGCCGTAGAACTCGCCGATGCGTGAGGGCGGTGTCAGCCGGAGCATGTAAGGCCGATCGGCAGCCCAGATTCCACCGAGCCCGACGCCAGCCGCGCAGGCGACCACATAGAGCGTGACGAGCGGCAGCCCGAACATCCCCACGGCGGCCGCGAGAAGGAAGACGCCGGTCCAGAGATAGAGGACGTAGTTCAGCGTACGCTTGGGGCCGATTCGGTCGACGAGCCATCCCCACACGAAACCGCCGACCACTGCAAAGGTGATCGCCGTCATCATGATGAGCTTGCCCGTCTCTTCTCCCTGGTCGTGCGTCAGCCCTGTGTGCTCCGCGACATTGATGGTGTAGAGCATCATGATCGCGATGACGGTGTTGATCGGATCCGTGTAGAAGATCCGTCCGACGAGGAACCGGACCAGCCCGGGATATTCCCGTCCCGATCGGATCGTCCGCACGGTCTCGCTCGTGGACTCGCGCAGCATCCTGAGGCTGAAGACCTCGCGCGGGTTGGGGTTGCCGCGCTCTTTCACGAACAGGAAGCACGGCAGCGCGAACAACATGAAGAAGAGCGCGATCATCGTGAAGAGAAACGGCTTGTCGTCGGATCCGAACACGGCGTCCATGCCGAGCCCGATCGCGATATAGGAGCCGAGGTATCCAACCCCGACGCCGATGCCGCTGATCTTGCCGCGGTTCCCTTCGTGGCTGACCTCTGGCAGCATCGCGTCGTAAAACTGCAGCCCCGCCTGGTAGGCCACGTTCGCAATCACGAAACAAATCGCGGTGAAATAGAAGCCGCCGCGTGCGAGCAGCATTGTGAAGAAGACGCAGATCAACGTGCTGACCACGAGAAACGGCATCCGGCGGCTGGCGCGGTCCGTCATCGCCCCGAGGACCGGCGACGCGATGAAGATGAGGCCCATCGAGATCGCGGTGATCACCCCGTACACGGAGTCCGCGCGTGTCGGGCCGACCTGATCGCGCACCCACGTCGAAAAGTAGGCCGACACGACCCCCATGGAAAAAATCGTATTCGCGAGATCGTAGAGCACCCAGCTCACCACCGCGCGCCTGGGGATGTGTCTGAGTTCGTGTGTCGTTGCGGTACTCGGCACGACGTGGGCGGTCGTCATGGAGTTCGAGCCTATCACGGGCAGCTGAGGCCTCGTGCTTACTCTCGGAGGGCCTTTGCCGGATCCAGCCGCAGGATACGAAGGGCGGGCCCGAAGCTCGCGATTGAGGCGACCGTGGGGAGAATCGCGCCGACAGCAAGGAAGGTGACCGGATCTGTGGCGCTGACGCCCCACAGGAAATGGCGAAGGAGCGTGACGAACCCGAGCGACGTAAACGTCCCGATGACGGTTCCGCCGATGGCCAGCAGGACGCCGGGGACCGCGAGCGACCGCATCGCCTGCCCCATCGTTGCCCCCAGCGCCATGCGGATCCCCATCTCGCGCGTGCGCTCGGCGACAGTGGTGGCAATGAGGCCGTGAATGCCGACGGCCGCGAGCAGGACGGCCGCGACGGCCAACCCGGCGAGCAACGCCATGAGAAAACGCTGCGGCGCGAGCGATGCGTCCCGGACCTGTTCCATGCTCCGCACGCGCGCGAACGGGAGAAGCGGATCGGTCGCATCGACAGCGCGGCGGAGCACGGCGCGCGAATCCGTGGCGGCTGCGGCCCGCACGACAAACGTGGGAGAAAACCAGCCGTGGACCAGCCGAAGGAAGCCGTCCGTCGCTTGCGCCAGTGGCATGTACGCGAGCGGCATGGCCGCGATCGGTCCGTTGTCCCCCCATCCGGGCCGCACTTGAACATCACCGGCGACGCCAATGATTGTTCGCTCGCGACCGGCAAACGCAATGCGCCGGCCGAGAGGGCTGGCGCCATGGTAGTACTGACGCGCGAACGCGTCGTTCACCACGACGACCCCGGGCGTCTCTGCGCGGTCGCGTGCGTCGAACGTCCGTCCGGCCCGGATCGGGAGACGAAGCGCGCGGAAGAAATCTCCGGCCACGTAGGTGGCGCTCGTCATGCGTCCCTGCGTCGATCCGGCCTGCGGACCGTCCAGGTGCCGGAAGCCCAGGTTGAGAATCCGCTCGTAGGGCAAACCGAGCGAGACGCCGGCCGCCTCCACGCCGGGCGTCAGCGTGACCCGCGTGAGCGTCTCGTCGAAAAGCTGCGACACTCGTGCGGCCGTCCGGTAGCGCGCGTCCTCGAGTGACACGCTCGCCGTGAGGACGCCGCGTGGATCGAAGCCCGGATCGAGGTGACGCAGGTGCGAAAACGTGCGCACCAGCAGTCCCGCACCGATGAGCAGCACGGCCGCGAGCGCAACCTGGGCCACGATGAGGACGCGACGGGGCCACACGGCGCCGCGCCCGGCAACTGCGCGGCCGCCGGCATCGATCAAGGCGGCCTGCAGATCGATCCGTGTGGCCTGGAACGCGGGTGCAATGCCGAACAGCACGCCTGCGCCGGCGGAAAGTGCCGCGGCGACCGCAACCGCCCGCGCATCAAGCGAGACAGGCTGCCAAATTTCAAACGCATCGGCGGCGAGCGCTTTCAGTGCCCCCAGCGCGATCGTCGCCAGTGCGATCCCTGCAATCCATCCCGCGGCCGCGAGGACGACGCTTTCGACCAGAAGCTGGCGAATCACGGCCGTGCGGCCGCTGCCGAGCGCCATCCGTGTGGCGACTTCCCGCGACCGGGCCGATGCCCTGGCCAGGAGGAGTCCCGCCAGGTTGACGCACGCGATCAGCAGAGCGATGGCGACCGCCCACCAGAGGATCAGCAGGGGGTTTCGAAGCGACGCCGTCATCCCGCGCTGAAGCGGCTGCAGAGAGAACTCGATCGATGAACCGGGCGCCGGCTCCCGCTGTCGCGCGATGTGGGCGCCGATGTGCTGCACCTCCGCATCAGCGTGCGCCCAGTCGGTGCCGGGGCGGAGGCGTGCAAGGATGGCGTAGTTTTCACCTTCTCCCTCGCCGGTCGTGCCCGGCCGGAGCGGGGTCCAGAGATCGGCTTCCGTGCCGCTCTGGAAGCCCGCAGGCACCACGCCGACAATCGTCGCAGCCTCGCCGCGGACGACCAATGTGGTGCCGATGACCGAGGGATCGCCATTGAACATTGCATGCCACAACGCATAGCTCAGGATTGCCGCCGCCGGCCCGCCGGGTCGATCCTCCTCGATGTTGAACTCACGGCCGATCACGGGCGCGACCCCAAGGACGCGGAAGAAGCCGGCGCCGACACGTTGCTGCTGGGCGTACGAGGCTCTCCCCGACGCGACAACGTTCACCCCGGCCGGCCAGGTCGAATAGACGGCGGCTTCGATCGTGCTCGCGCGATCGCGAATCATCAGCCACGTCGCGCCGTTCTGCGACGTGTCCTCGTTGACGGTGCTGTCGGCACGGACCGTCCTCGTGACGACCGCGAGGCGGCCGGGTTCGGGATAGGGAAGCGGCTTCAGCAGGACCGCATCGACCACGCTGAAAATCGCCGTGTTGACGGCAATCGCCAGGGCGAGCGTCAGGACAGCCGTGAGCGTAAAGGCGGGCGATTTGCCCAGCATGCGCACCGCGAACCGGATGTCCCGTGCAGTGGTCTCGACGAGAAAGCTGGCAAACATGCGAACGCTTAGACGGTCCTTGGTGAGGACAAGTTGGCCGGATCGCACTCGGGCAGCCCTGAAGAGCTGCGCGACAAGTTGCTCGCAATGTAGCTCGCGCTTACGTGCTCGCGTCCCAGATGCGCTTGATCTTCTCGTCACGCTCGCGCTCGAAGCGATCGAGATCGCGCCGGAGCTCGGATTCGCGTTCCTCTAGAATCGCCGGGTCGAAGACGGCCCCCACTGCCGACTGGTGCATGATGCGGCGCTCGGCAACCTGCGCCTCGTAGACGCTGCGCACCTCCGCGATCGCGGCGCGTTGCGCGTCGGTCAGCGCCTTCTGCTCGGTCCCCGCTTCCGCGTCCTTGCGCCGCAGGCGTTCCATGACGATGTCGATCGCGCTCTTGGGGTCGCTCATGAAAGCTCCATCACTGCAAATGGTTTCATAATCGTAGTCAGGGCTGCCGAACCTAATTCGCCGAACCTCCACTTGTCACGACGATTTTCGCGCAGAGAGCGCCAAGCGCGCGGAGAAGACACGTGAAGAAGCGGCTGCTCAGCAGCCTTCTCGGCGGTCTCTGCGTCTCTGCTTGCTCCGCGTGAGATCGTCTTCTCCGCGCACTGCCGAGCAAGAGCCACTGCCTAATCTTAGCGTCACCGCTGTCTACTCACATCATCCGGCATCTCTGTCAGAACAGCGACACTATTTGCGAGCACCGCCTTCGCGCGGCTGCTTCTCTGGCCGCCCCCCGAGTCAAGGCGAGCTTGGTTCCACAGGACGAGGACTGCTCACGAAGGTGCCGTATACTGCCTCCACCTGATGCGCCGGTCTTTCAGTCCTGTCGTCATTGCCGCCGCCGCTACTTACGTTCTTCTGACCGCCGCGCTGACGTGGCCCCTGGTCCTACACCCGGGCAGCGTCGTGCCGAACGATCTCGGGGATCCGCTCCTCAACACCTGGATTCTGGCCTGGGATGCGCGCGTCGTTCCGCTGACCGCTCACTGGTGGAACGCGCCCCAGTTCTACCCGGCCGCCGGGACGATGGCATTCTCCGAACATCTGCTCGGCCTCACCATCTTCACGACGCCCGTGATCCTGATAAGCGGCAACCCGCTGCTGGCGTACAACATCGCGTTCTTCCTGTCATTCGTGCTGTCGGGACTTTCGGCGTACTTTGTTGCCCTCACGATCTCGCGCCGACACGATTGCGCGTTCCTGGCAGGACTGGCCTTTGCGTTCGCGCCGTATCGGATGGCGCAGCTGGCGCACGTTCAGGTGCTGTCGTCGTACTGGATGCCGCTGACACTTGCGGCGCTGCATCGGTATTTCGACGAGCATCGGACTCGCTGGCTGCTGCTGTTTGCCGCCGCCTGGTTCATGCAGGCGTTGTCGTGCGGCTACTACCTCATCTATCTGTCGGTCCTCATCGCGTTATGGCTCCCCTGGTTCGTGGCAGGCCCGGGAAGGTGGCGATTGCTAGTGCGCGTCGCGGCCGCCTGGGGTACCTCTGCGCTGTTGCTCCTGCCCGTGCTCTACGGGTACTGGCATTTTCTTCATGCGTACGGTCTGCGCAGGGGCATTGACGAGATCGTCAGCTTCAGCGCCGACGTCGCCAGCGTGCTCAAAGCCCCGGACAACTCGCGGATCTGGGGATGGCTCAACGTCGTCGAGCATCCTGAATCGCAGCTGTTCCCCGGCATGACGCTTGTTGTTTTGATAGTCGCCGGCCTGGTGATCGGATGGCGGACGGCGGCCAGGGAGCAGATCGGCCGAGTGAGGATCGCCCGCGTCTTCGTCCTGATCGCCTTTCTGTTTTTCGCGATTGCGGCGTCCCCGTTTTACTTCGGTCCGTGGAAGCTGGACATCGGCGGCGTGCGTCTTCTGTCGGTGGGCACGCCGCACAAGCCGCTGTCGGTCGGCCTGCTCTTTCTCGTGATTGCCGCAGCGATGCATCCGTCGGTGCGGACAGCCTGGCGCAGGCGGTCCGCGCTGGCGTTTTACGCGCTGGCCGCGGTGGTGATGTGGCTCTTCAGCCTCGGTCCGGCCCCCACGCTCTTCAATCGGCCCTTCATCTATAAAGCACCGTATGCGTGGCTGATGCTCCTGCCCGGCGTCGACGGCATCCGCGTGCCGGCGCGCTTCTGGATGCTGGCGGCGATGTGTCTTTCCGTCGCCGGCGGCCTGGCGCTCCGTCAGGTCACCGCGCGATGGCCGCGGTTTGCGCAAGCGCTGCCGGTTGTGGCGTGTCTGGGCGTTCTGGCCGATTCGTGGCCGTTGATGATCCGGATGGAAAAGCCACCGGCGTGGCGTCCGGTTCACACGCGCGCCGTCGCCCGCCTCGAGCTCCCGGCCAGGCCGTCTCACGACAGCGTTGCGCTGTACCGCGCGACCGAGCATCGGCGGCCGCTCTTCAATGGCTACAGCGGCTACTTCGCACCCCACTACGCGCCGTTGCAGGCGTTGCTGACGCAGTTCGATCCGGCCGTGCTCACGCGGCTGTCTGCCTTCGGCGCGATCGAAGTCGTCGTCGATCACGATCTCGACGAAGGGGCGGGATGGCGGCAGTTCCTGCTGAGTCACCCACAAGCCTCGCTCGTGTACCGTGACGATCGGTATTCCACGTTCCGTGTCGAACGCGGCCCCCGGGTTGGGCCGTTGCCGAAAATACCCGGTGAGCCGCTGGCCATTGCGTCGATCTCCGCAGAGTTCAACGCAGGGCTCGTCGGCGGCATGATCGATCACGACGTCATGACGCGCTGGCATGCCGGCCGCGAGCAGCGTCCCGGCGATGCCTTCACCGTCGATCTCGGAAGCGTGCGGGAGACGTACGGTGCCGAGATGCTCCTTGGCGGATACGTCGCGGATTTTCCGCGCAAGCTTTCGATCGAGACATCGGCCGATGGATTGACGTGGTCGCAGGCCTGGAGCGGCAACACCGGCGTGCTCGCGCTCTCGGCTTCGCTCGAAGATCCGCTGAACGTGACGATGCCGTTCGAATTCGCTCCGCGTCCGGCCGCCCGATATGTCCGATTCACGCAGCTCGGTATGGAAGAGATCTATTACTGGTCGGTTGCGGAGTTGAGGATCATGGGCAAGTGACGTCTCATCGCCGACGTCAAGGTCACGGGGGCCGGCCGCGACTCCAGCCAGCTCAGGCAGGACCTACAGAGTGAAAGCTGGGCGTGCACTCAGCAAGATCGACAAGGACCACCTCGGCAATGCGAGCGCGTCTCATGAAGCGAACCGGGACCAGCTCAGCAATCCTGATATCATCAAGCCCTGTCAGGAGCTGAAGCTCCCGTAAAAAACGGCCCGGCGGCGGCTTCTTCTGTTCTCCCGGGCTCGAGCCCACCATATACTTGTCGCGAAGTGCCCTTCGGACACGCGAGCCCGAGCGTGCTCCTCGTCGAAGACGATCAGGACGGTCGCCGTATGTACGCAGAGTGGCTGACGGGGGCAGGCTTTCTGGTCGAGC
>JBBQEJ010000212.1:0-8027 GCA_038320555.1 Vicinamibacterales bacterium | reverse complement strand
GCGCAACGTTGCTGATTTCCACTCAGGTCGACGTGCTCGATACGTAACGTTTGGCACGCGTGCCTCGACCATAAGTCGTGTGAGGCTCCTGCTGATCGGCATCGTGAGAAGAACGCCATCATGATGATCGACTTCGCGCTGGCGGCCGAGCAGACCGAAGGCAAGAACTCGTACGATTCGATTGTGGAAGCCTGTCTGCTCCGTTTCCGCCCGATCCTGATGACCACGGTGGCTGACTGCAAGAGGCAAGACTTAACGGAGACTTAATCTTGATTTAATGACGCATCTCCGCGGCTGCTCGTCCAACTGAATAGAGGGAGCGAAGAGGCAAGGGCAGGAGGTGAGTATGTCGAACATCACGAAGCAAATCATGAAATCGGTGCCGGAGCGGCCGGCACCGTCGCCACGACGCCTGGCGGCCACGCGATCACATTGTTTCTGCCCGGGTATCGGACAGTCACGCAGAACGTCTACGTGCGCCCAGGCTCGACGTTCAAGATGAACGACACGATGGAGAAGCTCGGCGCGGGAGAGGTGAGCGCACCTCCGCCCTCGCCGGCTTCGCCAGTCAGGAAATAGTCGTCCCCGCCCACGCATGTGTGCTCTCTCCACAGACCGCCGAGACGACCTACACCGATCGCCTCGGCGGTTCCCGCTGTACGACGGGAACATGAGCCGCGGCAGGGCATCCGTACTTCCACGTTCGCCGTGCCGCTGTATGTGTGATTGGCAGCGATCGCACGCGATGGCGGACCTCGCTATCGCGTGACGCGTATGGCCGTGATCACTTTGTGCTGAACGCCGCCGCTCACATCGTGCGAGAGCTCCACCGCGTAGTCTCCGGCGCCGAGCGGCGCGAGCGTGATGTCGGCGGTCAGCCAGTGCTGGCCGCTCTGCTGGTCTGTTCGTTCCCCGATCGTCACCGGAACCGCCAGTGGCTCCCCGGCCTTATCGAGGAGGCGTCCCACGCCCGGCTTCGTGTCCGCACTGACCGGGAATTCCAAGCGGACCCGTTCCGTGCGGCTGAACTGAAAGCTCGCAGCCGGAAGTAGCCGGTTTCCGGTGGAGAGACCGCGTCTGAACAGCAGTGGCTGTCCCACGGCGGTGGAGAGATCGAACCTCAAGCTGTCGCTGAAGCGCTCGGCGTCGGGACTCTTCCCCGCCAGCGTCGCGCGCACGTCAAGCGCTCCTGATTCGACGGGTGTCGACAGTTTCACGGGAACCGCAAACGTGCGTTCGCCCGCTGCCAGGGTGACCTGTGCGGTCGTCGTCGAGCTCCCGGCTTTCACTTCCAACGCGACAGTGCCCCCCTGGGCCCACGGGTTGCCCGCCACGCCCGCCGGCAGTTCGCCGGCGACCCACACGGTCCCAATCGTCTTCGCGCCCGGATTCTGAATCGGCACGGCATTCATACTGAACCGCGAATCGGGCCGCAGCCGTGAAAGCGCCGACATCGCGGTGGACACGGCGGCCGCAGCCGGGGGCACAGGCGCCGACGAGGCCTTGCGGGCTGCCGCCACCTCCGATTCGGTCGCAGACCGATAGCCCTTGCGTGCGCGGACGTCGATCCCCGGGCGTTTCACGCGGACCTTGATCGTGTGGAACTTGCCGTCCAGCTTGCCGTTTGTCGAGTAGTAGCCAAGCAGGTAGTACGAAGACAGATCGTTGGCGATGCGCTTCAAGCCGAGGTCGAGATCGTTGTTGTTCAGCACCGCGATGCCGTCGGTGTTCTCGGCGAGCATGCGAAGCGAGTCGAGACGGGTCCGGAGCATCATGGAATCGATCATGAGCGGCGGTGGAGGGGCGGGGCCGATCGGCGTGTCAAAGACCGGCAGACCCCGTGGGTCGACGGTATAAAACGTCGCGTTGCCGCGATTCGCTTCACCCATCATGTCGCGAAAATACTTTGGGTCATCGATTTGCGAGAGGTACTGACGATCGGTATCGCACTGCTGCCTGCTGTAACCACCGATGGAGTTGTTCGGATTTTCAGTCGTCAACTTGCCGTTCGGTCCGACCGAGATCGGCTCAGGACCAGGAATCGGCTCTTGATTGCCGAATTGATCCTTGCGCGGACGGGTCATGTCGGGATTCGGACCGTAAAGCAGCCAGCCTTCAGACACCGTCACGATGGCCTTGCGTTCTTCGCGCAGGTCACGCAGATGGTACACGAGCTCCTGCAACGCTTCGAGCGTCGCTCGCTCCCGTTTGCGCGCGATCATTTCCGCCAGCAGGCCGGCCTGCTCCCGCATGGAATAACACGCCTCGTACTGCTTCTCGCGGTCGTCCCTCAGGAGCGTCTGTCGCTCACCCCATGGCCATATGTCGCGCAGGCCGCCGGCGATCACTGTTGTTTTCCGCGCAAGGACGACGTCCGCTGCCGCCATGCGCGGCGTCATGATCCCGACGAGATCATCGGCGCCGAGCACCCGATCGATCATCCGGATCAGCGGCTCGCGCGCGTGCCAGGCGCCCTCAACCGAAACATGCGGCGTGTCGAGAAACAGCACGAAGACGCGGTTCTTGGGATTCGCGACGAGCTGACGCGATTCTCCGATGGTGTTGGGCTCGGACCGCTGCGCCTCGGGACCGGCCGGCGTGATCACGACGTGCTCGAACGTCTGGATGGACTGGGGCTTGTTGTCCTCGACGACTTCGAAGTCCTCCGCGGTCAGATCGAGGACCGGCTGCCCGTTGTGCGTCGGATAGGCGTCGACGCGGACGAAATTCGCTTCCGTCCGGAATGTTGGCGGCTTTTGTTCCTGTTGCGGCGGCTGCGTGGTGCTGCCGGCTTGCGCGATCGCGATAGCGGCACTTGCGACGGCAAGGGCGGACGACGCGAAAATGCGGCAACGCACGGGTTCGTTCCTCTCTCTCGAAGGCGCGGTCTCGCTGGCAGTATGAGTCTACGACATCTGTCTCCGTCTGAATGGACTTCCATCAGCAGCGTCCGGAAAGTAGGCGACTATCTGTCCGGCAAAAGCGCTGGACCTTCATAATGGATGGGGTTTACTGGGGAATTGGATTGAGCGGGCACCAGGTCCCCGTGGCAGGGCCTTTGCGTCCACCTCATCCACTCAAGATACGGAGGCAGCCGGTGAGCACTCGTAACTCCGACGACTGGACCATCGACCGATGGCGGAACGAACGGCGATTCAACGCCCTCGAAATCGACGATCCACCCGGCCTCGAACAGGTCCCGACGCTCTGGAAGGATCTGACGTTGGTGTCGGTGATTGCAGTCGTTTTATGGCTGACAGCCGCGGTGCTCGTCGGGTAATCGGGAAAGATTCTAAGACTCGGGACTGTCCTGCCAGCCTTGCTGTTTCAGGCGCGCGCAGTACGCCTGCGCCCAGTTCAGGGCCAACCACTCCTCCTGAAACAGCTCCGTAAGGACGACGTCCCGGTCCTGAAGGACCTGGACCTCGACGGGCATGCCGTTCGAGTACAGGATGCAGCGGACGTCGGCTGTGCGTCGTCGAAGACACCACAACATTCGCGCGCCCGGTTGGACGGGGTAAGTAGACACCTTGCCGGCGCGCCCTTTCTCCGCGCCAACTCTTTCGGGGAGTATGGAGATTTAAGCGGAATGGCGCGCACGCGTCAAGCACGAGTTTCAGCTATCATTTGCGGATGCGATTGTCGATTTGTGCTGTATGTGCCTGTGCCGTCGCGGTCTCTGCCGCATCGCGCCGAGAAACGGTGGCTGGCGCCTTTCCCGAAAAGGTGCCAGCCACCTCTGAGCCGAGGGCCCTCCTCGCGGTTCCGCCGAGCGTTGCGATCGTCGCGCTGCCCGACGGAGGCATTCAGCCCCAGGCGGTTGTGGACGACACCGGGGTCATCCATCTGCTGTATTTCAAAGGCGAGCCCGCGGGCGGCGATCTGTTCTACGTTCAGTTGACCAGGCCGGACCAGAAGACGTGGCAGCCCGTGCGCGTGAACAGCATCGCAGGGTCGGCGCTGGCAACCGGCTCGGTTCGGGGCGGACAGATTGCGCTCGGCCGCGACGGACGCGTACACGTTGCCTGGCATGGATCGAAGCCGATGGATGCCCAGGGCGTGTCCAACGTGCCGGTGTGGTACACCCGATCGGAAGGTGACGGCCTCCGCTTCGGGCCGCAGCGCGCGGTTTCCGGTTCGGCGGAGGGACTCGACGGCAGTACCGTGGCTGCGGATCGCTCCGGACAAGTGGCCGTAGGGTGGCACGCGATGGGCGATCAACCCGGCGACGCCAACCGCAGGGTCTATCTCTCGAGGTCATCGGACGACGGCGCGACATTCTCGGGCGGGGCGCCGGCGACCTCCGCGCCTGTCGGGGCCTGTGGCTGCTGCGGCATTCGAGCGCTGTTCGATCGCTCCGGCGCGCTTCACGTGCTCTATCGCGCCGCGACAAACGGCAGACACCGCGACACGACGTGGCTGACGGTTGACGGGACGACTGCCCGAACCCCCGTCCGTGTTCATCCGTGGGAGCTCGAGGCCTGCCCGATGACGACCTATGCCCTCGCGGAGACGCCCGACGGGCTGGCGGCCGCGTGGGAAACAGCGCAGCAGATCTATTCCGCGACGTTGAGCCCGGGCACGGGCACGGTCGTACAGCTTTCGGCGATGCCCGGCACCGGCTCCCGAAAGCATCCATCGATTGCGGTGACCGCAGCCGGTAATCGCCTGATCGCGTGGACCGAAGGGACGGCGTGGAAACGCGGGGGCACGATTGCCTGGCGCCTGTCCGGCCGAGACGGGGTTCAGCTCGCGGCCGCATCGAATGCCGGACCGGTGCCCGTGTGGGGCCTCGTGGCGGCGGTAGCGATGCGGGACGGATCGTTCGTGATTTTCAGGTAGCCGGCGGCTATCTCTCTGCCGGTGCGACACCGTTCGAGGCCTACCTCATCAATCCCGACGGGGTTTCCATGCGATGATCGGTTCATGCGGTCATTCAAACGCCCCGGCGTGTTCTTCACGATCGCCGTCGCGTTGGCCATGGCCTGCCGAACCTCATCGGCTCCGGCTGTGCAGCGCCCCACGCTGGCGCCCTACGTCCCTACCCCGCAGGACGTCGTGGACCGCATGCTCACGGTCGCCCAGGTCACATCGAGCGACGTCGTCTACGATCTCGGTTCGGGAGATGGGCGCATTGTCATTACCGCGGCGAAGAAATACGGCGCGCGCGGCGTCGGGATCGATATCGACCCGGAGCGGATCGCCGAGTCGCGGCGGAACGCGCGCGAGGCAGGCGTGACAGGGCTCGTCGAATTCCGGCGTGGCGACATCCTTCAGGCCGACCTGTCGAAGGCCACCGTTGTGACGCTGTACCTGGTGTCCAGCGCGAACCTCAAGCTGCGGCCCCTGCTGACGCGACAGTTGCCCGCCGGTGCACGCGTGGTCTCGCACGCGTTTGGTATGGGTGACTGGGTGCCGGAAAAGGTCGAGCGTTTCAAGGATTCGCAGGGGGACGACCGGGTGATCTATCTGTGGCGCGCCGACGGCAAGGTCCGACCCTAGTACAACTTTGTCAGATTGACGAATTCCCGTGGGAAGTCGCGGGTGCTGCTTTCTAGCTCATCGTACTCCCTGCATGGTTTCGCTCGACGCGGCCGCAGCTTCACCGTGCGCGGAGAAGACGATCTCACGCGGAGCAAACCGGAGACGCACAGATCGCCGAGAAAGGCTGCCTAACTGCCCTTCCGGCAGCGCCGGCCTGCGGACCGGCGCCAGGAGGGTCACGAGATCCCAGAAACAAGCAGCGCCCTCGAAGCAACCGCTGTGTGTTTCCGATCTCGTGATCCTCCTGCTCGCGCGAAGCGCGAGTGGCTGGAAGGGGCCTGCGCAGCCGCTTCCTTGCTGGTCTTCTCCGCGCGCTTGGCGTTCTCTGCGTGAACCCGCCGTGACAGGTCACCGGACCGTCGCCCGAGCGAATTGGCTGATCTGACAAAGTCGCGCTAGGAGCGTGCGCGGCAGAAACGTTGTGACCGGCGCGACACGCCTGTTCCTGCCGACGACCCCGTCGCAAAGACCTGCATCATCAAATAACACCAGGAAATCAAGGGGCCGTCGGCCAGCCCCCTACTCGTGCGACTTCATTCAGGCTTTTCCGAGCCGATGTAAACGCTTTAAGTTGACGGCGAGGCAGACCACGTTCCACTCGCCGCGGGCCTTCGCCAGACCGCGCATCATGAAGCGGCGGAAGCCGAGGACTTCTTTGATCCATCCGAGGACGGGCTCCACGATCGCTTTGCGGCGGCGGTAGCGGGCGCGTCCCAGGTCGCTGGCGAGGCGCGCCGTCATCCGCTGCGTCGCCACGTGCGCGGGGTTTGGCGGCTTGGCAGGCCGCACTTCATGTCCCAGCGAAATATAGGCCGTGATCCCACGCGTCTCGAGGGTTTGAAACGTGTCCTCGCCGCGGTAGCCGGCATCGGCCAGCACCTCGGTCGGAGGGCTTCCCAGGGTCGCCTGGGTGCGATCGATCAGCGGCAGCAATTCGGCGTTGTCCGCGGCGCAGTTGGTCAGACCCGTCGCGACGATCAGCTGCGTGGCTTCATCGACGGCGATTTGGCCGTTGTAACACTGGTCGAATCCGTGCGATGCCTTCATGATCCGGCTCTCGGGATCCGTGAAGTTATCCTGGGCATCGTCGGGCGGCACACCGAAATCGCGCGCAAACGGTTTATGGCCACGACCCTTGCGGCCATCGTCGGGCGTGCGGCCCTTCTGCCGATCCTCCTCCGCTTGGCGGGCTTCGAGCCGCGCCTTTGCCGCGGTGATTTTCGCGAGCCGCTCCTCGCGCCGCTGCAATTCGGCGGGCAGCTCATCGCCCCGCACGTCAGGCCCGTGCGCTGTGTCTTCGGCGACGTCCGTCGCCTGCGCCTTGGCCAGCAGCGCCGCCATCTCCTCGCGGAGGCGCTGTTCTTCTCGGCGCATCCGGCCGTAACTCATCGCCTTGTGTTTGCTCGCATTGGCCTTCACTTTCGAGCCATCGACGGCGAGCGCGCCCAGCTGGACGACGCCCGCTTCGCGAGCGATCTGTACGACCCGGACGAACAGCGCCTCGAACGCCGCCAGATGCTGCTGTCGAAACTCCGCGATCGTCCGGTGTGCTGGAAAGTTGCCGGCGGCCAACACCCGATACGCCACATCCTCTTCCAGCTTCCGCGCGATCCGCCGCGACGAGAACGTGCCGGTCGCATACGCGTACAGCAGCACGGTCCCCATCATCTGCGGATCGAACGGTTGATTGCGGCGGCCATCCCCCTCGTAGGGCGCGTAGAATGTCTGGAGATCCAGCGCGGCCACCGTGTCGGCGATAAAGAACGCCAGATGCCCTTCAGGCAGCCAGTCGCGCGGCGAAGGTGGAAACAGCAATGACTGATCGGGCGCACAGGGACGGAACGTCGTCGGCATACCTTCTAATACGTACAACCCAGGCCGAACGTTTCTGCCGCGCAGACTCCTAGGCGCCTGTCTCAATAACTGAAAAAGAAAATAAGGTCGATCCCCGCGCGCTCGACGCGGCGGAAGAGCGACGCGCGGGAGCGTACACCGGACACGTCGCTGGCATTGGCGCGTACTCTCAGGTACCGCGTGAGCTCGTACTCGGCCAGGAACTCGTTGTACGGCTCCGCGCTGAACTCCCTCGCATAGGTCACGAACAGCCCCTTCCAGATCTCGCGGCCGGCCGACAGTCGGAAACTGGTCGTGCCCAGCGAGCCTGTCGGCTCGAGTTCGAGAAAATCAAGTCCAAGTGCCTCCCCGACTGCCGAGACTGCCGGGCTCACGACGAAACCACTTGCCAGCGTCGCGGCCTGCAGCGCCAGCTGGTTACGCTGCGCGAAGGCGAGCTCGTTCACCGGCTGGTTGAAGAGCAGCAAGGAGAGGATGTCGCTTTCGTCGAGCGACGGCGTACTGGTCAACTCGAGCGCTGGCGCGGACGCCTGGCCACGAAGCGCCGCGCGAATCAGAACACCGGAAACCGTCCGGTTCGCCGTGATGTTGATTAGGGGATCGAGGGAATTCTCGCCGATGAAGCGCAG
>JBBQEJ010000211.1:0-8035 GCA_038320555.1 Vicinamibacterales bacterium | reverse complement strand
AACGGTGAGATCGGTGAGCCGCGAGAGCCCGAGCGACACGAGCGCGTCAATCACCGCCCACGGCTGATAGCTTTCCGGCGGTCCGGCCTCCAGAAGCGAGGTGCGCGGAGCGAGGTCGAGCCCGGGTCCCACGATCAGCACCCGCCGGATCGGCCTGTCCGGATCGAGCGATTTCAGAACTCCAAGCCCGTTGTACACGACGTACCCCGCCTCGACGGCCGTGTCGGTGCTGAGCCCGCGTGCCCGGTACAGCTCCGCCACCGCGTCAGCGCCGGCGCGCTGCGCGACGAATTCTTTGTCGTACACGAACCGCATCACTCGCGCGTACTCTCTCAGAATCTCATCCTCGCGACGACGCGCGTCGGGAAATGCGGCTCTCGCCAGTGAGCGGAAGTACGTCAAACGCGCGTCGGGATCTGGCGAGTCCAGGGCGCGGACGAGCGCCGCCGCGCGGGAGCGTATGCCGGGCGGAATGCGCGCGGCCGGCACACGTGATGCGCGCAGGAATGCCTCGCGCTCGGCAGCGTCAAGGGTCTCCATCAGTCCCTTCGCGCTGAGCGCCGGCTCGATCGCTGGAAGCGCCGTGAAGTGCGTCGATTGCAAGAGATAGAAGACCAGGTGATCGAGATCCCCCTCACGCATGCGGCTGGCGTGGTTCTCGCGCAATCGCTCGACGTACGAGGCAAACGCGGCTTGCGTGATGCCCTGTTTTTCGAGACGGGCACGCAGGGGCGCAGCGTCCTCCCAGGTGATCCGCGTCGCTTCGCCGCGTGGCTGCGCGGCGCGGACTCCAGGGGTTTCACTCGTGACGACGGCACTTGCCAGCACACACGCCGCGACGATCGGGAGACCCGGAGCGCGCACGCTGCTATTGTGCCGGAAGTTGAACGTGTTGCGGGGGAAGCGGTGGGCCCGGCCTCCGAGGCCGGGCCCATGAGCGTAGGGCTAGAAGATCAGCCGGAACCCGAGCTGGACGAACCGCTGGAAGTTCGACTGACCGGTGATGTTGCGGTTGATGCGGCCGAAGTCCGCGGACGACGTCGTCTGGTTGTAGTTGCGCTCGTCGTACATCGGGCTGTTGAAGAGGTTGAACGCCTCGAGACGGAACTGGAACCGCACATTGTTCGCGATGGTCGTCATCTTCGCGAAGTTGACGTCCGCCTGCCAGAACCCCGGCCGGCGGAACTCGTCGTAGCGGAACATCGCGGTGCGGCGCTGGAAGGCCTCGCGAATCAGGAAGTACGGTTCCGTGCAGCCGTAGGCCGTCGAGACGGACAGCAGATCGTATCGTCCCGTCGCCGCGTTTCGCTGGCCGATGCACGGCTTCACGCCGTACATGAACTGCCCATCCTTCTTGCCGGACAACGCGACATCAGCGAGGTTGACGCCCGGCGCCAGATTGACGTTGCCGGGCATGTCCCAGGGCTGCCCCGACTGGTAGACGAGCGCCGGCGCGATCGACCAGCCGCCGAGCAAGCGGCCCGCGAGGCTACGCGAATTCCGGTACCACGGCAGCTCCCAGACGCCCGACGCGGTCAGGCGGTGCTTGCGCTGCGAGAAGTACGGGCCGTGGTTCCTGAGCAGCGACACCTCGTCGACATAGGCGGCGCCAATGCCGGTCGTGGTGTTCGCGCCATCCTCGGTCCACCGCGGAACCCAGGTGTACCCGAGGTTGAGGGTCACGCCCTTCGCCCAGCGCTTGTTCGCCACGAACTGCGCCGAGTCGTAGGTCATTTTGCCCAGGTTCTGCTGGTTCTTGCTGAACCCGCCGAAGGCGTTGAACGGCCGCGCCAGCTCGAAGCGCGAGAGCGTCGGGTTCGAGAAGCGCGTCGTCCCTTCGAATCCGGGCACGCCCGCGTACGGGTTCGTCACCAGCTGATCGCAGAGTGTGCGGCTGCCGCCGAGGGTCACGTCGCACTGCGCCTGGAAGGCCGCCGACGGCTCGTTGAAGCCGCCGAAGTTCGCCTCGATGTCGCGACTCCGGCTGCCAGCGTAGGTCATGTCGAGTGAGATTCGGTACGGCAGCTCGCGCTGAATACCCGCGGAGAACTGGTAGACGTACGGCACGACGAAGTCAGGGTTCGAGGAGCTCGGACCGCGCCCAAGGAACGTCAGCGGGCCCAGAGAGCTGCCGGGAGGATCCTGGATGCCGGCCGGCCACGGGTTCGCAAACGCGTAGGTCGGCGTGCGGCCGCCGTCGTTCGATGCGATTACCGACGTAGAGTTGCTGAACCCGTTATTGAACCCCTGACCGGTCGGGTTGAGGAAGTACTTGCCCCACCCGGCGCGCAACACGGTCTTGTCGTTGATCGAATAGGCCATGCCGACGCGAGCCTGATAGTTGTTCTTGTCGTACTTCCACGGCGTCTTCGGGGCGCCGTTCACGCCGGCGAACGTGAGACCGCCCATCACCTGCTGACCCACTTTCGCCGAAATCGGATTGACGATCGACGGATCGAAGACGTAGTTCAGCAGGTTGTTCGCTTCCTTCACCGAGCCATTGAAGTCCCAGCGAAAGCCGAGGTTCAGCGTCAGCTTGCTGCTGACTCTCCAGTCGTCCTGGATCCACGGCGCCGCGTAGAACCACTCGTAGTGAGGTTTGGGGTTGACATCCACCTGGCCGCGGTCCGGCGCGCCGAGCAGGAACGAGGCGAAGGAGTTCCCCTCGAGCACGCTGGTGCTGTTCAGGGTGCTGCGCGTGAACGCGCGGGTGAACGTAATATTCCCTCCGGAATTGTTGTAGTTCTCGTTGTAGACGTTGGTCCACCGCAGATCCATACCGCTACGGATGTTGTGGCTGCCGCGGTTCATCGAGATGTTCGGCTGAAGCGTGTAGTTCCTGTTCCTGTTGGGGGACGAGCCGCGCGAGAGGCCCACATAATCATCCATATTGATCACGGGGAAGATGCCACCGACCTGCTTGCTTGGCATCTGGTTGACGAGACTCGCGGGCCAGAACTCCGTCGCATCGAAACCGAGTGAGTCTGTTGAATAACTCCACTCCAGGAAGTACGTATAGCTGGCGCGCAGGTTGAACACGGTTCCGGCGCCGAAAATGTGCACCCAGTCGCCGACCAGCGCGCGGTTGGCGCGCCAGAGGGGAAGCTGGCCGTTCTGTGCCGGGCCGCTGCGGATCGGGGTGGTGTTGCGCACCTCGTTGCGCTTGTTCTCACCCCAGCGGAAGAACGCGCGATCGTTCGCGCTGAAGTTGTGATCGACCTTGCCGACCCAGTTCCAGAACAGGTCCTTGTTGAAGTGCTCGGCGTAGTCCAGGTTGTTCTGCCATGGCGCGGAACCCGCGGTCGTATAGTTCGGGTCCGGGTAGTACTTCATGAAGGCCTGCGCCGTTGGCGAGATGCGATCGGCCGGAATGATGTTTCCGGGGAACGGATCGCGCGTCCAGACGCCATTGACGTCACGGCCGGTCTGCGGATCGTAGACGATGATCGGGCGGCCCTGCGCGTCGACCAGGCCGCTGAAGTTGCCGTTTTTCATCGCCGCCGTCGGCGTCGTCGAGTTGAGGGGCGCCGGTGTGCCTTCCCGGTACTTCTCGCCCGTAAACAGGAAGAACGTCTTGTTCTTGAAGATCGGACCATCGACGCTGAACCCATACTGATCGATGTACTGATTGGTCTTGGGTGCGTTGCGTGAGTTGAGGAGGAACGAGTTGGCCGCGAGGCCCTTGCGCCGCATGAAATCGTAGCCGACGCCGTGGAACGAGTTCGTCCCCGACTTCAGCGACATGTTGATGACGCCGCCGGCGGTGCGGCCGTACTGCGCGTCGTACGAGTTGGTCGAGACCTTGAACTCCTGCACGGCTTCCGCCGGCGGGACATACGCGATGTTGTTGCCCCCCTGGTTCGCGTTGTTGGGCGCGCCGTCGAGCAGGAACTCGTTGTTGCGGTTCTGGCCGCCGTTCATCGAAAAGTCGGCGAGCGCGCCATTGTCGAACGGGCGCAGGTAGATGGCCTGGGCGTTGTAGGTGACGCCGGCAACGAGGACCGCGAGCGCCATCGGGCTGCGCGACTGGAGCGGCAACTCAGCGATGCGCGCCTGGTCAATGACCGTGCCGCGGTTCGCGTTGCTGCTCTCGAGGAGCGGAGACTCGGCCGACACAGTCACGCTCTCGGTCACGCCGCCCACCCCCAACTGAGCGTTGATAGTCGCGACCTGGCTGACCTCGAGCCGCATGTCAGTGCGGTTGTACTTCTGGAACCCGCTCATCTCGACGGTCACAGAGTACAAACCGGGACGGAGAAACGGGACGGTGTAGTTACCTTGCTGGTTCGTCGTGGCCGTGGCCACTTCGTTCGTTTCCTGGTTGCGGACGGTGACGGTCGCGCCAGGCAGCGCCGCCTGGCTCGAATCGACAACCTGTCCTTTGACGGTGGCCCGGAACTCCTGGGCGGCCACGCCGCTGGCTAGTACCAGCAGCAATGCCGTACTCAGCAGAGCGTCGTACGACTTGATTCTGATCATGCGGTGTCCTCCAAACACGCCGAAACCCAAAAAAGACCAGATGGCGGCATCCGACGGCACCTGCCCGGGGCGAAAATGCCACAAATCAACGCACTGGAGCGGTTTAGTTATACACCTGTGACAAGTGTGTGGCAACGCTGAATTCGGCCGAGCTGGCGGCTAGTGCTATCGCGGCGGCGCCAGACTTGGATTGAGCGCGGCCGCCTTGGCGAAGGCCTTGCGCGACGCGTCGTCCTGACCGAGTCGCTGGAGTGTCCGGCCCATTTGGTAGTACGCGGGAGCGTAGACGGCATCGAGTGCCGTCGCGCGCTGAAAGAGCTCGAGCGCGCCCGCGGGATCGCCGCCATCGAGCTTTTGCGTTCCGGCCGCCGTCCACATTATGGCTTCCTGTTGCAGTTGGCCGAGGGTGCGAAGGCGCTCCGCCTCGCGGAGCTCCGTGCGGGCGCCGCTCTCGTCGCCCTTCAACCTGAGCACCTGTCCCAGCGTGTAATGCGCCGCCGGGAGATCCGGCCGCAGCGCAATCGCCCGGCGCAGCGCGGCAGCGGCCGCCGGCCAGTCCCGCTTCGCTTTGAGCACTGATCCCAACGCGTAGTACGCCTCGGCAAAGCGCGGCTCTACCGCGACAGCGTCACCGAACGCCCTCGTGGCCCGATCGAGATCAGCCTGGTGCCAATAGATGATGCCCCGGGTGTAATAGGCTTCGGGTTGTGGCTGGATTGCCAGTGCGCGGTCCAGTTCGTCGAGGGCGTCCTGCAGCCGATCGATGCGCTTGAGCACCAGCGCGAGGTTGTAGCGCGCGAGGGTATGGCGCGGCGCGAGTGCCAGGACCCGCCGGAAGCTGTCGATCGCTTCGGTTATGTCCTGTTCCGATTGCGCGAGGCCGAGCGTGAAATGGCGATCCGGATCGTCCGGCGCTTGAGCCACGAGGGCGCGCGCGCGTTCGACGGCCTCCTTTCCCTGCCCGGTTTTGGCCAGCGTGAGAATGAGGTTATTGGAAGCCTTCCGGAAAGCCGGGCGCTCGGATACAGCCAGTCGATAGGCGGCGACCGCGGCGTCGAGTGCGCCGATTCGTTCGAGCGCCTCCCCCAGCCGGTTCTGGATGTCGGCATCGCGCGGCGCGAGCCCCGCCGCCTCCCACAGGAGCGAGAGCGCGGCCGGATGGTTACCTTGCGTTTCGAGCTCGATCGCTCGCGCGTACGCTTCCCTCGCGCCACTGGCGCCCTGGCCTGCAATGGCCATCTGAGACGCCGGCAGGCAGACAGTGCAGACAGTCATGACGAACGCCAGCCGACTTCCGACAGGCATGGCGCCATTGTGCCATGCCGCTCGGACCAGACCCCATCCGCTGGGCTGCTGCCCTGAAAGTCCGGCGGCCTGCTAGAATGTGCGCGCTATGAACATCTCAGACTGCGGCTGCCGCCTCGCCTGCGCCTTCTGTGCCGCGTCTATGGTATTGGCGACCATTGCAGCTGCCGATCGGCAAAGCTCGGGCAGCAACGCGAACTTGCAGTTCCGTGCGCAGGAAATCGCCACAGACTTCGGCGTCGGGTACGCGGTCGTGCCAGGAGACGTCGACGGCGACGGCCGCATCGACATCCTCGCGATTAACGCGACCGACCTCGTGTGGTTCCGCGCGCCGACCTGGGAGAAGAACGTGATCCTTGGCGCCGGCGCGACGACGCCAGACAACGTGACGCTCGCTCCTTACGACATCGACCACGACGGCCGCCTCGACATCGCACTTGGCGCGGGCTGGACACGCCAGAACACCGGCACCCTGCAATGGGTCAGGCAGAACCCGCCGGGCACCACTCCTGCCTGGGAGGTCTTCCCGATCTCCGCCGAACCCACGCTGCACCGAATCAAGTGGGCCGACATCGATGGTGATGGCAAGCAGGAACTGATTGTGGCGCCGCTGCACGGCAAGGGAGCGAAAGGGCCGGATTGGGATGGCCCGAGCGCGCGCGTATTGGTCTTCCGGCCACCGCAAAACCCGCGGGCCGACCCGTGGCCGATGGAAGTGGCGGCCGAGGCCAATCACATCCAGCACAACTTCCTGCCGATGAACCTCGACACCGATAAGCAGGACGAGATCATCACCGCAAGCAAGGAAGGGTTGTACGTCCTGAAGCGGAGTGGAAACGGGACATGGTCCCGTACGCTGCTCGGGGAAGGCGCGCCCGGTGAAGTCAAACTGGGGCGCGTTGGCGGCCGGCGGATGCTGGCGTCGGTCGAGCCGTGGCACGGCGCCGGGATTTCGATCTACGCCGAGAAGCCGGGCGTGTGGGCAAAGACCACGATCGAGTCCGCGCTCACCGAAGGCCACGCGCTCGGCTGGGCCGACTTCGACGGCGACGGCAGCGACGAACTCGCGGCCGGCTGGCGCGGCGCTCCCAAACCCGGTGTCGCGATCTATGCCGTTGATCGCGACGGTGCACTCAAGTCCAAGACGATCGTGGACGACGGCGGGATGGCGACCGAGGATCTCATCGTGGTGGATTTCAACGGCGACAAGCAGCCGGACATCGTGGCGTCCGGACGCTCCACCCACAACATCAAGATCTACTGGAACGAAACGAAACGGCGCAATCCCTAACCGCACGTCGAGCCGCCGTCGTTCATGCAGGTGCCCAAGACAGGTCGTCAGCGCGCGCGGCGTTGATTCTTCCCCGGCTGGCGCTTCCAGCAGATCGGACACCTCTCCGCGCCTCGGTATTTATGACCTCTTGAACACGTTTTCCAGCCCCCGCGGTTCGACACAGACATGATAGACCTCCACGTCGACTGAGACTCCCGCAGCAAGATGCATCAGGGGGCATTATGAGACCGCACGCGATCGCGATACATGCTCTGCTCGCTTGTGGGGTCGCATTGACAGCCTGCAACCGGTCTCGCGGTGCCGATACGGTGACGACCTCAGTGCAGTCCACGGCGGACGCCGCGCTCAGCGCTTACGTCGAGAAGATTCGGGCGGTGGACAACCACACCCATGTGAATACGGTCGTCCCGGGAGATTCCGGGTTCGACGCCCTGCCACTCGACGTTCTGCTGCCGTTCCCATTCCCTGCAAGGCTCAAGCCGGACAACCCCGATTGGCTCCTGGCCTACCGTGCGCTCTACGACTATCCCTACGCCGATCTCAGTGAGCCGCATCTGGCCGAGTTGCGCGCGACGATGCAAAAAGCCGCCCGGGATCACGGCGAGAAGTTTCCGGAGTGGGTGCTGGACCGGATCGGTACGGAAACGATGCTCGCGAATCGGGTCGCCATGGGCCCAGGACTCGCGCCTCCGCGCTTTCGTTGGGTGTCGTACGTCGATGCGCTGATGCTGCCGCTCTCCACGAAGACCGAAGCCGGCGCAACTCCGGATCGGCAGAAGCTGTACCCTCTCGAAGAGAAACTTCTGCACCGCTATTTGGCCGACCTCCATCTCGACAGCGTGCCGGCCACGCTCGACACGTATCTGACCACAGTCGTTACTCCTACGCTCGAGCGTCAGCGGCAGGGCGGTTGCGTCGCGGTGAAGTTCGAGGCCGCCTACCTTCGACCGCTCGATT
>JBBQEJ010000210.1:0-8187 GCA_038320555.1 Vicinamibacterales bacterium | reverse complement strand
ACCTCGCCCAATGCCCGCCGCGCCAAATACTACCGCCTCACGCCGGCAGGGCGGAAACAGTTAGTGGTCGCCACGTCGAAATGGCGGCGATTCGTGCAGGCCATGGCACGCGTGCTCGCCTCGGAAGGATGACACCGATGCGTGAATGGTGGGCCAAAGTGACGGCCGTGTTCTCGGGCAACCGGCTCGACGAGGAGTTGTCCGCGGAGCTCGACGCGCATCTGCAGATGGCCGTGGACGCGAACCTGGATCGGGGGATGACGCCCCAGGAGGCGGTCGAGGCGGCGCGCCGTGGGTTCGGCAACCGCACGCTGATCCGCGAATCGGCGCGCGAGG
This sequence comes from Vicinamibacterales bacterium, assembly GCA_038320555.1. GTDB lineage: Bacteria > Acidobacteriota > Vicinamibacteria > Vicinamibacterales > 2-12-FULL-66-21 > JALZOC01. Next base: position 7,851 of record JBBQEJ010000210.1, on the reverse strand, counting down.
CCTGGGTCTTTCACTGGATCGAAACGCTGCGCCAGGATGTCCGGTACGCCTGGCGGTCCCTGGTGAAAAGCCCGGGCTTCACCTCGGTGACCCTGCTCTCACTGACGCTCGGAATCGGCGCGAATACGGCGATCTTCAGTTTGATCAATGCCCTGATGATTCGACCGCTGCCAGGTGTGGACCAGCCGGACCGACTGGTCAGGCTGACGAACGGCGACTTCAGCTACCCGACGTTCGAGGCGCTCGAGAGCCGGGGGGTATTCACGAACACGGTGGCATTTATTCAGACCGCATCCCAGCCGAGGTGAATGGCACGACGCGGTGGACACACGCCGAACTGGCAAGCGGCGACTACTATGCGGCACTGGGGGTTCGCGCCATGCTCGGCCGGACGCTGTCACGGGATGACGAGCACACGCGGGCGCCGGTGGCCGTACTGAGTCACGCCTTCTGGGCGAGGGCATTCTCCGCCGATCCCGGCGTGCTCGGTAGGACCATTCAGATGCCGTACCGACGATCTGGCGACGTGTCGTACCGTCTTGGCGGTCGCCCCGCCATGCCCAGTCACCGCATCGTCTGTCGGGTCCACGCCCCTTCGCCCATGGCCGTGCCCTCGCTGTGCCGCGCCCATGCGCATCGTCGAACGCCTGACGCCGCGTCAGCTCTTCGTTGAACTCCTCCTCGCAGACATCGTCGATGACAGCTCGTGACCTGGGCGTGCCTCTCGCCCTCCGCCTTCAGTCGGGTTCGTACGCGGGGACGCCGGAGGTGTGCCCGCACAGCGGACACGGCGTCCGCGAACATCCCGTCACGACCCGCCTGAGACGTCGTGACCACCTCGATCGGACCTCCCTCGTCACCACCCACGCGCCGACGCCAGGTGCTCTCACGATTCAACCCCCATAGTCATCCCCCGCGTCCGCCGCAAACGCCAGCGGCTTGGTCCAAACGGCTCTATCGAAAGTGACCCGGCGGTCAACGTCTGGGCTCAAACGTGCCTCCGCCCGCCGGGTCACTCCCGATAGAGTCCTACCGTTACTCACGACTGATCCCGTCGTCCTTGGCGACCCCCTGCCCGTATAATCCACGGCGACACCTGGTGGCTCTCCCAGCCGGCACCCGCCTCGGCGTCTACGAAGTGACGGCCCAGATCGGCGCGGGCGGGATGGGAGAGGTGTATCGCGCGCGCGACACGAAGCTCGATCGGGAAGTCGCGCTCAAGATCCTGCCGGAGCTCTTCGTCTCAGACCCGGACCGCGTCGCACGCTTTCAGCGCGAAGCGAAAACGCTCGCGGCGCTGAATCACCCCAACATCGGCGGCATCTACGGGCTCGAAGAGGCGAGCGGCGTCACGGCCCTCGTCCTCGAGCTGGTGGAAGGGCCGACGCTCGCCGACCGGATCGCGCAGGGTCCGATTCCGCTCGACGAGGCGCTACCGATGGCGAAGCAGATCGCCGAGGCCCTCGAAGCCGCGCACGAGCGAGGCATCATCCACAGGGATCTGAAACCCGCCAACATCAAGCTGCGACGGGACGGCACGGTCAAGGTACTTGATTTCGGGCTGGCGAAAGCCCTGGTGGCTGCCTCCGAAGATGACCACACACTGACGGCGGTTGGCACCCAGGCCGGCGTCATCATGGGGACTCCCGGCTATATGAGTCCCGAACAGGCGCGAGGCGAACCCGCGGGCCACCAGTCAGACATCTGGTCTTTTGGCGCGGTGCTCTACGAATTGCTGACCGGCGTCTCGCCGTTTGGCCGGCGCACGACGGCTGACACGCTGGCGGCCGTGCTCGGAACGCCGCCGGACTACTCCGTTCTCCCTTCGGATACGCCAGCGACTGCACGACTTCTGATCCGCCGGTGTCTGGAAAAGGATCGCAAGCGGCGGTTGCAGCACACGGGAGACGTGCGTATCGAGGTCGAAGAGGCGATGGCTGCCCTGACGTCTGAAGCGGTCCCAGGTCGCGCCTATTCAGGGACCACGACTGGACGATGGTGGCGAGCGGCCGGCGCGACCGCGCTGGCCGGGCTCGCCGGAGCCGGCGGGTGGTTTCTCGCCCATCGTTACGGGTCTCAGACTCCCGCCACTGTGGTCCGTCTGTCAATCCCCTCTGTGGGACCTCCGAGCTCGCAGCCGTACGGAGTGAGTCACCTGGCGATTTCGGCGGATGGGTCCCGCGTGGCTTATGCATCCGAAAATCGACTCTGGATTCGCCGGATGGATCAAAAGGACCCAATCGCCATCGAGGTCGAAGCCTTTGATCCTTTCTTTTCCCCAAACGGCGAGTGGGTAGGTTTTTTCGGTCAGACCGGTCGCGAAATGGGACTGAAGAAAGTGCCCGCGCTTGGCGGCACGCCGGTGTCGCTCGTCACCACATCCGAGCGGCCAGGTGGCGGAACCTGGCGAGCGGATGGCACGATCGTGTACGCAACCTCCGTCGGCCTGTATCAGGTGTCAGAGAACGGTGGAGAGCCGCGGCTCCTGGTGAAACCGGATCCGCTGCGGAAGGAACGCGCCTACGCGTGGCCTCAATTCATGACCGGCGGACGGTCGGTGTTGTTTACAATGGTTCCGGGCGATTCGATGGACGGGGCGCAGATCGTTGTGCTGGATTTGAAAACCCTCGAAGTCAGGATCGTGTTGAAGGGAGGGAGTGCCGCACGCTACGCGTCCACAGGACATCTGGTGTACGCGTCGGGCCAAACCCTCAAAGCCATCGCCTTCGACCCCGATACACAGCTGACCCGCGGCGACCCCGTGTCGCTTCCGAACATCGAGATCAGGACCACGCCCGACAACGGCGCCGCCGAGTTTGCGCTTTCCGAGACAGGGACCCTCCTCTTTGTTACACCCAACGCGTCTGGCGAGGTACTGCGGACGTTGTCGTGGGTGGACCGTCAGGGGAAGGAAGAACCACTGGTGCTCGCGCCGGGCCGGTACCAATATCCTCGCATTTCACCTGACGGGACCCGCGTGGTCCTCGACATTCCCGGCGCCAATCGGGATATCTGGATATGGAACGTCCAACGGCCGAGCCTGACGAAGTTAACTGGCGGTCCGACCGAGGATATCGTGCCCGTGTGGAGCCAGGACGGCCGCCGCGTGTTCTTCGCGTCGAACCGGACCGGGACCTTCGACGTGTACTCGCAGGCCGCCGATGGCGCCACCAAGGACAGACTGGAGTTTGCCGGTCCGGGCTCCCAGATGCCCACATCCATCACGCCCGACGGCACCCGGTTGCTCGTCGTTGAAAACTTCAGAGACCTCAGCATCCTCAATCTGTCTCGGCCCGATCGTCTCGAGCCCCTGCTGCACAGCGAACTCAACCACTGGCTCGGGACGGTGTCGCCGGACGGGAACTGGATAGCATATGAATCCGACGAATCGGGAAACCAGGTCGAAATCTTCCTGCGTCCCTTTCCCAACGTCAGCGGGCGACGGGAGAAGGTCTCTATCGACGGCGGGCGCTATCCGGTGTGGGGATCGAAGGGCAGCGATGAGTTGTTTTACGTTGATCTCAACGGCGGAATGATGGCGGCGTCGGTCCAGTTATCACCGAGTCTCAGCCTCGGTGGCGTCACGAAACTGTTCGACTGGGCAAAACCACCGCGCGGAGTATCAGGCAGGCCCTATAACATTTCACCAGTCGACGGACGATTCCTGATGATCAAACCCGCCACAAAGAATCCGGACAGCGTTATCGACATCTCGGTTGTTTTGAACTGGTTTGAGGAACTCCGGGAGCGGGTCCCGCTCCGGGCCCGCTGAGGCCGCAGCCCGCCGTCTCGCTGACGTCAGACTGAAGATCGGGCGCCCAGGGCGCACGGAACAATCCGCACGCCCTGGCTCATGCTCAGAGACAGACCCGCTGCGCTGCGTGCTCCAGGACATTTGAGCAACCGACTCCCCGAGCACTTGACCATCATTCGTTGCCGATCGGAAGTGGATGACTACAAAGATTCGAGCGTTAAACGAACGCGTGATGAGCAGGCTGGGAGGCTTCGGACAATGATCGTGCTGTCGAAGTCCAATTTCGTCGATAGCTCCTGCCTGGTCGTTAGCGTTTATCGGAAGTGCCTCGGCGAGAGGCGCGAGTCGCAGCTCGAAGCGGATGCTGAGGCACTTTCGATAACGAGACTTGAAGGAAGCCGCTGGCGCGGCGGCCGGCTATGGAGCTCGAAGTGGGATCTTCGGGCGTGGATGTTGGTTGATCCGGAGACCGTCGGCGCGTGAGCGACGGCGGCGCCAGCGCGATCGCTCGTGCGTGCGGCTTCGCGACGGGCTGCCGAGTGCTGTCGCCGGGGATCCGGGCACACCACTCCTGAGACGTGAGCGACCACGTCGACGAGGACGCGGGTCGTGACGAGTGCACGCAAGGTTCATGAGGTGTCGAAGCCGAGCCTGACTGACGCCAGGTGAAGGGCCGAGAGGATCGGGCCGACGATCATCGCCTCCGCATCGGGGACAGGCCCACGCCGCGCCAGTCTCGGTGGTGGACGTGGCCGTCGGTGTGGCGTCGGCCGACGGCGTGACGGGCGGCGGGCTCGCCAGCAGCGTGCGAGCCAGGGCGACCCGAGCCGTGCGACAGGTGTTGGCGAGAAACCCCGACTGCCGGATGCGCACGAAGCCACGCGGCAGGATGTGTTGCACGAAGCGCCGGAGAAACTCCATCGCCGACAGCGTCATCGTGCGGCGCCGATCGCCATGCGCGTAGTCCTTCCACTGGAAGGTGACGTGGTCGCCGTCGAAGGCGAGCAGTCGATGATTGCTGAGGGCGACCCGATGGGTATACCGGCCCAGGTAGCGCAACACCGCGGTTGCTCCGCCAAACGCGGGCTTGGCGTACACCACCCAGTCGGTGTTGAAGAGGGCATCGACGAAGGCGTGCCACTGCGCCGGGGTGTGCAGGTGCTCAGTGGCGCCGGCCAGGTCGAGTTCGTTCCGATCGTACGCGCGGCGGAGCGCCTCGACAAATTTCCCCCGAAAGACGCGGCTGAGGACTTTGACGGGAAGGAAGAAGCCCGCGTACTTCGGGTGGATCCAACGCTGGTGATCCGAAGACAAGCCGCCGGCCGGCACGACGCAATGCACGTGCGGATGTCGGACCAGCGTCTGTCCCCAGGTGTGGAGGATGCTGAGCACGCCAATCTCTGCTCCGAGATGTCGCGGATCGGCGGCGACCTCTCGAAGTGTGGCGGCGCTCGCCTGAAAGAGCCACGTGTACAACTGGGCGCCATTCCGATACACCAAGGGCAGGAGCGCATGCGGGAGCGTGAAGACGACGTGCACATACGGCACGTCGAGCAGCTCCCGTTCACGGGCGTGGAGCCAGCGCTCCCGCGCCTGCGCCTGACACTTCGGGCAGTGCCGATTGCGACACGAGTTATAGGAGATGGCCTGATGGCCGCACGCGCCGCAAGCGTCGACGTGTCCGCCGAGGGCCGCAGTCCGGCAGCGCACAATGGCGCGGAGCACCGATCGCTGCTGCACGCTTAACCACGGATGTTGTTCGACGAAGGGGCCGCCCTGCGCGTGGAGGATATCGGCCACCTCCAGCGCCGGCCGACTCATGCCGGCGTGGGCCTCCGCTTCAGCCGCGACCGCGGCAGGACCACGGGCGTCGACACCTGCAGCTGTTCCAGCGGATTCGGCGCGGCCTGGAGATGTCGGGGCGAGAGATGCAAATAGACGGTCGTGTGGGTGAGGTCCGCGTGGCCCAGCAGGACCTGGATGGTGCGCAGATCCGCGCCCGCCTCGAGCAGGTGCGTCGCGTACGAATGGCGCAGCGTGTGCGGGCTGACGCGACGATCGATGCCGGCGGCCTTCGTGGCAAAGCGCACCGCGTCCCAGACGCATTTGGACGTGAGTGGCTTGTCGGACCGCCAGCCATGCTCTTGGCCCGGGAAGAGGTACGTCTTCGGGCGCATCCACCGGTAGTACTCCCGCAAGACGGTGAGCAGCGTCGGGCTGAGGGGGACCTCGCGCCCGTGGCCGCCCTTGCCGCGCTCGACGCGGAGGACCATGCGCTGACTGTCGATGTCCGAGACCTTGAGCTGCAGGAGTTCGCTCCGCCGCAGGCCCGTGCCGTACAGCGTCATCAGCATCGTCCGGTGGTAGAGATTCTTCGCGCCGGCAATCAGCCGACGCACTTCATCAGGACTCAGGACGGTGGGGAGCCGGCGATGGCGCTTCGGGGTCGGCAACTCCTCCTTCAGCTCGCGTCGCTTGAGGAGGCGGACAAACACGAAGCGAAGGGCCGCCACATGCAGACCGACCGTGCCCACGGCCAGCTTCTTCTCCTCGAACAGATGCGCCTGATAGCGCCGGAGCGCATCTGGCCCGAGCTGCTGGAGTCGGCGGCCGCGGTGGTAGCGCTCGCAGGTGCGGAGCGCGTGTAGGTAGGTGCGAATCGTGCTCGGCGAGTAATTGCGCCGGACCATTTCCTCGCGCAGGCGTTGCTGAAGTGTCGTCACAGGCTCTACCTCCTGTGACGAACCCTACGCCCTACGCCCTACGGCCTACGAGTCACCCGGCTGCCCGTCGGCCGCCGCGCCAGCGGCTTCGTTCTAGTCGCGCCGTGGTTAGTAATCCAGCCCGCCCCGGCAGATCGTCCCTGCGGCGTGTACGAGGACCTATCTCTGTCAGGACGGTCAGGGTGTAGAACGAGGCCTTGCGTCAACCTTCGGGAGGCCACTAATTAATGCTTCCTATAGGCGCACGGCCCACGCTCGCGCCCACTCGAGAGTGACGGAGGGCGGCTGCGCGCGCGCGCCCTCGTGCGGTAGATCTCGATCAGGTCCTCGATCTCGAAGCCGTTTGCGCGGAGCAGGCGGATCCCTTCGCCCGGGCTGACGTGGAACTCGATGCCGCTCGTGTCTGGCTACTCAAAGCGGTGCATGTTCCGCTGCGGCCGCAACAGGCGCTCGCTGGCGAAGTCGCGCTCGTAGTCCGGCATCCGTACTCGTTCCCCGCGGGACCGTCCGCATCCGCGGGTGGGCCGCGTCAGATTGGAGCGCTCGAGCCGCGAAGGGCGAGGTAGGATCGGCGCCGATGTGGAACGCGATCCATTCCGGCTGGTACGAGGAGACGGCAATGAAGTCAAAGGGTATGGGCAAGCGGCTCGGTGCGATGGTGCTTCTCCTGACGGTGGCCGGATCCGCGGGCCCGTTCGCGGCCGCAGATGCGGCGCCGCCCGAGACGGTCACGCGGGCGCAGTTCGAGGCGTGGTTCAAGGAGATCTCCAACTGGGGGCGCTGGGGCAAGGACGACGAGCTCGGGACGCTCAACCTGATCACACCGGAGAAGCGCAAGGCCGCCGCCGCACTGGTGCGCGACGGCGTGTCGGTGTCACTTGCGCTGGATCTGAACAAGACGGCCGACGCGCTCAACACCAACCCGTTCGAGCAGGAGCTCACGGTGGGTGAGTTCGGTGGGCACGCCGTGGCCGGGGATCGCTACTCGGTCCAGTACCACGGCTTTGCGCACTCGCACATGGACGGCCTCACGCACTTCTCGCACGACGGCAAGCTGTACAACGGCGTCTCCGTGGACGTCCTCGAGAAGGGCGGCGCCCGCAAGCTTGGCATCCAGAACGCGAAGGACGGCATCTTCACGCGCGGCGTGCTGGTCGACATTCCCTGGCTGCGCGGCGTGGAATTCCTGGAGCCCGGAACCGCGATCACGAGCGAGGACCTCGAGGCGTGGGAGGCCAAGACCAATGTCAAGATCGGGAGCGGAGACGTGCTGCTGATCCGGACCGGCCGCTGGGAGCGGGTCCGGCAGAAGGGGCAATGGAACTTCCTGGAGGAGGCGGCCGGCTCTCACGCCTCGCTGGCCCGCTGGCTGAA
>JBBQEJ010000209.1:0-8201 GCA_038320555.1 Vicinamibacterales bacterium | reverse complement strand
CCAAAGAGATCGGTGCCTGATCGGCGTTCCGCGAGCGGCACGTACCGCGCGTGGCGCGGACCGGTGGAAAACGTCAGCCCCGCGATTCCCGCGCGCATCGCGGACGGCAGGTCGGGCAGCAGGCGGAACCCAAAGCGCCCACACGTTCTCAGTGCGTGCACAAGGTCGCGAACCTCGTCCATCGTGCGCACGAGCGCGTAATCCTTGCCGATCGTCTGGGCGTCCGGCGCGTATTCCATCACGAGCGTGCGGAATCCCAGCCGGGTGAACAGCTCGAAACAGCGTTCGCGCGACCCGCCCCGGTAGCGCAGGCTCTCGGCGATGAAGTCGACCGGCACGTCCGTCCGGATGCGGGCCAGCTCCCGGCTCTGCCGCGCATCCTCGGAGTGCTCGAGCAACCCTTCGCGGTACCGCTTGTTCGACACGGCTGAGGCGTGCGCGAGCAGCCCGTCGAGCGAGCCGTAGGCGGCAATCAGATCGCGGGCGCCTTTCTCGCCGATGCCCGGGACGCCCTTGATGTTGTCGATCGAGTCCCCCATCAGCGCCAGGACGTCGACGACCTGGTGCGGCGCGACGCCGAACTTCTCCTTGACGCCTTCCTCGTCGTACCACGTCCCGTCGTCGCGCGGGTTGTAGACCTTGAGGCCATCGTGCACGAGCTGAAAGAAGTCCTTGTCACCCGTGACGATGGCGACCTCGAAGCCTTCGGCAACGGCCCGGGTCGCCAGTGTGCCGATGACGTCGTCGGCCTCGAAGCGTTCGTAGGTGAGGATCGGCACGCCCATCGCCTCGCATGCCTCGTGGACCCAGGGAATCTGCTCGGCGAGATCCGGCGGCATCGGCGCCCGGTTGGCCTTGTAATCGGTCGCCATGTCGGATCGAAACGTCGGTCCCGCGAGATCGAACGACGCGGCGATGTACTGCGGCTGATGATCCTGAATGAGCTTGCGCAGCATCGTTACGAAGATGTAGACGGCGTGCGTGGACCTGCCGCCAGGCCCCGTGAGGCCGGACCCGCGCATCGCATGATAGGCGCGGTACATCTGCGAGCTACCGTCGATCAGAAAGAGTCGTTGGGGCATCACTGGGAGTCGTGCACAGCGCGCTGTACCGTGCCTACGCGCAACCGACGAGCGGCGGGATGACGCGGATATTCAGTATATCATCCGAAGAATGTCGCTTTCAGCGCGAGCGGTTCTGGTGGCCGTCGTCTTTGTCGCCGCGGCCGCCGGCGCCGCCTGCAAGGGAGGTATTCTCGGCAGGCAGTACGAGTACGAAGAGGATTTGTACCTGTCGCTCGACGGCTCAGCCACACTCATCGTGAATGCCTCGATCCCGGCGCTCGTGGCGCTTCGCGGACTCGACCTCGATCTCAATCCGGCCACGCGCCCCGACCTCAATCGGATACGCGCGGCGTACCAATCGCCGGTGACCGACGTGACACGGGTGAGCCCGCCGTGGCGCCGGGCCGGACGGCGGTTCGTGCAGGTGCGACTGAATATCAAGGACATCCAGAAGTTGGGCGAGACGCCGCCGTTCTCGTGGTCTCGGTACACGCTCGCCGTGCAGAACGGGCATCACGTGTTCGAGCAGAAGGTCGGCGCCTCGGCCCTACGGCCGGGGACGCTTCAGAACGTTGGCTGGAACGGATCGGAGATCGTCGCCTTCCGTCTTCATCTTCCCAGCCGGATCATCTGGCACAACTCGCGCGATCTCGACACGAATCAACCGACCTCACCCGCGCGCGGCAATATCCTCGCGTGGGAGCAGCATCTCGCCGATAGGCTCGAGGGCGCGCCGATCGACGTCAAAATCGAGATGGACAGCCAGTCCATCCTGCACCGCACCTTATGGCTGTTTGCCGGCGCCTTTGCCGCCGCGGTCGCGGCCCTCGCCCTTCTCATTTGGTTCACGATGAGCAAGGGAGGTGGAGAAGAGGCCGCGTAGCTCCGCTCGCTCAGGACAGGCCCACTTACTCGCTTTTCAGTTCGGCGTCGGTCTTCAGCGCGTTGGTTACCGACAGCTCGCCCAGGCCCGTCGCGAGCGACCGCGCGAGCATGCGCTCGACGTTGCTGTTGACGACGCCGGCCAGCGTGACGTGCCCACCTTCCACGATGATGTGGATCGGCGGGTTTGCCATCGCCGCGTAATTCCAGAACGAGGGATTGCCGTAAATCGCGCGCGACACGCGGTAGCGGAGCTCGTCGTCGAACTGCGAAACCGGCAGCACGCTGATATCGCTGCGCACGCCGCGCACGCCGTCGACCCTTGCGATCCGTTTCTCCATGTCGCTCTTCTTGTACGGCATCGTGACCTTGCCTGAGAGTACGACCATCCCGTTTTCCACCGCGGCGTTGATATCGTCGAAGATCGTGAGCCGCGTATAGGTCGTGATCGAGCGGCCGATGTCTTCGGCAAGGCGGACGTCGCGCCGGTCCTGCGCAAACGCGGTGCTCGTGAGCGTGACCAGCAGCGCGACCGTAGTTGCAAGTAAAGCCCTGGCGTTCATGATTCCCTAACCTCCGGCCGACACCCCCTCGTGCGACCGTCGCGGCAGGCGAGCCGATGTCATTGCAACCTGGAAAAGGCAAATGGGATGCCAGTGGGATCGTCAGAATTACGGCCCGATCTCGAATGCCAGGCCGCGCATTCAGGTCCGGCTGTCCTAAGTCGAGGCCAGCCTGAGCCCTGAACCCTGCGACCTAGGCGCACAGCGTGCCTGCGACCTTTCGACAAGCCCAGGGTCGTCCCGAGCATCGTCGAGGGGCGAGGGAGCGGCGCGGGGCATGGGGCCCCGCAAGCGACCGGGCCGGGGTCCGGGGCAGAGCCCCGGTCAAGTTAGAGCACCACGATGGTGAGGATGCCGGCGCTGATGAGGATCAGCTGACGAATGGGGCCGCCTTCGAGGCCGCCACGGTGTAGATCGGGAATCAGATCCGCCATCGCGACATACAGAAAGTTCCCCGACGCGAATGCCAGCACGTACGGAAGCAGACTGGGCATCGACTTCGACGCCGCGAGCATGCCGGCCGCGCCAAGGATGCCGCCGATGCCGGAGAGGAGGTTCAGCGTGAACGCCCGTCCGCGGGAGAACCCGGCGCGCAGGAGAATGGCGACGTCGCCGACCTCCTGTGGAATCTCGTGCGTGGCGACCGCCAGCGCCGTGGTGATCCCGAGCGGGATCGACGTCAGCACCGCGGCCGCGATCACGGCGCCGTCAACAAGGGTGTGAAAGGCATCGCCGACGATCACGAGCGAGGCGGCGGTGCTCGTGTGCACTTCACACTCGTGGCTGTCGTGGCAGTGTCGCCAGATGACGAGCTTCTCGAGCAGAAAGAACGCGAGCACGCCGGCGAGCAGCGTGCCGAGCGCCCGGGCGGCGGGCAGGCGCTCCAGGGCCTGGGGCAGCAGTGCCATCAGCGCCACGCCGAGCAGCGTGCCGACGGCGTAACTGATCGCCCACGGCAGGACCTTGACGCGGACTGTCTCGCCGAGAAGCAGGAACGTGGAGGCCGCGAGCAGACCGCCGAAGCTCCCGAGCACGCTCAGCCCCACGGCTACCGCGTAAAGATGCACGCGGGATTCTATCGTGAGCGCGGAGAAATTGGTGAATGGTGAATGGGGACAGTTGGCGAATCAGTGAATCAGTGATTGGTGAATTGTCACATCCCAGGCCCCCCCGGTTGCCAATGCACTCACCAATTCACCAATTCACCAACTCACCAAATCCGATCAGGGGGTCGCGACGAATCCGCGGCGCGCGCGCACGGTGTAGCTCGGATTGCGCAGCTCGACGCGTATCGGGTGCCAGCGACCGTCCTTCACGCCGGTGGCCGCGTACCCGATGTAGTACTGGCGGCTCAACTCGTCGGCAATGCCGGCGGTTGCCGGATCCAGATCGCGCGCACCTCGAACGATCTCGGTGCGTCCGCCGCTGTCGTCGGTGATTTCGCGCAGCGCGGCCACATTCACATGGTCGTCGTTCGCGCGATTGTTGCCGCGCGGCGACGGCGGGAACGTCGGAGGCGAAGCCGGCGGTGGTCTACGTCCGCCGCCAGGCATCGGGAATGGCCACGGAATCGGCAGCCGTGGCGGCTGCGGACGCTGTCTGCCGCCCTGTCCGATGCCAATCGGCTGGTAGCCGTACTCGGTCTGACTGTCGATGCCGATGGCGTAGACGAGCACCTCGGTCTCGCGAATCATCCGCTTCAGCGAAAGCACGTCGATGCGGCTGCTCGTGTCGTTGCCGTCCGAAATAATCACCAGGGCCTTCTTTCGATTGTGCCCTGACTGCGCCAGTGGGATTGACTCGGCGACGGCGTCATACAACGCGGTGCCCCCGCGCGGCTGCAGGCGTCCGAGCTCCATGCTGATCCGCCGCCTGTCGTGGGTCCATCCCTCCACGAGCATGGGATTGCTGTCGAATCGATACAGGAACACTTCGTCGTCCGGATCGTTGAGCTGCGCCAGAAAGCTGTTCAGCGCCTCACGGGCCGCCGCCATCTTCTCGCCGTCCATGCTGCCGCTGGTGTCGAGCGCAATGCCGAGGCTGACGGGCACGCGCTCGCTGTTGAAGTGAGTAATGGGCTGCTCCTGGTCGTCCTGAAAGACACGGAAGTCTTCCTTGCGGAGGCCGGAGACGAAGCGGCCGCTCTGGTCACTCACGGTTGCGGTGACGTTGATGAGCTCCACGCCCGTGCGGAAGCGAAACGACTGCGGGTCGCTCGCCGCCGGCTGCTGCTGGTCCTGCGGCGGGTCGTTGTCCCGCGCGCGGCCTTCGGGCGTGGCGCCCATCCACAGTGCGGCAACGGCGACGGTCGCAAGCGCGAGCGGCTTGATGTGTTTCATGGTCCGATCCCTTGCTGCGGAGTATGCCTTGATCCGAACCCTCCGACCTCTACTTCTGCGCCAGCGCGTCCGGCCCACGCTTGTCGACGTGTGCGATCACACGGCCGTCTTCAGTGCGAAACCCCACACGATACCGCGCCACCTGCCCGGTCACCGGCACGCTGACGACAAACGGGGATTCAACGCCCGGCGTCAGGCTCGTGAAATCGAGCGGAGCGCGGCCGCTCGTCAGAAGGGTACCGTCCGGCCCGAACAGAAACGCCGTGGCGACGACGCGCGAGAGAGGCGCGCCACTGCGGGGATTTTGTACCAGACCGCTGATGACGAAGCGCTGCGTTTCCTGGGCATGGTGCAGCGACAACAATTCGAGGGGAGTCGTGTCGAGCGCAGGCGCCTGCTGCTGCGCGACGGCCGTTCCAGGCGCCGCGGATGCCGATGATCGTGCCTTGCCGGACATTGTCGCGAATCCAATCATGAGCAGGACGACCGCGAAAGCGCCAATGACTGCCAAGCGTCGTCCCCACGGTGACGCCTGCTCGGTTTCGGCAAACAGGGTGGATACGCCGCTGACCGCACCATCCGACGGCCGGATTTCAAGATCATCATCGGAACGCGCCGCATGTCGCGACCGTTGCAACGGCGAGACGGCGGGCGTGAGCGCGATCTCGCGCCGTGGAACGGCAGCTGGGCGAGGCAACGGTGCATCGACGAGAGTATCTGACGCCATCGCGCCGAGCGCCGCCACACGCGCCTCCGAGCGCGCGCGTTCCGCTCGCAGCAGCTTCGCGACGATGAACGCCATGCCGGCCGCCATCGCGAGCGAGAGTGCAGTAACCGCCATCAATACCGTGTCCATAGGGTCACCCAAAAGTTCCCGAAACCCAGTTGCCAGTTCCCAGTTGCCAGTTCCCAGTTGCTGGACACCGCCAGTCGCTAACCGCCAGCCGCCAACGCTAGTCGCGAGCCGCCATTCTTCCTATCGCAGCTTGAACTCCACCGCAACTTCCACCATGACGTCCACCGGCGTACCGAACCGCCGCGCCGGAGAGAATTTCCACTGCCGCACCGCATCGATTGCGCGTTGATCCAGGCCTCCGCCCAGACCCTGCATCACTCGGACGTCTCCGACGGTTCCGTTCGAGCGCACGACAATCTCGAGGACGACGTCCCCTTCCACGCCGCGGCGTCGGGCCTCCTCGGTGTAGTCCGGCTTCACCTCGCGCAGGAGCCCCGGCGCCGTGATCCCGCTGCCGGGTCGATATGGCCCCCCTCCAGTGCCGCCACCGGAGCCTGGACCGATGCCCGCGCCCGTACCCTCGCCGACGCCCGTGCCTTGGCCGGTTCCCGCGCCGCTTCCCGTCCCGGAGCCATGGCTGTCGGATTGGCTCTGTGCGTCCGCCAGCACACCGGCCCGATCACGAGTGTCCGCCGGCGCAGTCGCGACAGGCGCCACGACCTGAGGCAGGGGCGCGGGTGCGGGAACTGGCGGCGGCTCAACCGGGCGAGCGACCGGCTCCGGCGGCGCCGGAGGTGGGAGTCTCCTGGGCTCGGGGTCGGGAGGACGCGTCGTGATCGGACGCGGCGGCGGCACCGGGCTCCGCGCAATGCTGGGTCCTTTCATCTGCGCCTTCGGTGGAGGGGCCGGTTGGCGGAGCCCGCCGCCACCACCTCCGCCACCCGGGCCAGGTGTCGCCAGAAACACCAGCCGTACCAGCGTTTCGGCCCGGTGTTCCGGCGGAGCCGCGGCCCCGAGGGTCGCCAGGAAGACAAGGCAGCCGAGGACCGTCGCATGGAGCGCCCCGGAGGCCGCCAGCGCGCGCCCGGGCGAGCGTTGTCCTGCCACGGGCGGCTTGAATAGTTCCCCGGCGTCCTCAGGCGTCGCATCCTGCAGAATCCGCACGGCGCGCACGGCGTCGCTCGCGGCGATGAAGTGTCCGTCAACCGTCCCGATGGTGCCGGCCGCGATGAGCGCCGCGGCCTGGCTGGTCCGTGCCCCCGCCGCGCGCGCGATTTCACGTGCCGTGAAGACGTCGGGCACGGCAGTAATGACTGAAGACATGGGCAGTTGTCCGTCCCCAAGCGCAAAACGCTTGCCGACCGTGCGGACGACGGAGGGATCGCTCCGGCCGGTTTTTCGGCCGGTAATCGTCAGATCTGTTGAAGAGCCGGCCGCTGGGCTGTGCTCCCGCAGGGACACCGGAATGAGGGAGGGGACACTAGAATCCCTAGTCCCTATCCCTAATCCTTGAATCCCGAATCCTGAATCCTGAATCCCTGAGTCCCCGCATCTTGAGCCCGCCCTGAGGCCTGAGCCCGGAGCGGAGTCATTCCATGCTAAAAACCGGTCATGCCAGCAGTTCAGCAGGTCATTGTGACGGGAGCGTCGAGCGGAATCGGTCGGGCCACGGCGTTGCGGTTCGCGCGGGGGGGGTGCGTTAGTCCTGGTCGTGGGGCGGAGCGACGCCGCGCTGGCGGAGGTCGCCGCCGCGGTTGAGCGTGAAGGAGGCCGAGGCGCGACGCTTGCGGGCAGACGTGACGCACTCGGACGCGCCCGCCTTGATCGTCGACGCGGCGTTGAGTCATCTCGGCGGCCTGACGACGCTTGTGAATGCCGCCGGCATTATTGGATCCGGCTCCATCGAAACGACCACAGACGAACAGTGGGACGCGCTGGACATCAATACGCGCGCGCCGTTTCGTCTGATGCGCGCGGCAATGCCGGCGCTGATCGCGTCGAAGGGATCGATCGTCAACGTTTCGAGCGTCACCGGCCTCCGATCGTTTCCCGGCGTGCTCGCGTACTGCGTCAGCAAATCGGCCATCGATCAGTTGACGCGATGTGCCGCGCTGGAACTGGCGCCGACAGGCGTCAGAGTCACGCCGTCAACCCCGGCGTCGTCATTTCCAACCTGCACCGTCGTGGCGGAATGAACGAGGACAGCTACGCGGCATTTCTCGAACACTCGAAACCACGCACCCGATCGGCCGCCCCGGTGAGCCGCTCGCGGATCTGATCTTCTTTCTCGCTTCGCCCAACGCCGCCTGGATCACGGGCGAGACCATTTCAATCGATGGGGGGAGGCAGCCTCCGGAGCGAGTGAAGATTCAACGATCAAGGATCCAACGATTCAACGATTCAAGGATTAGTGATGAGTGATTGATCACTTACCTCGCACACGTCAGGTGCCCTCCTCGCGGTTCGCGATTCAGGATTCGGGATTCGAGGATTCGGAGGATTAGAGTCTCGGTCTGGGATGGGTGAAACCCCTCGCCTTTAGGCGAAGCCTTCAGGAGGCTTGCGATACGATGGCGGGCTATGCGCGAACTGCGTCGAGCCGCCCATACTGTTTATA
>JBBQEJ010000208.1:0-8218 GCA_038320555.1 Vicinamibacterales bacterium | reverse complement strand
GAGCGTTTGCGGATCAAGTGCGGTGAGGGTACAACCGCGCAGTGGGTGCGCCAGCAGATCTTCGAGCAGTACACCGCGCACGGCTAGCGCCACGGACACACACGGACTAACACGGGCGCAGGAAGCCTTATTACCGCGCGGCGCGCTTCTTCGGCGCGGCTTTCGCGGGCTTCTCGATTTCGGCCTTCGCCGCTTTCTTCTTCCCGGTACTGACGCGATCGAGGCTCTGACGGAGCGCATCCATCAGATTCACCACCTTCGGCGGGGTCTCTTCCGCCGTGGCGACCACTTCTTCGCCCGCGATCTTCGCGTCGATGATCCGCTGTAATTCTTCCTGGTACTCGTCGCGGTATTCCGACAGGTTCAGATCCCCTTCGAAGTTTCCGATCACCTGTTTCGCGAGCTTGATTTCATCAGGCTTCACCTTCGCCGGGACGCGATCCAGCTCCTCGATGTTGTCCATGCTGCGCACTTCTTTCGTATGCCGCATCGTGTACATCACGAGCCCCTTCTCGCGCGGCTCAACGGCGACGAGGTACTCCCGGCCGTACAGGGCGAGCTTGCCGATGCCCGCTTTGCCTTTCATGCCCTCGCGCATCACCGCGAAGGCCTCGGTCGCCATCGCGCCGTCGGGCGCGAGGTAGTACGGGCGCTCGATGTAGATCGGATCGATCGCGGTGGCGTCTGTGAACTGCACGAGATCGATGACGCGCGTCGATTCCGGCCGCACCTTCGCGACGTCTTCTTCCGTCATCACGACGTAGCGGCCCTTCTCGAACTCGTACCCTTTCGCGATTTCCGACATCGGCACTTCGCGGTCGCAGGTGGGACACCACCGCTTCTGCTGGATGCGCGTCTGGCATTCAGCATGCAACTGGTTGAAGCTGATGGTCGCCGCCGAGTCCGTGGCGGGAAACACCCGCACAGGAATGTTGACCAGGCTGATCTTCAGGAACCCTTTCCACGTCGGTCGCGCGGCCATAATGCTTAACTCCTCGCGGTGATTATCGGTCCATTTCGTACGGATCCGCACGAGTGCACAGGATTGCACGATTTCGCGTTCTTGTAAGCTTGGTTTGTGAAATGGCGCGATAACCCCGCAGACGTGCGCCCGATGCTTGCGACCCTGGCGGATCCCCAGCTGACGGGGCCCGGGCTCCTGTACGAGCCGAAGTACGACGGCATTCGGGCGCTCGTCCACGTGCCGCCTGCCGGCAACCGGGACGGCGTGCGCATCTGGTCGCGCCTGGGCAACGAAAAGACCGCACAATTTCCCTCGATTGTGCGGGCGCTCGAACGGTTACGCAAAGGGCTGCCAGGCCCCTTGCTCATCGACGCCGAGATCGTGGCGCTCGACGAGAAAGGACGTCCCGCCGGGTTTCAGCGTCTTCAGGGACGCATCCACCTCAAGGAGAGCCGCGACGTCGAGCAGATCGACAAGGCCCAGCCCGTGGCGCTCATGGCATTCGATCTGCTCCGCGACGGCGGTGAGGACATCCGGGGACTCCCGCTCACGGAACGCCGTGCGCGCCTCGAAGACCGGATCGGACGGCACTCGTCTGACGTGCTCCGAATCAGCGATCAGGCCGCCGGCGACGGCCGCGCGCTGCACGAGCGCGCGCGCCGCGAAGGATGGGAAGGACTGATCGTCAAAGAAGCCCGTTCCCCTTATCAGTCAGGACGGCGCAGTCCGGCCTGGCGCAAGCTGAAGCTCCTCCACGAACAGGAGTTCGTCGTCGGGGGCTGGACCGAACCGCGGCACGCGCGTCAGTACTTCGGCGCCCTGCTCCTCGGGGTGTACGACGGCAAGACCGACGCGCTCACCTACACCGGTCATACGGGAACAGGTTTCAACCAGGCCGAGCTGGAGCGGCTGTGGAAGATGCTCAAGCCGCGCGAGATCGCGAAGTCCCCGTTTTCGTCACGCGTGAAAACCAACGAGCCCGCCCACTGGGTTCGTCTCGACCTCGTCGTGCAGGTGCGATTCACGGAGTGGACGGCCGACGGGAAGCTTCGCCACCCTGTTTACCTCGGACTGCGGGATGATAAGCGGCCGGAGGAAGTACGGAGGGAAACGAGCGCACCGGGTGAGCCAAACCATGCAGGCACGGAGGTGCCGGAGCCCTTGCCAGGAAGGAAGACAAGCAAGAAAGCCGCGCGGTCTCCGCGAGTGCCCCGCTCGAAGCCGTCCGCGAACGCCTTGTCTTCCGTGATCGATCAGCTTCGCGCCCTCGAGGACGCCCGGCGAGACGGCACGATCGAACTTCCCGAGGGTTTCCGTCTCGGCGTGACGAACCTTGCGAAGGTCTTCTGGCCGGAGGGCAAACTGACCAAAGGGGATCTGCTGCGTTACTACGCGGAAATATCGCCCCTCATTCTTCCCGCGGTCGCCGACCGCCCGCTCGTGATGAAGCGATTCCCCAACGGCGTCAGCGGACCCGCTTTCTATCAGCAGCGCTCGCGTCAGGAGAACCCGCCACCCGGCGTGCGCATCGAGACGTTGCCCGACGAGTTCGAGCCGATCTCCGAGCCGGACGCGCGTCGCTTCATCGGCGGATCGCTGATCACGCTGCTCTACATGACGCAGATCGCAGCCATCTCGCAGGACCCCTGGTTTTCACGCGTGCAGTCGCCCCTTGATACCGACTACTGCGCGATCGATCTCGATCCCGGCGACGAGACGCCGTTCTCGCGCGTGCTCGACGTCGCCCGCTGGGTGCGCGACGAGCTCGAGACGCTGCGCGTGCCGGGCGTGCCCAAGACATCGGGGTCGAGCGGCCTGCACATCTACATTCCGCTTCCGCCGCGGACGTCGTACGAGTCCGGCCAGCTGTTCTGCCAGATCGTCGCGACGGTCGTCGCGTCGCGCCATCCGAAGATCGCAACCGTCGAACGCACCGTGCGGGCACGGCCGCGCGGGACGGTGTATGTCGATTATCTGCAGAACATCCTGGGGAAGACGCTCGCGACCGCCTACAGCGCGCGCGCAAGCGCGTTTGCCGGCGTATCCACACCGCTGACGTGGAAGGAAGTGGACGAGGGCGTGGACCCGAAGGACTTCACGATCGTGACGGCGCCCGCACGCTTTCGCGAGACTGGTGACCTGTGGGCGCGACTGCGCACGACGAAGCCCGCGAACCTTGAAGCTGTGTTCCGCAAATACGCCAGCGCCGCGAAGAAACGCTAGTCTCTCGCGGAGATCGCAGAGTGTTTCGCGCGCGACACACTCCGCGATCTCGGCGCGAGAGCCGGGCCACGGGTTGTGAAACCAGTTTTAGTGAGTCCGGGCGGAGGCGGTTCGGCGGAAGAAAACTGACCTCTCGTAGTTATCCAGCAGATCCGATGCGTCCCGGTATACCTCGCTGGCGCCTCGCAGATCTGCTCTTCCCCATCCGCCGCATTCGAAGGCAACGATCCGGATCCCGGCGCGACGCGCGGCTTCGACATCATAGGGCGTGTCGCCGATCATGACCGCCAAGTGGGGTGGACACCCGGTGCGTTCCACAGCCACCTTCACGATGTCGGGATCCGGTTTCGACTTCTCCGCATCGTCTGACGATGTGCGGGTCGGGATGAGGTCGCTGACGCCGGCAACCTTCAGGAGAGGGCGAAGTTCTTCGTCGATCGCGGAGCTCGCGATTGCCAGTGTGAATCCGTCGTCTTTGAGGCGCTCGACAAGCTCGCGTATGCGTGGGAAGGGACGGAGCTGCGGCAGCCACACCTGTTGAAAGATCTCCGCACGCCGGCGGGCGATCTGTTGCCCTTTCGCGGATTCCTCCTGCAGGCCCGCGACGAGCGGCATGAGCTTGTCTCCGCCCATGCCGATCGCGCGGCGCACTGATTCGTACGGAACCGCGATTCCATGTTCGGTAAATGCGTCGACCCAGGCGCGCGCGTGCGCGTCGTTGCTGTCGACGAGCGTCCCGTCCACGTCGAAGATCACGGCAGCACGGTGAAGCATGTTCGTCAGAAGCTGCCGTCTCCTTCTTCTTCCTCTTCGTCGTTCAGATCCTCGGTATCCTCGAACTCGTCGCTGTCGCTATCCTTGTCCTCCATCTCGTCGGCGCGTCCGCGGACCATTTCATCGTCGTCGATCGAGCTGGACCGTTCGGACGGGCTCTTGCGATCGCTGTCTTTGGTGGCCATGAACACTCCTTTTCAACAAGCTGACGGACCAACTGAGCAAACGCGGTGCCACGGCTGCGATATCATCGGGACGTGGCGAAGCGAACGGATCAGTCACCCTCCGAGGCAGCGCGCGCGTTTGGCGTCGGTCGTCTGACACGCCATCTCTTCATTTGCCTGGGCCCTGATTGCACCGACCTCGAGACCGGCGAGCGCACGTGGGTCTACCTGAAGGGGCGAATGAAGGAGTTGAACATCACCGGGCCGGATGGTCCGTTCTATCGCACGAAGTGCCAGTGCCTGCGCATCTGCACCGGCGGTCCGATCTGCGTCGTGTATCCGGAGGGCACGTGGTATCGAGGCGTCACACCGGAGAATGCCGAGCGCATCATCCAGGAACACCTGATCGGCGGGCAGATCGTCGAAGATCTCTGCTTCGCCAGAAATCCATTGCCCGTCGAAGAACAAGTGGAGAATCGGTGACGACGAGCCTGGATCGAATGCAAGAATTCAGATTTGATTGGGGAAAGGTCGTAAGCCAAACGTTTGCCAGTTGGAACCTCGTCGGCAGATTTTTGCGCCAGCTCGATTCTGTCCGACACAGGTTGCTTGATCAGAGGTCCAGATGAGCGTCTGCTCGTTCTAGTCCGAACGCAACGCAATCATTGGATCTACCCTGGATGCTCGGCGCGCTTCGACCCGGACTCTGCTCGTGCAGAACTGGCTCGAGGAGTTCAAGGCGCGTGCCGGCGAAATAGACCGCGGCTCCCATACTGCCCGCCGACGTTCACTGCGCCAGCGGCCGCCAAGCGAGCGCCGGAGGGAAGTCGCCGGAGGCGACCGCGAGCGCGCAGCGAGGTCGGGAATCTAAAGGGGCCCCACCGAGCGAAGTAATCCCCGAGGGGTGAGCCCCCGCCGTGACACCCCGCGGGCTTCCATAGCATGGCAGACGTGACGGCATCGCTGCGTGGTCACGCTTCGTCGCGATCAAACGATCCCGAATCGGCTGTTACGGCTTCAGGTTGTGGACGTCAAAGGTCGTCTCCTGTGGTGGCGTCGTGAATCCGCCTTTGACGCCCTGCTGCATTCGGGGCATCAGGATGCCGTCGCGGAACCGCTCCCAACTCTCCCTGGAGTCGTGGATCGCCACGACCGTCCAGCCACCAGCCGACGCGCCAGCCGCGTGGACGGTCTGGCCTTGGGGCAGGCTGTCTCTGTTGGGAAGCACAGCCGCGAGTGTCGCCTCGTACTGCTCCTTGGTACCGCCAGGAAAGTGATGCACGATTCCGTACGCCATTTTCGTTCTCCTCTCAAATTGACGGAGCCCCTCTCGCGGCCTTGAGCTGAAGAGCCTGGTTGGTTTTCTGTTGTCCGTTTAGCCCAGGCATCAACCGCAGCGGCGCATGATTTCACCTGCCGCCGATGGCGGCAAGCCGTGGTTAGCCAACCTCCAGGATTTCAACGAAACGGCTCGCACAAAGCGCCGCGGATCCTGTCATCCGTAGTGACAACGATCGATGGAGCCAGCAACGCCCGGCGCACAGATTCGCAGGCGCCGGCACCCTGGGTCGAGAGTGAGAGCGGGCGAATACGGAGGCGTCTTTCATCCGTATTCCGGGGCAAGTCCTGCGTAATCTCATAAGCGCTTCTCGGTCTGGATTTCACACGACCCGATCTGTCGAACCATCAGTTGCCTTTCAGTCCATCCCGCCAGGTAATTACCTCGAGTTCGCCGCGGACGGCTTCCTCGACCGTAATGACGGGTCGCGCCTCAAATATGAAAGCGGGAAGCATCGAACAAAACTTGTGGATGGTCACCGGATTGTCGCACTCGACCAGCATATGCCCACCCCACTCGCCGACTCGAATCACGAAGAATTCGATCTTGAAATTGGCGGGTGCCTTCCATTGACCGAATACCTCAAGGATTCGCTTCTGGGCATTCTCGTACTCGAGGGCCGAACCCTGCGGGCGTTCGAACCAGCTGATCACGTACTTCATTGGGATCCTCCTAACTGTGTTGGTCCTCGGAACGATTGCTGGTTTGACGGCACAACGCCATGCGGCTCACCTGCGGCGGCCGCACGACGACGCCTCAAGCTCCACGATGGCGCCCCGGCCGCCGTCGGGTGCAGCCGCTTGGGAGGCGGCCGGCCGGTATTCCCGGCTGGCCCCTTTGTCCCGCTTGGCTACGGGTTGATCACGAAGCGGGGCGGCGTAGCCGTGTCACCGAAAACCCACGCCGTCAGGTAGGCCAGTCGCAGGATCTTTGCCATCTTCGTGTAGTTGATCTTGTCGGCCGTATCCGTGACGTGATGGTAGTCGGGATGGAATCCCGTGAACCACCAGAACGCCGGAACGTTCTTGAGCACGAAGGGGAATTGATCACTCCGGAAGAAGATGTTCAGCGCCGATTCGTGATCGAAGCGATCGTCCAGTACCAGCCCTATCGCGGCATTCTGCGCGATGACCACCCGATTGTAGTCGGGGCTGTATTTCGCGCCGATCAGGTTGAGACGATTGCTGGTTTCCGTCGGAATGTCGATAAGGCCATCCGTCTGCGGGCTCGGCGCTTCGTCCCGCCCAATCATGTCAAAGTTCAACATCGCACGCGTGGTGGCGAGATCACGCACCGGGTGCGCCGCCAGGAAGTATGCACCCAGCAGTCCCCGCTCCTCAGCGGCAAACGAGAGGAAGACAATCGAGCGCTTCGGCTTCGGCGTGTTCGCCTGAAAGGCGCGCGCGAGAGCGACGACGCCCACCGTGCCGGACCCGTTATCATCAGCACCGTGCCACACCCCTTCGGCTGTCATCCCGTCGTGATCATGGTGGCTACTAATGAAGATTGTCTCGCCGCGCAGCGCGGGGGAACTGCCTTCCAGCAGGCCACCGACGTTGTAGGTGATCCCTTCCTTCACGTATTGGCTGCGCAAGTGGATCGAGAGGTCGGTATCCAGAAGCGGGCATGATTGCGGCTTGAGATCGCGGTCGATGATCTCCTGCGCGCGCGACGGCGTGATCTCGGCTGTCTTCATCAACTCCCGTGCGGCGCTGTCGGACCCCAAGAGAACCGGGATGTTGAGCGTGTCCTGCTGAAGCGCCTGGGACGGCGGCGGAAGCGAGCGAGTCGCCGAGCCCCCGATGCGCAAGATGCGCTCCGCGTTGGAAAGGTGGGTGCGATTGGGCTCGGGGACCACAAGCAGTGCAACTGCGCCCCGCGACTGCGCGGTGAGTGCCTTCACCCGGTTGGTGGCGTGGCGGGTGTTGCCGGTGCCGTTGAACACCGACCGAGGATTGTTCTCCTGCGGCTCGTGCTCGAACACGAGAGCGATTTTGCCTGTGATGTCGATTCCCGCGTAATCATCGTAGCCTAACTCCGGCGCGCTGACGCCAAATCCAGCGAAGACAACGGGCGCCGTGATGTCCACCGGGCGCTTGAAGCCGCCAGAAATGTCGGCCCACGCGAACGTCTGTTCACCGCCAGCGCGCCGGAGGACGATTCTCGACTGTGATGCGTCCGCGCGGTACTCGACAACCGGTACGGGCTGGACGTAGCTGTCACCGAACGCTGGCTTGAGCCCCGCCTTCTTGAGTTCCGACGCGACCCACTCGATCGCCACCGCGTCCCCGTTCTCAAGCGACATCCGCCCCTGGAGCGCATCGGAGGTGAGGAAGGTGAGGTCGGCCCGCAGGTCTCCCTCCCAGATCGTTCGGTAACCTGGGACGATGCGGGCGGGAACGGCGGTGGTCGGTCTGGCCGTCAGTGCGCCGCTGCCGGTGGCCGACAGCAGCAGCGGGAGCACAGCACAAGAGCGGAGCGCGCGCGCGTTCATTTTCATACGATGAGTCGAGTTCCGGGAGGGCTGGCAACATACGGTCGCCCGAGGGCTTGAGCCATGGGCCAGCGTTCCGTGCACAGCTTGCTTCGGTCTTGGCGCTGCTCATGGGTTGACGGCCTAGCGTCCTGCCGCTCAGCCGCGAGCTGCGCGGCCTGACTTCGGCTGCTTGGAACGACGCCGGCTGCGGCTCGTCGGCTGCAGCGACCGGTTAGGCGGCCGGGCGCTGGGGTACGGGCTCTGGGTGACAAAAGTCC
>JBBQEJ010000207.1:0-8232 GCA_038320555.1 Vicinamibacterales bacterium | reverse complement strand
TGGTCGGATCGTTCGAGGCTCCGATCGTCGTGCCCGAGCTCAAGCAAGCGGCGATGAAAGTCAGTTCCGTCGTGCTCAGCACGCAGCTGCAGACGGTGGCGGCGAAGGGCAAGACCGACAATCCGCTCGTGCGTGACGGCGTGCAGCTCCTGCCCAACCTCACGCACGTCGTGGGCAAGGATCAGAAGCTGTTCTTCTACTACGAAGTGTACGATCCGGGGCAGGCCAACGGGTCGACCCCGCAGCTCCGCACGAGCCTCGCGTTCTACCGGGGCAAGGTCAAGGTCTTTGAAACGCCAGTCGTCGAACGCACAGCCGTCGACGTCCCCGATCGGCATGCGGCGCTCTTTCAGTTCGAAGTGCCGGCGTCGTCTTTTACGCCGGGCTTGTATACCTGCCAGATCAACATCATCGACGCGGTCGCCGGCAAATTCGACTTCCCGCGTATGTTGTTCGTCGTACGATAGCCGACGGGGTCAGATCTCGATGGCGTTCAACTACGACATCCTTGACCGTACAGCCCATCGCCCGTGGCCGATGCCGTCGGCCCCCTGGGTGATGACGCAGACGTGGCACGATCTGCTGTTCGCGCATTGGCCCGTCGATGCTGCCGCGCTTCGCGAAAAGATTCCGGCGGGATTCGAGCTCGATGAATTCGAGCGGCAAGCGTGGGTCGGCATCGTGCCGTTTCATATGAGCCATGTCGCGCCGCGCGGCATCCCCGCCCTTCCGTGGATCTCAGCGTTTCCCGAGCTCAACGTTCGCACGTACGTGCGGGTCGGCGGCGTCCCGGGCGTGTATTTTTTCAGCCTCGACGCGACCAATCCGGTTGCCGTTGTCGTCGCGCGAACCGTGGTCCATCTTGCTTATTACTCGGCCGCGATGCAGGTCGTCGAGGAGGATGGATGGATTCGGTACGAGAGCCGGCGCACCTCGTCGTCTGGCGCCCCCGCAGCGTTTCTGGCACGCTATCGTCCGATCGGCGACATACGCGCGCCGATCGAGGGAACGCTCGAGTACTTCCTGACGGAACGCTATTGCCTCTTTACCGTCGATTCAGGATTCCACGCCTGCCGGCTCGACATTCATCACCCCCCGTGGCCGCTCCAGGAGGCAGAGGCGCAGATCGCCGTCAACACGATGGCGGAGGCTGCAGGTATTCGCCTGCCGGATATTGCGCCCCGCCTGCTTTTTTCCAGGCGTCAGGACGTGGTGACGTGGATGCTTGGGCGAGTGTAGGCGCGGCTGGCGGCTGGCGGCTGGCGGCTGAAGAGTACTGGAAACTGGAGACTGGCAGCTGGAAACTGGCAGCTGGAAGCTACTTTATTCTCACCTCCGTCTCGAACCTGCGGAAATTTGTATAGGTCGCGTGGCCTTCGATGCGCATGCGGCCGGAGATATATAGCTCGTTCATGTCGTCGGGCAGGAGCATGTCGAACCGGGTGTTGTGGGTATAGCTGACGATGATGATCGAATGGAGCGGCCGGCCGGGAATCTGTCCCGTGCGGAGCTCGCTCCGAAGCACCGAACCGGTTGCGGGATCGATCCAGAACGTGCCGCTCGACCGGACGTCGCGCCCTTCCGGCGTCCGAATGATGGTCGGCCGATCGCGTTCCTCGAACGTCACGATCCAGACGGACGCGCCGCGGAAGGCAGTCGTTCCAGTGTGTTTGAAACGGAATCGCGGCTGGGGATCGGGCAGCAGAAACTCGAGCGCGAGCGTTGGCACGTTGATGGTGCGGTAGAGATCGCCCAGGTTGTATTTCGCCTGCAGGTCCGCCAGCGCGCGCACGCGCGCCGCCAGCGGACGCGTCGTATCGCCCAGGAGCGACTGAAGGCGCGTGCGATCCGCGTTCACCGGCTGCCCATCGACGTCGAACACGTCACGGACGCCGAGCCACGAGTTTGAACCCGCGAAGTCGCGAACGATGACGTAATCGGACCTGAGAATGCGTTCCTGTTCGATCGCCCCACCCGCGCCACGGGCCGGGTCCGGCCCGACGCGCTGGACGTAGCGCTCCTCAGCCACCAGCACGGTAAAACGTTCGTGATAATCAGCAGCATACGCACCCGCGCGTTGAAGGACTGTCTTCAGGTCGGCTTCGGGCGATGCCAGGCCGAGCGCCAGCCATATCCAGAGGGCGAAGCTGCCTCTTGACCGAAAGCGGTGCATCGTGCGAATGTCCTGAACGCTGACTAAGGTTCGAAAGGGGACAATCATGACAGACGGCATTTCGCGGCGGAAGTTCGTGACGACCGTCGCCGCCACCGGTGCGGGCCTGACGATCGTGCCGCGGCACGTGCTCGGACGCGGGTTTCAGGCGCCGAGCGATACCGTGAACATAGCGACCGTGGGCATCGGCGGCATGGGCGGATCCAACACCCGCGCCCTTATGAGCCAGAACATCGTCGCGGTCTGCGACGTGGACTGGGGGTACGCCGAGAGCAGGTTCACCCAGTACCAGGCGGACCTCGCCCGGATGCAGGGAGCGACTAGTCCCCAGGGGCAGGGGCAGGGGCAGCGGCCGCGTCCGGCCTTGTCCAAGCCTCAGATGGACGCCAACGCCCGGCGCCCTGCCCAGAATAGTACCGCAAATCTCAAGAGGTTCCTGGACGAGCAGTTGCCGAAGCTGAAGCGGTATAGCGACTACCGCGAGATGCTCGACAAGCAGAAAGACATCGACGGCATCGTCGTCGCCACGCCCGACCACATGCACGCCGCGATCGCGTCGCTCGCGATGGATTCCGGCAAGCACGTCTACGTTCAGAAGCCGCTCTGCTGGTCGGTGCACGAAGCGCGACATCTCGCGCAGAAGGCAAAGGACAACCCCAAAGTCGTCACCCAGATGGGGAACCAGGGACACTCCCAGGACGGCGCCCGCACGGGGTATGAGTACATCACCGGCGGCGCCATCGGCGACATTCGTGAGGTCCACGTCTGGACCAATCGGCCGCTTGGCTACTGGCCGCAGGGCATCCCCCGGCCAGCGCCCCTCCCCGCCGTCAACCCGGATCGTCCGCTTCGCTGGGACGGCTCAGGCGTCGAGGCGCGGATTGCCGCGGCGCTCGCCGGCAACTTCCCCGTGCCCGACAAGCTCTCGTGGGATCTGTTCCTCGGCGTGGCACCCCCGGTCGATTACCACCCGATCTATCACCCGTTCAACTGGCGCGGCTGGGTGGACTGGGGCCAGGGCGCACTCGGTGACATGGGCGCGCACCTGATCGATCACCCGTTCTGGTCGCTGAACCTCGGGATGCCAACGTCGGTCGAAACGATTTCGACCCCCTTCAACGGCGCGACGTATCCAAGCGCGACGACGACGTACTACGAGTTCGCGGCGCGCGGGAACATGCCGGCCGTGAAGCTGACGTGGTACGACGGCGGCTTCAACCCGCCCAAGCCGGAGGAAATCGGTGACGAGCGGCTGAACGGCGAAGGTGGCGTCCTTTATATAGGCGCCAAGGGCAAGATGCTCCAGGACACGTACGGCGCAAACCCGCGGCTGCTGCCGAAGTCGCTGCACGAGTCATCCGGCGCGCCGAAGCCCAAACTCGCGCGCATCGCGCACGAAGAGCACGAGATGAACTGGGTCGAGGCCATCAAGGGCAAGGCGGAAATCTCGAGCCCGTTCGACTACGCCTCACGGCTCGTCGAAGTCATGCTGCTCGGCGTGGTCGCCCTCCGCGCCGGTGGGAAAATCTACTACGACGGCGCGAAAGGCCACGTCACGAACACGGTGAAGATGGGCAACCGAACCGTCGATCCGAACGAATTCCTGACCCGCAATTACCGGGAAGGGTTCAAGCTCACGTAGGGCTCAGGGCTCAGGGCTCAGGAAGAGCCCTGGGCCCGGCGAGCCTCCGAGCCCTGAGCCCTGAGCGGCAAGTCCTGAGTCGTAAGCCCACCTCCTATGAATAAAGCCATTCGCTTCAAGCTGATCCTGATGATGGTGCTGGAGTTCTTTATCTGGGGCGCCTGGTTTCCCCTGATCTTCGGGTACCTCCCAAGCCTCGGGTTCAGCGCGGCCCAACAGAGCTGGATTCTCAACGCGTTTCCAATCGCCGCCATCGTCGGCATGTTCTTCAGCAACCAATTCGCCGATCGGAACTTCGCGGCAGAAAAATTCCTGTCGGTCAGCCACTTGATCGGCGGCATCGCGATGCTGTCGCTCGCGTGGACACGTTCATTCTGGCCGTTCTTCGGCGCGATGCTCGTGCATTGCCTGCTCTACGTCCCGACGATCTCCATCACCAACTCGATCGCGTTCGCGCACATGAAGGATCCGCAGAAGGAATTCGGCATCGTGCGCATGGGCGGCACCATCGGATGGATTCTCGCGGCCTGGCCGTTCACGTTCATCCTCGTCGACTGGGCGAAGGTCAGCGCCGCCGCGCCCGAAGGGCTGGTGAGCTGGCTCGGAACGGTGTTGGCGTCCGGGCTCACGGGACCCGCGCTTGAAGCGGGCACTACCTGGACCTTCATCGTGGCGGGCGCCGCGTCGCTCGTGCTGGCGGCGTTCAGCCTGACGCTTCCGCACACGCCGCCCAAGCCCGTCGAAGCGGGCGCGAACCGGTTCGCATGGCTCGAGGCGGTCCGGTTGCTCCGTCATCCCTTCATTCTTATTCTGTGGCTCGTGACGTTCGTCGATGCGACGGTCCACAACCTGTTCTTCAACTGGACGGGACGATTTCTTGGCACGGAGGCGGTCGCCG
Source organism: Vicinamibacterales bacterium (assembly GCA_038320555.1). Taxonomy (GTDB): domain Bacteria; phylum Acidobacteriota; class Vicinamibacteria; order Vicinamibacterales; family 2-12-FULL-66-21; genus JALZOC01. The sequence continues at coordinate 3,519 of JBBQEJ010000207.1, read as the reverse complement.
GCGGCGTCGGTATCCCGGGCAACTGGATCATGCCCGTCATGAGCATCGGACAGATCGCCGAAATCCTGACGATGCTGGTGCTGGGAGTGGCGCTGAAACGCCTCGGCTGGCGGATGACGATGATTATCGGGATTCTGGGACATGCGGCGCGGTTTGCGGTGTTTGCGTTCCTGCCGCAGTATCCCGCGCTCGTCGTCTTCGTCAACGTGCTGCACGGGATCGCCTACGCGTTCTTCTTCGCGACCGTGTACATCTTTGTGGATGAATTCTTCCCGAAGGACGCCCGCGCGAGCGCCCAGGGGCTCTTCAATCTGATGATCCTCGGGTTCGGTCCGCTCGTGGCCAACACGATCGGCCCGATTCTCATCAGCGAGACCTTCAACCACGGCGGGATCGTGGACTTCCGAGGCTTGTTCCTGGTTCCGCTGATCTCGGCGATCGGGGCCGCGGTGGCCTTGGCGCTGCTGTTCCATCCACCGGATAAGAAGCAATCGCCCGTGGGGATTCCGGCGACGTCGCACTGAGCGTGGTCTCGCGCAGAGAAGTATCTCGCGCAGAGACCGCGGAGGGCGCAGAGCAGATCCAGTCTGATCTCGCGCAGACACCGCCGAGCGCGCAGAGCAAATCCAATCTGATCTCGCGCAGAGTCCGCCGAGGGCGCAGAGCAGATCCAACTCCATCTCGCGCAGCGACCGCCGAGGGCGCAGGAGCAGATCCAGTCTGATCTCGCGCAGACCCCGCCGAGCGCGCAGAGCAAATCTAATCTGATCTCGCGCAGAGTCCGCCGAGGGCGCAGAGCAGATCCAACCAGATCTCGCGCAGAGTCCGCAGAGGGCGCAGAGCAGATCCAGTCCGATCTCGCGCAGCGACCGCCGCGGGCGCAGAGCAGATCCAACCCGATCTCGCGCAGCGTCCGCAGAGGGCGCAGAGCAGATCCAATCCGATCTCGCCCAGCGACCGCCGAGGGCGCAGAGCAGTTCCAACTCCATCTCGCGCAGCGTCCGCAGAGGGCGCAGAGCAGATCCAATCCGATCTCGCCCAGAGACCGCCGAGGGCGTTGACCTGAGTGGCGTTTTTCGGACCAGTTGAAGCCTGAGAGAATGGCGTCCTCGGAGAAAACGAGGGGCCATGAAGAAGACGCGATTCAGCGAAGAGCAGATGGTGACCATCCTCCGCGAGGCCGACCAGCGGCCCGTGCCCGAGGTGGCCAAGAAACACGGCGTCAGCGCAGACGATCTACGGCTGGCGCAAACACTTCGGCACGTTGGACCCGGCCGACATCAAGCGACTGCGCAGCTCGAGGGCGAAAACGGGCGGCTGAAGAAGATGGTGGCCGACCGGGATCTCGAGATCGACGTCCTCAAGGAGATCACCCGAAAAAAATGGTAGGCGCACGCGTGCGCCGGCAGCAGGTCGCGTACGCCCTCGGGCGTGGCCTGTCGAGCCGCCGCGCGTGCGCCCTCCTATCGGTCGCGCGCTCGACGCTGGGCTATCAATCGCGGTTGGCAGTCCGCGACGCGCCGGCGCTGACGGTCATGCGCGAGCTCGCCGGCCAATATCCACGCTACGGGTATCGACGCATCCGCATCTTCCTGCAGCGCGCGGGCACGTGATGAGCGCGGATCGGACCCATCGCCTGTGGCGCCAGGCGGCGCTGCAGGTGCCGCGCCGTCGGCCGCGACGCCGGGCGGCGACCGGGCGCCCACGCCCGGTGCCCGCGACCGGGGCGAATCACGTCTGGGCGTATGACTTCGTGTTCGATACCTGCGCCAACGGGCAGACGCTGAAGTGCCTTGCCATCATCGACGAGTGGACGCGCGAGTGCCTCGCGATCGACGTGGCCGGCGGCATTCGGTCCGGGCGCGTCATCGACGTGCTCACGCAGCTCGTCAGCCTGCACGGGGCCCCGCGCTACCTGCGGTCGGACAACGGGCCCGAGTTTGTGGCGTGCGCGATCCTGCGCTGGCCGCACGGGGCCGGCATCGAGACGGCGCTGATCGATCCGGGGAAGCCATGGCAGAATGGCGCCGACGAATCGTTCAACGGCAAGTTGCGCGACGAGTACCTGACGATCCAGTGGTTTCGGAATCGTGTCGACGTGAAGGTCGGCATCGAGCAATGGCGGCGGCACTACAACGACGTCCGTCCGCATTCAAGTCTGGGGTATCTCACGCCAGCGGAGTTCAAAGCGGCCGGGGCAGCCACGATCACGATGGGGCGCTGATCAGGACGGACGACGAACGGACGACCAGGACCTGTTAACCGACCCGACGAGCGCCATTCTCCAGTAACGATGGTCCGAAGAAGGCCATCAGGTCAGGCGCAGAGCAGATCCAATCCGATCTCGCGCAGAGTCCGCCGGGGGCGCAGAGCAGATCCAATCCGATCTCATGCAGACTCCCAGAGGCGCAGAGCAGAGGCCCGAGCTCGCGCAGAGACCGCGACGGGCGCAGACAGCTCCCTATCTGATCTCGCGCAGACCGCCGCCGAGCGCGCACAAAATAACTGCCGGTCTCCCCAAGAGGTGTCGAGGACGCTGAGACTTCCCCATCTTGCGGTGACACCGCAGAGGTATCGAGCCAAATCAGTTCAGAATCCGACCGGTCATGATATGCCGCCTCGGTCCACGCTGTTCTCGTCCTTCACAGTGGTTTCGGCGTGCGGGACAGCGGGCGTGCCATCGGGGAAGTTATTCACGATGCGTTTGAGGCCATCAAGCATCGTGGCGGCCCCGAAGTTCATCAACAACCCAAGCGGGCATCCGGTGAAACGCAGGTACGTGATCAACTGTCGCGCATCCACTGGCTCCAGCGCCCTGGTCGCTTTCAGCTCAAGGACGATGCTTCCTTCGACGATGAAATCCGCCTCGTACGCACGCGGGATTATTAGGCTTTCATATTGAATTGTGATCGGAACCTTGGCAGTGAAATCAAGCCCGCGTTTGTGGAGTTCGTACGCCACGCACGGTGTATACGCGGATTCAAAACACCCGGGACCAACGGCTCGGTGAACGGCCATTCCCCCGCCGATGATTTCTCCAGCAATTCGATTTAAATCGACTTCTGTGCGCATGCATCTGAACGTGCACAGACAATGCCGCGCATTTTTGCTCGGGTCTTCAACTATTCCGTGCCTATTCACGTAGAAACTGCTCGGCCCGCCGGCGCGTTTGATGGCAAGATATGAAAAGAAAAGAATAATTCAGCATTCCGCCGGCCGCGCTTTGCGCAGGGCAGCAGGCCGGCGTCGGTGGAACTCAGTTGGGCTGCGCCGAGATGCAGGATGTTCTGCTCTGCGTTCCCTGCGCGAGATGTGTCCCTGAGGTTTCTTCTCTGCGTGCTCCGCGCTCTCTGCGCGAGATTACTCTGAGGTTCTTCCTCTGCGTGCTCTGCGCTCTCTGCGCGCGATGTGTCCTGCGGTTTCTCTCTGCGTGCTCCGCGCCCGCTGCGCGAGATGTGTCCCTGCGGTTTCTTCTCTGCGTGCTCTGCGGTCTCTGCGCGAGATGTGTCCTGCGGTTTC
>JBBQEJ010000206.1:0-8241 GCA_038320555.1 Vicinamibacterales bacterium | reverse complement strand
TCAGCCGGAGACGATGCGGTGGCGCGGGCTGACCGTGCTCACCAACACGCCGCCGAAGACGTCGCAGCGCGCGCCTGGCGGCGCGCAGGGCATCGGCCTCTTCGAACCGCTGCTCTCGAAGGCCGCCAAGAAGCTGGGCCTCGATCAGGTGGCGGTCCGACGAATCAACGCGCCCGCCGGTCACGCGCCGTTCGGCCCCGCGCTGCCCAACGGCAAGCAGGCCTATGTGACCAGCGCCTTCGTCAAGGAAGCGCTCGACAAGGGGCACGAGCTGTTCGACTGGGAAGCCAAGAAGGCGGCCTACAGCGGCAAGAAGCAGGGGAACAAGGCGCGCGGCATCGGCGTCGCCGTCAGCCCGTACTCCGGCGGCTCGATCGGCTTCGACGGCCTCTTCATCATCAAACCGGACGGCCGCATCACGTTCCAGTCGGGCATCGGCAACCACGGCACGCACTCGGCCTTCGACGTCCATCGTCAGGCGGCGGAGATGCTGGGGCAGCCCTGGGAGATGTGCGACGTCGTGTTCGGCAACACGGCGAAGAACCTGCCGTGGACCTGCATCTCGGCCGGCAGCCAGACCGCGCACGCGATGACGCGCGCGGCGCACGCCGCCGCCACCGACGCGATCAAGAAGCTGCAGGAGATCGCGGCGAAGGCACACGGCGGCAAGCCCGAGGCGTACAAGGTCGCCGGCGGCAAGGTGTCCGGGCCGGGCGGCAGCATGACGTTCGCGCAGGCCGCGCAGAAAGCGATCGAGTACGGCGGGAAGTTCGACGGCCTCGAGCTGCCGGAGGACATCAACCACTTCACCAAGACGTCGGCGAAGAACCTCGTCGGCCAGGGGCTGATGGCGGTCGCCAAGGACGCGTACCCGCGCGACGGCCAGTCGCAGTCCTTCGTCGTCGGCTTCGCGGAAGTCGAAGTGGACACCGAAACGGGCGTTGTCCGGGTGGTGGACTACGCCGCGATCGCGGACGTCGGCACGGTGCTCAACCCACGCGGCCTGAAGGGGCAGCTCTTCGGCGGGTCGATGCTGGGGCTGGGCCACGCGCGCACGCAGCGCTGGGCCTACGACCAGCAGTACGGCGTCGCGCTGGCGCGCCGCTTCTACCAGAACAAACCGCCGACGATTCTCGACGCGCCGCTCAACTTCGCGGCCGAGGCGGTCGGGCTGCCGGATCCCGAGACGCCCACCGGCATCCGCGGCGTCGGCGAGCCGCCGGTCGGCGCGGCGTACGGCGCGATCATGAACGCGATTGCCGACGCGATTGGCGACGAAGCGTTCCGGAAGGCGCCCGTGTCGCTCGACATCCTGCTGAACGCGCTCGAAAACGGCGGACAACGCACACACGAGGCCCTCACGGCTCACGTTTGAGATTGCAGATTTGAGATTTCAGAAGGCAGATTGATTTGTTGATTGAATCTGAAATCAGCAATCTGAAATCTGCACTGAGAGGAATGCTTATATGGCCGTGATTCGCGACGTCATGCCGGTGTTTGAACTGTATCAGCCGGCCAGTATCGACGATGCCATCAAGCTGCTCGACAAGCACGGCGCCGACGCGCTGGTGCTGGCGGGCGGTCTCGACAGCATGGACTGGCTCAAGGACCGCCTCAAGAAGCCGAAGGCGGTCGTCGATCTCGGGACGATCAAGGAGCTCAACGGCGGCCTCGAGATCGGCGCGATGACGACGCTCACCGAGATCGTCAAGCATCCGGTGGTTCGCGACAAGTTCAGCCTGCTGATGGAAGCGGCCGAGCTCGTCGCCTCTCCGCAGATCCGCAATCAGGGGACGATCGGCGGCAACGTGTCGCAGGACACGCGCTGCTGGTACTACCGCGGCGGCTGGACCTGCTACCGGGCGGGCGGCAACATCTGCTACGCCGACACGCCGACGGCGGTGAACCGCGAGCACGCGATCTTCGACGCCGACCGCTGCGTCGCGGTGAACCCGTCGGATACGGCGCCGGCGCTCGTCGCGCTCGACGCGTCGATGGTCATCCGCGGACCGAAGGGCGAGCGCGTCGTCCCGGCCGAGGAGTACTGGATCGGCCCGGGGATCGACATCACGAAGATGAACGTCCTCGCGCCGAACGAGATCCTCACCGCCATCCGCATCCCGTCGACGATGGCGGGGGCGCAGTTCTATTTCGAGAAAGTGCGCGATCGCCAGGTGTGGGACTTCCCGCTGGTGAACGTCGCCTCGGCGATCGTCGTCTCGGGCGACACGATCACCAAGGCGCGCCTGGTCGTGAACGCGGTCGCGGCGAGGCCGCGGCGACTCGCCAACGTCGAGACGGCGATCATCGGCAAGGCGCGCGACGAAGCGACCGCCGACATGGCCGGCAGGATGGCAGTCGAGGGCGCCCAGACGCTGCGGCACAATGGCTACAAAGTGCCGCTCATGCGTAATCTCGTGAAGCGCGCCATCCGGGGAGCGGGAGCGACATGGACCTCTTAAGGTGGGGACGCAGCCCATGGGGTGAGTGGGTCCTCACGCACGTCTCGTGGAGCCTGTTCTGGGCGTCGCTGTTCGCGGGCGTGCTCTTCTTCGTCGCGCACGCCAGCTACATGCTGTTCTCCGCGCACCGCAAGCGGAGCTCGGCTGAGACCGACGCGCTCGAAGCCCAGTACAAGAACCTGCCGGCGAAAATCGAGCGGCACGGCCTCGCGGCGCGGCTGTTCCATTGGGTGATGGCGGCGGCGATGTTCGTCCTGCTGTTCACGGCGTTCCTCCCGATCGCCGGGGTGAAGTTCCCGTGGGTGCAATGGCACTGGATGGCCGGGATCGTGCTCACTGTCTCCATCCTCTTCCACATCATCCACGCCACGTTCTTCCTCGATTTCTGGTCGATCTGGGTGGGGCCGAAGGACATCCCGGAACTGAAGGCCGAGATGCTGCGCGAGTTCGGGCACGACGTGCCGGGACCGAAGTCGGGCAAGTACCCGCTCGGTAATCGCCTGTACCACCTCGCGATCGTGTTCGCCGGCCTCGGCGCGATCATCACCGGCGTCCTGATGATCCCGCGCATCCGCACGGGGATTGTCACGCGCAACCCGTACTACCTGAGCGACGCGACGTGGGGCATCACGTATGTGACGCACGGCCTCGCCGGCGTCGGGCTGGTCGGCCTCGTCATCGCGCACGTGTACTTCGCCGTCCGGCCGGAGAAGTGGTGGGTCACGAAGTCGATGATTCTCGGCTTCATCACGCGCCGGCAGTATCTCGAGCACCACGAACCGAGCCGCTGGCCGGTGGCGAAGGGCTCGAGCGCGAAGCCCGCGGGCCAGGCGTGAGCCCGGCGGACGTCCCCGCCGAGCTCGGCTCGCGCATCAACATCCTCGAGGAGGCGTACGAGTTCATGCTCGCGTACGCCTCCCAGGGGCTTTCCACCGACCAGGGAAACGACCCGGGCCGCCAGGCCCGGGAATACCTGAAGAAGTGCGACGCGGCGCTGAGCGGCCTGCCCGGCGCCATCACGCACTATGTCGGCGCGCAGGGCTTGCAGCCGACGGCGCCCTACGACGGCTTCGTCGACGTCGTCGAGCACGACGCCAAACACGCCCAGGCGGCCATTCAGCTCGTCCTCGCACAACCGGCGATCAGCTCTCAGATGGTCGACAACCTGAACGCGTCGATTCACCTGCGCGCGCTGCTGACCGACCTTTTTCTCATCGACGAAGTGCTCAAGAGCCACAGGCGCGCTGATTAGGGCAGGTGGGGCTCACCAAGTCCTACTCGCCTGACCAGCCCGATTGATGCCTCCTCCGGACCTCCTGACAGCCCTGCGATCGGGCACCTCCGTCTTCGCCGCCGAACTGCGCCCGCCGCGGGCGGAGCTCGCGACGAACGAAGGCATGAACGCGTGGATCGATACCTACCACGCCGTCCGGCGCCTCACCTCGGAAGGGACCTACGTCTTCCTGACCGATAGCGCCGTCGGCGCGGACGAGGAAGACAACCTCCGACACCTCGTGACCAACCTCGGCACCGACGTTCCGCGTGAGCGGATCGTGCCGTTTCTCACCACCAAGCATTCACAGCAGTTCTGCGAGTCGTACGCCGACCGCGCTCGCCAGCACGGCTTCCCGGCGCTGGTCGTTCTCGGTGGAGACAAGTCGGTGGGCGTGCCGCGATGCCTGGAGCACGCCTGGCAGCTGCGCCAGCTGATTCGCGGCCGCGATCAGGGCTTGTCCCTTGGGGGCTGGGCCAATCCGCACGCGGATGCCGAGCGGCAGGTCGACTTTCTGACCTCGCCCGAGCTGCACGCCGAGTTTTTCCTCACCCAGGTCGTGAGCCACCATCAGATCGCCGCCGTCAGCCGCTTCATCGAAACCGCTGACCGCCGCCGGCTGTCGTTGCCCGGGGTGTTCGGGGTGTTTTTCTATCGAAGCGCCAACCCGCGGACGCTGGCCGCCCTCAACAGCTTCCTGCCGGTCCCCGCGGAAGGACTCACCCGGGAATTCGGCGCCGGAGCGACGCCGGAAGAGGTCTGTGCCCGATCCGTGCGCGCCCTGCTCGACGCCGGGGCGCGGCATTTCTACGTGAGTAACCTGCCCCTCGGCCGAGCTCAAGCGGTCCTGGCCTCGATACTCGACAAGGCTGGCGTTTAAGCGCGAATTCCTAAGTCCCACAGCGGGTCGCCAATTCGTGTAGTGCGTCGTAGGCCGGACCTTCAGGTCCGGCTCTGCGCGGGCCTGAAGGCCCGCCCTTCGTACAAATAGAGGCGCGCTCATTCCCGATTTCTGAGCGCTAGCTCAGGTGTCTGCCGCCGTCGACCCGGATCGTCTCACCGGTGATGAAGTCGCTGTCGAGCAGCGCGAGCACCGTCTTGACGATCTCGGCTTCGCCGCCCCAGCGGCCGAGCGGCGTCGCGGCCGTCACGGCCAGTTGCTCATCGGCGGTGGTGCCGGGCGGGGCGACGATCGGCCCTGGAGCGATCGCATTGACCAGGATGTGGTCGGGCGCGAGCTCGAGCGCCAGCGCCTCGGTGAGTGCGATCACTCCCGCCTTCGCGACGTAGTACGGGAGATAGCCGCGATAGCGGGGACGGCCGCTCCTGGCGACCCAGTCGCTGAAGTTGATGATCCGGCCGCCGCCCTGCGCGCGCATGTGGGGCACGGCAGCCTGCGCGCACAGGAATGTCGAGCGCAGGTCCAGGTTGACCGACGCCGCCCAGTCGTCGTCGGTGAGCTCGTCGAAAGGACGGGCGACGTACACTGACGCCATCTGAATGAGAATATCCAGACGGCCGAACGCCGAGACAGCCGATGCGACGAGTGCGCGGCAGGCGTCTGGCGAGGTGAGATCGGCTTGGAACGCCGCTCCTCGGGCACCGAGCGTCCGGACGCGTTCGACGGCGAGCTCGGCTTCGGTTCTGGATCGTGAATAGGACAGCGCGACGCTAACGCCGCGTTGCGCGAGCGCCTCGGCAACGCTGGCGCCGATCCGTTTGGCGCCGGTAATCAACGCGACCGTGTCTAGAAGATCCACGAGCCCCGCATTGTAGCGGATACTTCGGAGGCCTTTCGATGTCTGAACAGATTGGATTCATCGGACTTGGGGTGATGGGCCGACCGATGGCCGGACACCTGTTGAAAAAAGGACATCAGCTGCTGGTCTACAACCGCAGCCGCGGCTCGGTGGAGACGCTGATCGCGGCCGGTGCGATCGCCGCGGCCGATATCGCCGATCTCGCCCGGCGATCAACGGTCGTCATCACGATGCTGCCTGACACGCCCGACGTCGAGCGGGTGATCAGCGGCCCCGACGGTGTCCTGTCTTCACTGGCCGCAGGTTCGATCGTGATCGACATGAGCAGCATCTCGCCAGTGGCGACACGCCGGCTTTCGGCCGCAGTCGCGGCCAAGGGATCGACGATGCTCGATGCGCCGGTGAGCGGCGGCGAGGTGGGCGCCGTCAACGCGACGTTGTCGATCATGGTTGGCGGCGATGCGACCGCGTTCGAGCGGGTCAAGCCGATCCTCGAATGCATGGGCAACCGCGAGCGGATTATTCACATCGGATCCGAGCCCGGGTCCGGCCAGGTCTGCAAGGTCGCCAACCAGATCGCGATCGGCGGGGCGCTGGCAGGGGTCAGCGAGGCGTTTGCGCTGGCGCGCAAGGCCGGAGTCGATATCGCGCGGGTGCGCGAGGCGCTGCTCGGTGGTTTTGCCTCGAGCAAGGTGCTCGAAGTGCACGGCGAGCGGATGATCAAGGGGAACTACACGCCCGGGTTCCGGACCCGGTTGTACCAGAAGGATCTGCGGCTGGCCGACGAGCTCGCGACGTCGCAGGCGGTCCCGATCCCCGCGACCGCCGTCGTCGCCGCACTGGTGAATGCGCTGGTCGAAGGCGGCGGCGCCGATCTCGATTACTCGGCGGTCGGAACCGTGGTGTTCGAGCGGGCCGGGCTGACTTCGAACAAATAGCCCGAAGATTAACCGCAGAGCGCGGAGACCGCAGAGCGCTTCTCATTTAGATGTAGGGCGGGCCTTCAGGCCAGCCGCAGAGCCGGACCTGAAGGTCCGGCCTACGACGCGCTCCACCGAATTGGAAGCCGTTGAAGCCAGGATCGACTGGCCTGCCACGCCCGCCGGAAGACTGACTAGCGACTGAGGACTAGCGACTGGCGACTGGCGACTAGCGACTACTCACCCCTTATCGCTGTCTTCAAGCGCATCGAGGAGTTCCTGCAGCGCCGCGATTTCATTCTGCGCCGAGTAAATGATCGCGCGGCGCTCCTGCAGCGTCGGCCGCGACCAGTCTTCCTGCTCCAGTCTGACGCAGCCGTCGCTGCGGACGTCCACCACGACTGCATCCATTGGTTCTACGTAGAGCTTCATGGTCTGTATTGTGCAGCGCGGATTGCGAGTCGTCTATAATCAAGGGTTCCATGTCGATTCTTCTTCCGTTTCGCGCGTTGCGGCCACGGCCTTCGGATGCGGCCGCCATTGCCGCGGTGCCCTACGATGTCGTCAGCACTGAGGAAGCCCGGGCGCTGGCCGACGGCAACGCGCTCAGCTTCCTGCATGTCTCGCGCGCCGAGATCGGCATGCCGCCGGACGCCGACGGCCACTCGGACGAAGTGTACGAGCGCGCGGCGCTGAATTTCGCGCGCCTGAAGGATGCGGCGCTCACCCTCGAGGCCGAGCCGAGCCTGTATCTCTATCGGCTGCGCATGGCCGGGCACGAACAGCTCGGAATCGCGGCCTGCTTTTCCCTCGACGAGTACGACCGCGACATCATCAAGAAGCACGAGCGGACGCGGCGCGACAAGGAAGACGATCGGACCCGGCACATGCTGGCGCTGGGCGCGCAGACCGGCCCGGTGTTCCTCACCTACCGGGCCTCGGCGGATGTCAACGACACCGCGTCGCGACTCACCGCCGGCGCGCCGTTGTTCGACTTCACCGCCCCCGACGGCGTGCAGCACACGCTGTGGCGGGTGTCCGGACCGGATGCCGCGGCGCTGGTTGCCGCGTTCTCGCGGATCGACGCGCTGTATCTCGCGGACGGCCACCACCGCGCCGCCAGCGCCGCTCGCGCCAGAAACGAGATGCGCGGCCAGGGGATGAACGGCCAGACGCTCGGCGACGGCGCCGATTTCAACAGCGTGCTGGCCGTGGCATTTCCACACGACCAGGTTCAGGTGCTCGCCTACAACCGTGTCGTCTCGGACCTGGCGGGCCGTTCGCCCGAACAGTTTCTCGAAGCAGTACGGGAACGCTTTTCCGTTCGACCCGGACCGGCGGTGCCAACGCAACGCGGCGACATCGCGATGTACGCACAGGGACTATGGTGGACGCTGCGGCCGATCACCCTTCCCGATCCGTCGGACGCGATCGGCTCGCTCGACGTCAGCGTGCTTCAGGACAATCTGCTTGCTCCGGTGTTGAACATTGCCGACATCAGGACCGACAAGCGCATCGACTTCGTCGGCGGCGCCCGCGGGACTGACGCGCTCGAGAGGCTGGTCGACACAGGCAAGGCGGCGGTGGCGTTTTCGCTTTACCCAGTCAGCGTCGCCGACCTGATGGTGGTGTCCGACGCCGGCGACATCATGCCGCCCAAGTCGACCTGGTTCGAGCCCAAACTGCGCGACGGCCTGTTGATTCATCTCATTTGAGCGATGAAGGTTCTGGTCGCGGATTCATTCGAGCAGAGCGGCATCGACGAACTCGAGGCCGCCGGCTGCGACGTGCTGTACCAGCCGGAGTTGAAGGATCGGAGCCTGGCC
>JBBQEJ010000205.1:0-8268 GCA_038320555.1 Vicinamibacterales bacterium | reverse complement strand
GATGAGCTCTTCCGACGCCCCCTCCCCCAGAATGGAAGGTATGGATCCTGACACCTCCCTCCGGGGTCAGCTCCTGATCGCGGCGCCGTCGCTCCGAGATCCCAACTTCCTGCGCACCGTCGTCCTCGTCGCCGAGCACGGACAAGAGGGGGCGATGGGTGTCGTGCTGAACCGCCCCTCCGAGGCCGACGCGGAGGAGGTCGCCCCCGCGCTTGCGGGCCTGGTCCAATCCGGAGCCGTTGTCTACTTGGGCGGGCCGGTCGAGCCCCAGGCGGTGGTGGTTCTCGCCGAGTTCGAGCGCCAGGACGAAGCGGCGTCGGTGATCTTCGCCGACATCGGCTTCCTTGGAGCCGATATGGACGTCGCCGAGCTTTCGGAGGCGAGCGGGCGCGCTCGTCTCTTCGCCGGGTACGCGGGCTGGAGCGAGGGACAGCTCGAGGCGGAGCTCGAGGAGGGCTCGTGGATCGTCGAAGAACCCAAGCCGGACGATGTCTTCACGGGAGCGCCCGAGACTCTGTGGAGCGAGGTGCTGCGCCGAAAGGGCGGCCCCTACGCCCTCGTGGCGACCATGCCTCCCGATCCCTCGCTGAACTGACACCCGTCTAGGAGCCCCTAAGAACCCTCCAGCCTGACCCGCCGAGCTCGAAGCTCGGGCGGGATCAGTCCTTGTACGGGTCGAAGATGTCGCGGCCGGCCATGGCCACGCCGAGCGGTCGCAGCGTGTGCTTGACCCGGATCGTCGCTCCGTGTGCGTCGAGCACCTCCGGCAGCCGCTTGTAGACCTCCGGCGCCTCGTCCGCTCCACCTCCCAGCACGACGATGCCCTGTTCGCGGAGCCGGGCCTGCACGGCGCGCCAATCGATGAGCCCCGGCTTGAGCTGCTGCTCGACCCACACCTTCTCGAGGCCCGACCCGGGATGATCCGGACAGACGCCCCTCTTCGGAGCTCCGGCGCCCGAGCTGATCCCGTCGATGCCGAACACGCGGTCGCAGTCGCGATGGCGGCAGGCGTAGCGCTTTCGCCGGCGGACCCGGCCGGCCGCCTGCGAACGGCTCATCACGCGACCGGCGCCGTGCACGGTGGAGAAGAGTGCGGTCTCGTTCTCGTCGGACTCGACTCCCTCGAGGATCACGGAGTCGTCGCCCATGGATCCGCCGACAAAGCCCTCCTGACCCGGCCGGGCCGGGGTGCAGCCTTTTCGGATCACCCAGTAGTCATGCCCGAAGTGAGACTCGCGCCAGGCGAAGTTGTGGTGGTTGTGCACCTCGTGCACGGCCTCGGCTCCGAGAATCTCGAGTACCTTCGCGACGACCACGTCACGGCCCGCGTAGGCGTACGCACCCGCAAGCTCCATCGCGGCGATGTAGGACTCGGCCAGCTCCGACCCGACCGGGAAGAGAACGGGCGGCGAATCCATCTCCCCCTCCCGCCCACGGCCATCGAACGGCAGGCCCTGGGCGAGTGCGAGGAACCCCGACGCGGTCTTGTGCCCGAAGCCGCGGGAGCCGAAGTGGACGCCGACCCAGATCCGCCGCTCCTCGTCCTCCATCAGGTTGACGTAGTGGTTGCCCGAGCCGACCGTGCCGAGCTGGGCCTCGGCCAGCCCCGAGAGCTGGCGCTGCGGGCCGAAGTCGGCGTTCCGGATCCGGTCGAGAACGGGATGGTCGACCCGCTCCTGCGCAGCCACGCCCATCCCGAAGGAGATCCGGCGCGTGATCTCGTGCATCACCGCTTCGACACCGCCGAGCGCCTCGATGTCGCTCCGGATCAGATCGGTCTGTGCGGCTTTGTTCCCGCAGCCAATGTCATAGCCCACTCCGGAGGGGGATACGTAGCCCTCGTAGGCAACGGCGCCTCCGATCGGCTGGCTGTAGCCCGGGTGGTGGTCGGCGCAGAGCACGCCGAACTCGGCCTCCCCCGCCTCCATGCAGCGGCGCAGCTGCTCGAGGCTACGCCGGTCGACCTTGCCGAACGTCTTGACGGCTGGCATTGCTCAGTGGTAGCAGACGGATAAACCGTGAGCGTCGACCCCATTCGCACCCGCCGACTCGAGCTCGTCTCGATGTCCCCCTCATTCATGGGGGCTCTACTCGACGGGCGGCGCGAGGAAGCCGTCTCGCTTCTCGGAGCAGAGCTCCCCGAGGGCTGGCCCGACGAGCACGACGAGCGGTTCCTGCGCATGCGCCTCGAGCAGATGGGGCGGGATCCCGAGGCCCAGCAATGGCTCGTCCGCGCCACGGTCCTGCCTGGACCCCCACGGCAGATGATCGGCCACGCCGGGTTCCACGGCCCGCCGGGCTCGAACGGCCCGGGCAGGCCGGACGCCGTCGAGATCGGTTATTCGATCTTCGAAGGCCATCGCGGGCAGGGACTCGCGACCGAGACGGCCGCCGCGCTCGTCGACTGGGCGCACTGCGAACGGGGCATTCACCACTTCGTCGCGTCTGCGTCGCCCGACAACGCGGCGTCCCTGGCGATCATCCGAAAGCTCGGCTTCATCCAGACGGGCGACCAGTGGGACGACGAAGACGGCCTCGAGCTCGTCTTCCAGCTCGAGCGTAACTAACAGTCAGGGCGTGGTGAGAGATCCGTCTTCGCCAACCGTGATGCGCGTCACCGGAAGATCGAAGCGCGCCTGCGCCGTCGAGCCCGTGCCCTCCTCCAGCCAGCCGGCTTCATCGTCGGGATGAGTGACGACGAGGATCTCCTCGGCCGCGAACGTGCGCAGGGCATCCTCGATGGCCTTGACCGGGTCGGAGTCGCCCACGCGGGTCTCGACGTCCTCAGTGGGAGTGGCCTCTGCCGTCTTTGCCGCGAGCGAAGCCGCTTCGGCGCGGGCGTCGTCCTCGGCGTTGGTGAGCCAGTCGAGCCGCGAGATCTTCGCTGCGGGCGCAACCACGAGCATCTCGGCGTCATCGCCGGCACGGCTGTGCACCAGGTCCCGCAAGACACCGTCCGCGACTTCGGTCGTGATCACCACGAGCAGGCGACGCGGCAAGATCTTCTCCTCTCACGAATCCTCTGTCTGAGCGAGCGAAGCGTAGCTCGGTCTGCGGCCTCCGTCGGGGATACCCTGAGCCGGTGGCGGACGAGTCGATCGCCCTCGTCCCGTACGACCCGGAGTGGCCGCGCCGCTTCGAGACCACCCGGGCTCTCCTCGCGCGCGTGCTCGCCCCGTGGCTGGAGGGCGGCATCCACCACATCGGGTCGACGGCCGTTCCCGGCCTCGCGTCCAAGCCGATCATCGACATGATGGCCGGAGTCCACGACTTCGAAGAGGCCCGCGCGGCCTTTGGCCCGCTGGAGACGGAGGGGTACCTCTACTCGCCTCATCGACCCGGCATCGCGCACCACTTCGCCAAGACGTCCGCCGGAACGACGCGGGTGACGCACGGCCTCCACCTCACCAAGCCCGGAAGCGACCTGTGGCGCGAGAGGCTTGCCTTCCGCGATGCGCTTCGGGACGATCGTGCGCTCGCCGCCGAGTACGAGGCGCTCAAGCTGGCGCTCGCACAGGAGCGGTCCGAAGACATCACGGCGTATACCGCGGGAAAGCGCGCGTTCGTGGTGCGCGTGCTGGCGGGCGCCGGGCTGCAGCCGGGCGGTCGGTAGCGGCAGCAAGTGTGTTGCGCGGCGGCGGAACTTCGTCGAGACTGCTCACCACTGCACCGATTGGAAGGAGCACCCGCATGACAGCCAACCGGGCCGGTAAGCGGAGACGGAGCCGATCCACTTTCGGCAGCATCGCCCGCAGGCGGTGGCCCATCGCGTCGCTGCTCGCGTTCGGCGCGGCGCTCACCCTTGCACCGGTTGCAGTCGCACAGGTCAGCTTCAGCGGCCCGACGGACTTCGCGGTCGGGACGACGCCTGTATCGGTCGGTGTCGGCGACTTCAACGGCGACTCGGATCCCGATCTGGCCATTGCCAACTTCGGTTCCGGTGATGTCTCGGTGCTGCTTGGCGAGGCGGACGGAGGTTTCGGGGCAGCGGCCAGTATCGCCGCCGGGAGCAACCCCATCAATGTCGCGGTCGGCGACTTCAACGGCGATTCGGATCCGGACCTGGCCGTCGCCCGGTCCGGTGTCGCTTCGCAGAACGTGATGGTGCGTCTTGGCGGCCCGGGCGGTAGCTTCGGTCCGGCCACCTTCTACGACGCGGGAAGCAACTCGCGGTCGATCGCCATCGCGGACTTCAACGGCGACTCCGATCTGGATCTCGCCGTGGCGAACCTCGACTCCGACGACGTCTCCGTGCTCCTCGGAGGCCCGGGCGGCACCTTCGGGCTGCCGACCGACTTCGGCGCGAACAACAGCCCGGTGTGGGTCGCGGCCGGCGACTTCAACGGCGACTCCGACCCGGACCTCGCCGTCGCGAACTCGGGTCCCGACAGGATCACGGTGCTGGTCGGCGGCGCCGGCGGCACGTTCGCTTCCTCCGGCACGCTGGCAGTCGCACTCCCGAGGGAAGTCGCCGTCGGCGACTTCAACGGCGACTCCGATCCGGATCTGGCGGTCGGCACGTTCTTCCCTGCCTCGGTTGCCGTATTCCTCGGCGGCATCGGGGCGAGCTTCGGGGGGGTCACCTACGTCGGCAGCGTGGGCGATGAGCCCGAGTCGATCACGCTCGCCGACTTCAACGGCGACTCCGATCTCGACATCGCATCCATCGGCAGTTTCGCCGGCGGGGTCTCCGTGCTGCTCGGCGGGGCAGGCGGAAGCTTCGCGTTCGCAGACAACTTCGTGAACGATCGCAGGGGCGCTTCGATCGCAGCCGGCGACTTCGACGGCGACTCCGACCCCGACCTGGCCTTCACCGGTACCGACATCGCGTCCGTCCTGCTGAACGATGCGGCGCCGCCGTCCTGTCACGGCCATCATCCGACGATCGTCGGCACTCCCGGCAATGACACGCTGCACGGAACCCGGGGTGACGACGTGATCGTCGGGCTCGGGGGGAATGACAGGATTCTCGGTTCCGACGGCCACGATCATCTCTGCGGCGGATCCGGCGACGACGTTCTCCAGGGTGACCACGGGAACGATGCCCTCGACGGCGGTCCTGGTATGCACGATGTGTGTCGAGGCGGCGCGGGCACCGATACTGCGACGGCTGCCTGCGAGGTGACGATCGGCGTCCCATAGGGGCCGAAAAGGGCGTACACGGCGCTCCTCGATGAGCTAGCGGGAATCGAGTACGCGCACGAGCTCGTAGGCCTGGGCCAAACGGGCGAAACCCTTCATCTGGAGCTCGGCGACCGGCTTTGCCTCGACCCGATCCTCGAGCGCCGCGTAGGCGCGCTGGCTCAGGAGAATCTGGCCGGACGCCGCCTCGTCACTCAGCCGGGCCGCGAGGTTAGTCACGCTCCCCAGCGCGCCGTAGTCGTACCGGCCTTCGAACCCGATTCGGCCGAGCGTGGCATGGCCGACCGCGATCCCGGCGCCGAGGCCGAGTTCGTACCCGCGCTTGCGCCAGCCGCCAGAAAGCTCCCCGATCCGCTCGCGCATTGCGACCGCGAGTCTCGCGGCCTCGAGCTCATGCTCGGGCACGGGCGCCGGGTCGTTGAAGAACACCATGAGCCCGTCGCCCGCGAAGTGCTCGAGCGTCCCTTTGTGCGTGAGGACGAGTTGACCCGCCGCCGCGTGATACTCGCGGATGACCGCGATCAGTTCCTCGGGTTCGGCGGTCTCGGCGAAGGCCGTGAACCCACGGAGGTCGAAGTAGACAACGGTCTATCTGGATGCAGACGCTCGTACTCGACGACCTCGCGGGTCTGACCGAAGTGCGCCCGCATGCGAAAGAGATCGAGGCATGCGGGTCTGTGGTTCGTCAAAGGGCGACCCGACACCGGCGACCGCGGGACGAGTTTGCCAATGACTAGAGACCGGGTACGAGATGTTGATGGGGTCAGGTCTACTGAGGCGTGTCGGACAGGCGAGCCGGGTGTGCCCGGCTTCTAGTGCCCGCTGATGCAGCCGCTGGACGGGCGGTCGCCGCCCCCGTGGAAATCGCTCCCGGAGTGAAAGGAAGGCTCATGAGAAGGCTCTATTGCGCGGTTGCGCTGAGCGTCATCGCCGTGGTCGTCCTCGTCGCAGTCGCCTCGGCGGCTGGTCGTGGGCGCGTTGCCTCACAGGGGGATCCGTTTGCCGGCTGCATCGGAGTCGGCGTCGACGACTTCGGCGGAATCAACTACCCGGACGCAGAGGTCGAGCCCTGGGTCGCCTCGAACCCGGCGAATCCTGCGAACCTCGTCGGCACCTTCCAGCAAGACCGCTGGTCCGACGGCGGCGCGAAGGGGCTCGTCGCGGCCTGGTCGTTCGATGGCGGCAAGAACTGGGGGGAGACCCCGCTGCCCTTCAGTACGTGCGCAGGGCCCTTCTACCACGGCGCGGTGCTGCCGTACGACCGTGCTACCGACCCGTGGAACTCGATCGGGCCGGACGGCAAGTCGTACGCGGTCTCGGTCTCGTTCAACGGCAACGACAACAACAACGCGATTGGCGCCGCCACCTCGAGTAACGGCGGCGTTAGCTGGCAAAACCTGCGCGCGATCATCACCGACGTCGACGCGGACCCCTCCTTTCCGTTCAACGACAAGGAGTCGGTGACGGCCGACCCGCTGCACGCGGGCTACGCCTACGCCGTGTGGGACCGCACGCTGCTCGTGCCTTGCGACTCAACTGTGACGAACAGGGGCAGGCGCCCAGTTGTAAAAGATCGACCCCTCAGGAGGGCAAAGGCTCCCCAGCAGCTCGATTGCTTCACCGGCCCCACCTATTTCAGCCGCACGACCAACGGCGGTGCGACCTGGAGCGCGCCGGCCGTGATCGTGCCCACCCCGGTCAACGAGCAGACGATCGGAAACGTGATTGTCGTCGACCGGCAAACGGACGTGCTCTACGACTTCTTCACGTACATCGACCAGAACAACAACTACTTCGTCGAGATCGCGCACACCCTCGGTCCAGGGACCGGATCGACCCTGAACTGGAGCGCTCCGGTCGTGATCGCCCTCCAGGACGTTCCCGGAGTGTTCGACCCGAGGAACGGCGACCCGCTCCGCACCGGATCGATCATCCCCGAGCCGGCGATCGACCCGGCGTCCGGGCGACAGTACGTGGTCTGGGAGGACGCGCGGTTCAACAACGACGAGAACGACCAGGTCGTGATCTCGACGTCGCCTCGCGGCGGCGGATCGTGGACAGCGCCGGCGCTCGTCAACCCGCCGGCGGACCCGGCGGCCTTCAACCCGGCGATCGCCGTCGGCCGGCACGGCCAGGTCGGCATCACCTACTACACCCTGAGCAGGCACTTGGCGAACACCCCGATCGACGTGCTCCCGACCGACGTCTGGTTTACAGAGGCGAATGGCCCCGGACTGCAGTTCAAGGGGCGCCAGCACGTTTCCGGGCCGTTCAACTTCAAGGCCGCCCCAGAGGCCGGCGGCTTCTTCCTCGGCGACTACCAGGGTCTGACGGCGACGGGTCGCGACGACCAGGGGTTCCTCGCCTTCTTCGGCATCACGAACTGCAACGACACGAGCTGCACCGCTGTTGGCAACCCGACAGGAGCGCCAACCGGGGCTCCCGACCCGACCGACATCGTCGCGGCCAAGGTCGGCGGCTAGCCGGAAGCGGGGCGAAGTTCGGCGGCCGGGCTCACGTCCGGCCGCCGACTTCAATTTCTCGTCACGGTGACAGATCGACGCAGATCTGGCCGGTAATCGTCTCTACGAAGGACGTGTCGCTGACGTAGGAGCCGGCGAACGTCAGGGTTCCGGTGGCACCCGCGAGCTTGCCGGTTCCGCTCAGTGGCCCGGACGTCGTGGCGGAGAACTCACGCGTTACGACATTGATGCTTCCGGAGAGCGGCGAGGTCAGCGTGCCCTTGTTGACCGTGAACGTGATCGACCCCTCGAACGTAGCGATCGGGAAGGCGAAACCGGTTGGGGTAAACGCGGCAGTCGTCGTCCCATTGAGGAGCCCACCGCCCTTGATCACCGCCGACGTCGCAAACGGTCCCGTGTCCTGACCCACACCCTTCGCGTTGATCTTGTGGCATGAGATCCCCGCTCCGGCGGCCACTGGCAGCATGCCGGCCCCGACTGACAGTCCAAGCACGAGGAGCCAGAGCCCGCGGACGTGAGGTTTCTTCATCTTCCCTCCTAAACCCTGAGTGGATCTCCCTACCGGGCGATCCTACGCCGGGGCGGAAACCCGTGCAACCGTGCGAGGGGCCTCCGGCCGTCGAAACGGAATCACGCAGCACCC
>JBBQEJ010000204.1:0-8287 GCA_038320555.1 Vicinamibacterales bacterium | reverse complement strand
TGCCTTCACCTGCTTGTTGCCGATGAGAAGCGTGCGGAACGCTCCTTCAGGAAAACCTGCCTGCACAAAGATCTCTTCGATGGCAAGCGCGCAGCCAGGCACGTTCGAGGCGTGCTTGAGCACACCGGCGTTGCCGGCCATGAGCGCGGGCGCAGCGAAACGATAGACCTGCCAGAACGGAAAGTTCCACGGCATGATCGCGAGGACGACGCCGAGCGGCTCGAATGCGACATACGACTTCGAGGCTTCCGTTTTGATGACGTCGGGTGCAAGGTGCGCCTCGGCGTTATCCGCGTAGTAGTCGCACACCCAGGCGCACTTCTCAGCTTCCGCGACGCCCTGTTTCAGCGGCTTACCCATTTCCGTCGCCATCAGCTCTGCGAGCTCCTGCTTGCGCTCGCGAAGGATGCCGGCGGCCTTCTTCATGTGAATCGCCCGCATCGCAAATGATGCCGTTCGCCATGTCTGCCACGTCTCGTGCGCCTGTGCGACGGCAGCCGCTGCCTCTTCGGGCGTCATCTCGTCGTACGTCCTGATGGTCTTGCCGGTTGCGGGATTGACGGATGTGATTCCCATTGTTCGCCTCTCAATCGAACAATAGTAGTCCCGCAGTGTCACGACGGCGATGCCCGATGTGCGGAAGATTCGGCCGCGCGCGGAGGCTGGAGCCGGAAACTGGAACCCGGAAACTGGAAACTGGAAACTGGAAACTGGAAACTGGAAACTGGAAACTGGAAGCTGGAAGCTGGAAGCCGGAACCGGACGATAATCGGTTGGGCGACATGGTGAGGCCATCACGTCAGCGATCGATCGCACGTGCACGCTGCAGAACTCTTGCAGCGATCGCGATGCTCTGCGTGGCGACCGAGTACGTCGAGGGGTTTAAGGAGGGCGCGCAGACCGGCGCGGTTCCGGTGCTTCGAGCGGTACGCGTTGTTGCGGAGGCGTCCGGCGGGGCGACGACGGTAATCCTCGAGGCGTCCGGTCCGCTGCCGGCGCCGGTCAGTGGAGCGCTCGACGGGCCGCCGCGTATTTATCTCGACTTGAACGGCGTCAGGCCAGGGCCGGCCGTGCGGCTCTCGGAGCCGGGGGCGCTCGTCCTTCGAGCCCGGGTCGCCCTGCACAGCGCGAACCCGATGACTACTCGAGTGGTGCTCGATCTGTCCCGGCCGTCGGCGTACAGCATAGACTCCTCCGGCCGGGCGCTAGGCCGCCTGATCATCCTGCTCGATGCGTCCTCGTCCGCATCAGCGGCCGTTTCGTCACCGGTGGTGCGAACCCCCCCACGAACGGTGACACTGCCACCGGCCGCACCGCCATCTGCCATCCCGTCACCGGCCATCCCCTCAGCGGTCACACCGTCACCTGCCGCACCGTCACCGCCGGTCTCAGGACTTCCGGCCGCACCTCCGCGCCGGGCACGCGGTGCGGATGCTTATGCCGGGCAGGTTTCCGTTGCGCTCGGACGGCTTCATGCGCTGCGGCCGGTGCTTGCGTCCATCGATCATCGGGCAGAGCAGCCGGGAGGCGATCTGACAGCTGCGGCCGCCGAGTTCGATGCGGTCGCGCGTGTGCTCGCCGCGATCAAGCCACCCGCGCCGCGTGAGGCGACACACGGGTTGCTCCTGCGTGCGTGTGCTCTTGGTGCGCGCGCGGCGCGCATGCGTCTGTATTCGGCGCGGACAGGAGACTCCGCTTCAGGATGGAACGCGGCATCGGCGGCGGCCGGAGCCTTGATCATGCTCGATGGCGCGAGCACTGAGCTCGGCTACTCGCCACCCAAATAATAAATCTACGCCGCCCGGTGTTCGACGTGATGTCTCCCGTCCACGCTCGTGTGCCATCGGTGACCCGCGATCGTGCGCCCGATCAACTTGCCCGTCAGTTCGATGAATAACGCGTCGCGAGAAATGCATTGCAGGGTTCGCGCTGCGACCGCCCGGAGATCGAGCGGCACTTGATCCACGGTCTCCGAGCGGAGGCCGACGGCTTGTTCCCCTGGAGTCGCGCCGACAACGCCTCCGAGGACGACGAAGTAGCAGCCACCCAGCACAAATGCCATCAGCGCGAACGCGGGCGCCGCCGCGCGTCCGAGCGCCGACATGGGCACACCCATCGCCACCGTGCACGTCACGACCGCGAGCAGCATCGCCAGGACGGCCGCAGCGTCGATCACCGAGGCGGCAAGCTTCCGCCAGCTCGGCCATTCAAGTCCATCATGCCCCTCACTCCCGGCGGCATCGGGAATCGAGCTTAGTGACTTGGTTACAGTGTTTTCCACCTGGCGCCGGCGGTGTGTCGGCCCGCCGCGCAACCGGCCGAGGGCCGTGATCGGATCTTCGACCTCAGGCAGGAGAGCAGCGCAGAGCGCCAGAATCTCGTCCGGATCCAGCCCGACCGCCCCCGCATATCGGCGAACGGCTACTCGTGCGTACAGGCCCGTCGGAAGGTCCTGGAACCTGCCGTCCTCAATGGCCTGCAGCAACTCGACGCGCGACCCGCACCGCGCGGCGATGGCTGCGATCGATTCGCCCCGTCCGACCCTGGCTCGTCTGAGCTGTTCCTGTACCGTTTGGTTAGACACAACGCCCTCCAGATGCGCTATCGGCACTTGGGGGGAGGAGCGTTACGTCAGCTGTTTGGAAAGCCTGAAGGCAGCCGCGACCCGCGACCCGCGAACCGCGATTTAATGAACCAGCGAACTGCCACGCACCAGCGCCTGGACGGTGCGCGTCAACGCCGCGATTTCGACGGGCTTGGCCAGGTGAAAGTGAAATCCTGCCGACAGCGCCTGTCGCCGTTCGTCGTCGCGCGCGTGTGCCGTGACGGCCGCGGCGGGGATCGCGGCAATCCGCCCGGCTGTCGACGCGCGTACTTTTCGAATCAGGGTATAGCCGTCTTCATCCGGCATGGCGACGTCGGCGAGGAGCACGTCTACCTCGGAACGCTCGAGGATATCGAGCGCATCGCGCGCGTTGCCGGCCAGTGTCACGCTCGCGCCGCAGTCTTCGAGCGCCTGCGCCATGACGTCCCGGCTATCCAGCTCGTCGTCCACCACGAGAATGCGGATGCCGTCGAGGCGAACGGCCTGGAGGACAGTGGGCTCCGGCGGAGCCTCGGCGGCAGTTGACGCTACCGGCGACGGGTCCGGCCGTGGCACTCCGGATGGCAATCGCACGATGAACGTGGATCCGCGATCTTTCCCGGGGCTCTGGACCGAGATGCTGCCCTGATGCGCCTCGACGAGCTGTCGCGCAATCGACAGGCCGAGACCGACGCCGCCGTACACGCGGGTTGTCGTGCTGTCTGCCTGCCGGAAGCGATCGAACACGTGCGGCAGGAAGGCCGGGTCGATGCCGACGCCCGTGTCGGCCACTCGCACCTCGACGAAGCCGTCGATCGCCGAGACGATGACGTCGATCCGCCCGCCCTCCTCGGTGAACTTCACGGCGTTCCCGAGCAGGTTGAAGAAGACCTGCTCGAGCCGCCTGATGTCGCCGACGACGATTGCGTCGGGCCCGGGCGAGAACGGCATGTCGATCCGCTTGGCCGCGGCGGCAGGAATCATCGACTCGATGACGTTGCGGAGGAGCTGACGCAGGTCGACCTCTTCGCGTTCGAGCGCGAGACGGCCGGCAATGATGCGGGAGAAATCAAGCAGGTCGTCAATGAGCTTCGCCTGACGGGTGGCGTTGTCGTGGATGGATCGCAGCGCCCGCGCCGTGATCGACGGATCCATCGTTCCCTTCTGCAGCATCGCGGTCCATCCGAGCATGGCGTTGAGCGGCGTGCGGAGATCGTGCGACACGATTGACATGAACTCGTCCTTGAGCCGGTTGGCTGATTCCGCTTCGGTGCGAGCCTGCTGGGCGGATTCGTACAACCTCGCGCGATCGAGCGCCTGGGCGCAGTGCTGCGCGACCGAGACGAGCTGCGCTTGGTACTCTTCGTCGAATTTCACCGGCGCGGTGAAGTGAAACGCGAGCACGCCGATCGCCGCGCCATCCGCCAGAAGCGGCAGCGTAGCCGACGATACATAGCCGCCGTCGGCCGCGATCGACGCCGAGTGCCAGTAGCGCTCCTGCCACTCCGCAAACGATCCGATGAAGACCGGTTGACGCGTCTTGACGACATCAGTCGCGCACAGTCCCGACTCCGCGGGGAAGCGCCGCCCCGCGACGTCGGCGTCGCCGCTCACGTCGGAGTGCAGCGTTTCGAATGAGGTGCCATCCTCGACGAGGAGCGTAACGTCGCCCGACGTGGCGCCGACAGCAATCTTTCCCTGTCGTACGACGGCTTGCGCCACCGCCTTCAGCGTGACGGCTTCGGAGAGCGCGGCGGTCAGGCCGTGCAGCCGATTCGTCCGGGCCGCCAGGGTGCGGTAGCGTGCCTCGCTGGCGCGCAGCGCCCCTTCGGTCTGGTGACGTCCGTCGAGCTCCTGATCCGCGCGGGCTCGAAGCGCTTCGGCCTCCGCCCGCTCACGCTGCGCGGACTCGTACTGCCATGTGCGGTCGAGCGCCTGCGCGGCGCGCGGGCCCAGCGCGAAAAGGTAATCCCGATCGTCGGTCGGAAAAGTTCGAGGTTGAAAGAACTCGAGCTGGACGACGGCCACGACGCGGCTGCCGATCACGAGTGGCACGACGGCCAGCGCCTGGAAGATTCCAGAGTTCAGAAGTCCTTCGCCGTCGCGGTACTCGGAAGCCGCGGCTCTCGATTCGACGATGACGGGGGCGCCGCGGCCGATGGCGTCGTGTATCGGACTCTTGTCCGCGACGCTCACCGTCGCAGGCAGTTCGGCGACGTCCTGCCGGTGTCCGACCGCCCGCGCGACGTCGGCTGTGCCGCCGTCGTTGCGGATCAGCAGCACGACGCCTGCATCCGCATCGAGCGAATGGAGCGGCTCCTGAACGGCAGCCTCGATCACGGCTGACGGGGTCCTGGCCTGCCCGAGCGCCGTGGTGAGCTGCGCGAGCCGATCCGACTGTCGTGCTGCCCGTTGCGCGCTGATACGGAGCATCTTGTCCCGCTGCAGACGCCGGACCGTTTGCTCGGTCAGCAGGCAGAAGCCAAGCCAGCCCGCGATGTAGCAGGCGAAGAGCGCCGCCTGCCCGCGACTGCTGAAGTGCAGGAACGTGCCCGGCTCGATCACGACGTAATCGATCGCGATGGCGGAAAGGAGGAGAGCCAGCATGCCTGGGCCGACACCGCCGTACCAGGCGCTGACCGCGATGCTCAGCGCGAACAGCGTCGTCGAGGGAGGGAAGTTGGTGAACCTCGACAGGAGCACCTCGGCGCACAACGCCACCGCAACGGCACATGCCGCAAAGGGATATGAGGGGAATCGCGCGTCGGTGACGCGTGTGCGAAAGGCTGGCTGCATGTCGCCGGAGATCCGCCGCTCGTTAAAAGGGAGGCTTTGAGTATGACATGACTGGCGGCTGGCGGCGGCTGGCGGCTCGCGGTTGGCGGCTGGCGGCCAGGGCTGGCGGGTGGGGCTTGGACCTCAGTTAACAGCTCAGCCGTTTAGTTAGTATATGGCTAACCACAATAGATGCAACCAGTTACAGTCAGTAGTGGTACTGGCCTATTAACTTCCAGATATAGACGGGCTAGGGGACGACTAAAATCTGGCTACCGCCAGAGAACCGTGTCAGAAAGCGCTGACTCTCTATAACCGAGCAGGAATAGAAAAGTTCGGGAAGTCCAAGCGATTCTGTCGAGTTGGGGCAGTTCTGCGTGTAGGGCACCGTTTGGGCACCGTGCTTGCCTTAAGGGAAGTGCCGGGGTTTCTCGCCCAGGCGAACTCTCGTTCAACACATCGGTTTGTTTTTCTGCGCAGTGCCGCGGACTGTGCGCGGGTCTGCCCAAGAGGATAAATGAAAACGTTTCGAATCGCCCTCGTTGCCCTGTTGATCGCGGCCTCGTCGTTGCCGCTCCTCCGCGGGGACATGCCCGCCGTGCAAACCGGCCAGTGGGCCGCGACCGGCGCGATGTCCGACGTCCGCGGCGGCGCGTCGTCCGCGCTGCTGCCGAGCGGGCTCGTGCTCGTCACCGGTGGCAACGGCTCGAGCGGCGTGTTTGCGACCGCGGAGCTCTTTGGACCGGACGGCCAGTTCACGGCCGCCGGAACGATGCTGTCCGCGCGTGCTGATCACGCATCGGTGGTCCTCGGCGACGGCCGCGTGCTCGTCGTCGGAGGACGCACGAGCGCAGGCGCAGTCGCGGCGGCTGAAACGTTTGGGTCGGGCGGTTGGTCGGCGGCCGGGCAGCTCACCGACGCACGCTGGGGCCACACGGCCACGCTGCTTGCAGACGGCCGCGTGCTCATCGTCGGCGGCGAGAACGAATCCGGCCTGGTCGGGAGCGTTGAAACGTTTGACCCTGCCACCGGCCAGTTCGCGGTGGCCGGCACACTCACATCGCCGCGCAAAGGACACGCCGCGGCACGCCTCGCCGACGGACGCGTGCTGATCGCCGGCGGCTTCGGCGGCGGCGCCGCGCTCAATTCCATCAATATTTTCGATCCCTCAACGGGATCGATTTCGGTTGGTCCCTCCCTCGCGTCCGCGCGCGCCGGACTCTCGGCGACGACGCTGCTCGATGGGAAGGTGCTGCTGTTTGGCGGCAACGATGGCACGAACGACCTCGCGTCAGCGGAAGTGTTCGACCCTGTTGCCGGCACCGTCTCGGGAACGGCGTCAGCCGCGACCGCGCGGCGCGATCACCAGGCGTTTCTGCTTCCCAACAACAACTCGGTCCTGATCGTCGGCGGCGCCAGCGGAGGCGCGGCGGTGGCGTCGGCAGATTTGTACGTGCCCTGGGTCGGTCAGTTCCGCGCGACGGGATGGATGGCCGCCGCGCGCGCGCACGCGACCGGTTCTGCTCTGTCGCGTGAAGGCCTTCTGCTTGTCGCCGGCGGCGACGCGCTCGCCAGCTCGGAGACTTACGGATTCGCAACTATCAAGACGGACAAGGATGACTACGCGCCTGGCACGACTGTCACGATGACCGGATCCGGATGGCAGCCGGGCGAGACGGTCACGTTGTCGATGGTGGAGTCGCCGCTGCTCGACACGCATCCGCTGGTGCCGGTTGTGGCGGACGCGAACGGAAACATCGTCAGCACGGAGTTCGTACCGGACCTGCACGACATCGGCATCAAGTTCTACCTGACCGCGTTCGGGGCGGGCTCGCAGGCGCAGACGACGTTCTGGGACAACAAGAGCCTCACGATCATCTTTGCGGGAACCGGCGCTGGCTCGGTGGCGGTCGCCGACACAACCGCGCCTGGGAACAATACGACGTGTGTCAGCACGTGCGGGCCAAGCCTGGGAAACATCGACATCGGAACTCTCACCGCCACCGCAAGTCTCGGATCGGCGTTCGCGGGATGGAGCTCGCCGTCCGCCGGCGTGACCGGATGCGCGGGCGCGACATGTAATTTTTCGATGGGCAGCAACGCGCAAAACGTGACCGCCACGTTCAACCTGCTCGCCACCAAATTGGTTTACACGACATCCGCACAGACGCTGACATCGGGTGTCACCTCGGGCCTGATCACCGTACAGCGCCAGAACGCCTCGAGCGTTGCGCAAACCGCGGGGTCGACGATCGTCAACCTCGCCACATCGTCCGGGGCAGGACTTTTCCGCGACGCGGCCGACACGACGACCATCACCTCGGTCACCATCCCGAACGGCACGAGTACCGCGAGCCTTTTGTACAGGGACACGCTCGCGGGTACGCCAAACCTGACTGCATCAGCGACGAATCTGACCAGCGCGACCCAGGTCGAAACGGTCAACCCGTCGGCGGCCAGCAAGCTCGCGTTCTCCCAGCAGCCGACCACGAAGGTCGCCGGACAGACCATCGCGCCTGCCGTGACGGTCGCGATCCAGGATCAGTTCGGAAACCTCACGTCCAGTACTGCCAACGTCACGATCGCGATCGCCAACAATGCGGGCAGCGGCACGCTGAGCGGCACCGCAACGGTCGCGGCAGTGGCGGGCCTCGCCACCTTTGCCAACTTGTCGATCGATAAGGCCGGGACGGGATACACGCTGTCCGCGACGAGCGCCGCCCTTACCTCCGCGACGAGCAGCGCGTTCAATATCACGGTGGCCGCGGCCAGCCAGCTGGCCTTCACCGTTCAGCCGTCTACCACCGTCGCGGGAGCGTTGATTACCCCCGCGGTCAAAGTGCAGATTCAGGATCAGTTCGGCAACCTGATCAGCAGCACCGCGAGCGTCACGATCGCGATCGGCAACAACGCCGGAGGCGGCGCACT
>JBBQEJ010000203.1:0-8395 GCA_038320555.1 Vicinamibacterales bacterium | reverse complement strand
GCTGTACCCGGCGCTGCAGCGGATGCTGCGCAAGGGCTCGATCCGATCCGAGTGGCGGACGACCGAGAACAACCGCCGGGCGCGGTACTACGTGATCACGGCCGCGGGCCGGCGGCAGCTGAACGACGAAATCGAGTCGTGGCGCCGCGCGTCAGGGGCCGTCAATGGCATCCTCGCGCACTGAGGCACATGTCACTCATCACCGATCTCTCGGAACGCTTCCGCGCGCTCTTCCGCCGCGCACACGCCGATCGTGAGCTCGACGAGGAGATGGCGTTTCACCTCGATCGCGACATCGCCGATCGGATCGCCCGCGGCGCCGATCCGCGCGAGGCCAGGCGCCATGCGCTCATCGCGATTGGCGGCGTGGATCAGGCGAAGGAGGCGGTACGCGAAGCGCGCGGGATCCAGCCGCTGGAGGATCTGGTGACCGACGTGCGCCACGCGATCCGGGCGCTCGGCGCCAACCCGGGACTCCCGCTCACGGTGATCCTCGTGCTCGGCGGCGCCCTGGGCGCCGCGATCGCGGTCTTCGCGGTTGCCGATTCCACGCTCATGTCCGACGGCCGTTACGGGGTCTCAGATCGGCTCGTACGCATCTACCAGTCCAACAGCCCCACGAATCGGTGGTCGCTGTCGAGTGTGGACGCGCTTGCGCTGCTCGAACAGCAGAAAAGCTTCGATGCGGTCGGCCTCGCGCGGCGGACCGACGTCGCGCTGTCGGGCGCAGGCGCGCCGGAACGCACCGAAGCCGGCTGGGGGACTTCCGGCTTCTTTATCGCCGCCGGCGCACGCGTCGAAGCAGGTCGCACCATCACACCGTCCGATGAGCTCGACTCGGCGCCGGCGGTAGCCCTCGTCTCGCATGCGTTCGCCGCAGAACGTTTCGGTGGCCACTCGGCCGTGTACGCGGATGGCAAAGCCCGGGCCGCCTTCTGGCAACGGTTCGAGGATCGCGCGCGGGAGATGCCGGGCATCAGCGCAGCGGGACTGGGTGCCGACGTTCCGCCTGATGATCCCGAGGACGTCAACAACTTCGACCTCATCGACCGCCCGGCGCGCGGGGGCGCCGAGCCGACGGCGCCGTGGCTGGACCGCTCTGGTCGCCGGCTTTGCGACTGTCGCAGGCCTGCTCGCCGCGCTTGGCGTGTTCGGCCTCATGTCCTACGTTGTCCGCCAGGAGCGCCGCGAAATCGGCGTGCGGCTCGCGCTCGGCGCCACGCCGGCGGTCATGACGATGATGGTTGTGACGCGGGGCGTGCGGTACGCGATCGCCGGCTCGGCGGCGGGCGCCGGGCTCGCCGTGCTGGCCGGCCGGTGGCTGTTATCGTCGTCGTTCGGCATCCGCGACGCAGATAGTCTCGTCGTTCTCGGGATCGCGATGGCGCTTGCCCTCATCGGAGCGATCGCATCGTGGTGGCCCGGCCGCCAGGCCGGACGCGTCGGTATGCTCGAGGCGATGTCGGTAGAGTGAAGCCCTAATCGCGATTCGCGATTCGCGGCTTCACAGCATTTCAAATTTCCTGTTCCGCGCCCACCTGTAGACGCCGAAGTCGGTGTCGAAGGTAAGAATCCTGGCCTCCTGGTGGATCTCCGCGCATCGGATAAGACATGCGTCAGCGAGAGAGATCGCCCGATCTGAGTAATTCTTCAGCAGGGCCTCGATGTTGGGCCAATGCTCGTCGGCGGAGATCGCGATGCCGTACAGGCCGCGTGCGCCAAGCGCCACCACCCCGGGAGGACCCGCGGCGTGGACCTTTCGCATCAGGAAGCACGCCTCGGCTACAACCGCCTCACAACATCGGAAGGGCGGTGCGCAGTCGGCGAACATCCGGCGCGCCCGATCATGGTTGGCGTCGTTCTTCGACAACAGGGCAACTAGAGGACCCGTATCGAGCAGGATTCCCGCGGCATTCACTCGCCGAAGCCCTCGAGGTGTTTCCTGTTCGTGGAGAGATCCCGTGGACCCGTCTTGAAGCCCCCGACGCTGTGCCCGGCGAGATCGAGTGCACTTCGACGACGCCGTTCTTCCTGAGCCACCAGGTGCAGACCACGTCGAACGATCTCTGACTCGGTCTGTCCTGTTGTGTCCTTCAACTTCTCCAAGGCAGCACGATCCTCTTTGCCAAGGCGGGCGTGTATGTAAGCCTTCACGGATAGAGTGTAGCACATATTGCATTATATGTGCTACACGTCACCTGCTGCCCCCCCAGTCGCCGCAATATCGGTCTGATAGGCTCGCGTCTCGAGCGGCCGCATGGCGGCGCCGGCCTGGTTGGTGGTCACCGTCGTGGCACCCGTCGTATCGATGCCACTTGACATATTCCTGCATAGGAATATTATTCGGGTGTGCCGCGTGCCACGACGAGCTCGGATGTCTTCAACGCCGTCGCGGAACCGCAACGCCGGGCCATCCTGAACTTCCTGGCGGCCGACGAGCGTCCGGTCGGCGACATCGTCGATGCGCTTGAACTCGCGCAGCCCTCAGTCTCGAAGCACTTGCGGGTGTTGCGCGATGTGGATCTGGTGCGGGCGCGTCGCGACGGTCGCCGGGTGTTGTATCGCACGAACGCCGGGGCGATCAGGCCTCTCCACGAGTGGGCCGGCACGTTCGAACGTCTCTGGCGGCACCAGCTCAATCGGATCAAGGAACGCGCCGAGCGCGGTTAGCGCACGGTGATGAACGGTATTACGCGGACGTCATTGATGAACGGTATCAGAGGAGGAACCATGGTCGCAGTCGCTCCGGCAATCGAAAATCTGACGCTCAGCATCGCCCAGGACATCCACGTTCGCTCGTCGCTCACGGCAACCTTCGCAGCCCTTCTCGAGCAGATGGGACCGGCCAATGAAAGGCACGACGGCACGGCCATGCCGATGACGCTCGAGCCCTGGCCAGGCGGCCGCTGGTTCCGGGATCTGGGAGACGGCAACGGGCACTTCTGGGGTCACGTGCAGGCCATCAAGCGGCCGACGCTGCTCGAGATCACAGGACCACTATTCATGTCGTGCCCCGTTATCTCGAACCTGCAGTATCGGCTCACCGAGGTTGAAGGCGGCACGTTGATCACGTTCCACCACACAGCGCTCGGCCTCATCCCGGACGGTTACCGCGAAGGAACGTTGCAGGGCTGGACCCACCTGCACGAGGCGGTTCGGAAGCGCGCCGAAAGAACGTGAGGGTCGGTTGGTGACTGTCGGGATCCGGGATCCGGGATCTACATTAATCAATTCAATTGAATTCGCGGAGGCGAAGCATGGCAATCATCGACGGACTGTTGCAGGAACTTGAACACGAAGCCCAGACGACGCGTCGCGTACTCGAACGGGTCCCGGACGCACAGCTGACCTGGCGGCCGCACAAGAAGGCGCGCACGCTCGGCGAGCTTGCGCTGCATGTCGCGAGCGTACCCGGGGCGGTCGCCACGATCGCCTCTCAGTCCCGTGTACAAGCTCCCGACTTCATTGATCCCAGTCCGAAGAGCGCGTCGGAGCTGATTCCGACGCTCGACGACAGCATCGCGAAGGCCAAAAGCCTGCTGGGTGGCATGGACGACGCGACGCTCAACGGGATGTGGCGGATGATGCGAGGGGAACGTGAGATATTCGCAATTCCCCGCGGCGCGCTCCTGCGGTCGATCATGCTGAACCATTGGTATCACCACCGCGGGCAGTTGAGCGTGTACCTCCGAGAACTGGGTGTAGCTGTGCCTTCGATCTACGGCCCGAGCGCGGACGAGAACCCGTTCTCCTGACGTTCCGAGTGGCTCAGGCGAGATGCACGTGATTCCGGCCGTTCTGCTTCGCGGAATACAGCGCAGCGTCGGCCAGGCGAAAAAGCGCCTCGCCTGAGTCGTTGGCCGGGTCTACCTCAGTCTGGTCGGCCGGGCGGGTGGCCACTCCCACGCTTACCGACAGCGTCGTTGCCGGAAACTCGATGCCTGCAAGCACTGGAACCGTATCGTTCACCTGCTGTCGAAGGCGGTCCGCCAACGTGATGGCCTGAGTCGACGCGCAGTTCGGAAGGGCCACGACGAATTCATCGCCTCCGTATCGACACGCCACGCCACCCGCGGGAGTCCACGCGCCGATCACGTGACCGACAGTGCGCACGGCTTCCGCGCCGACGAGGTGGCCATGAACATCGTTCAAGGCCTTCAGCCGATCCAGGTCGATGACGAGGAGGGCAAGCGGAGTCCGGCCGTCGCGGGAGGTCCGAACCATGGCGTCGAGCTTCTGCTCGAACGAGCGCAGATTGTGGAGGCCAGTGAGGTCGTCCGTCATCGCCAGGAGATGCAACCGGCGCGCATCGCCTGTGACCTTTGCCGTGATCAGTCCCACACCGACGAACACGGCGATCTGGAGAACATCCCACTGTTCGTAGTGGAACGTCAGTAGCTGGGGGTTCGTCGAGTGGTACAGAAGCACCGCTGCGAGTGCAGCAAGCAGTCCGCCCCTCAGCCCGAACGTCGCGCCCGCGATGACGATCGGAAAATAGTACAGATGCTGAACGGGTGCTGAGCCGGTCGTCCGGTCGAGCTCGAAGATCACCGCCAGCGATCCCACGATCAAGGCCAGAGGCCACGTGACCTGGAGGTAATCGGCAGCACCAAGGTCGCGTCGCCCTCGCTTGCCGGGCCGTGTCGTCAGTTGCATCTGGTGGTGCGTTGGAATGGCAACCAGCGTGCCACCTCTCACGTAGCGCACTTGCCCATACGCCGCGTTCTGATCGGGAAGGCTGCGTGGCGGATATGAGGCAACACGCTGATTCGCCACACTCGACGAGTTCACGCAGTCGGGCAGCTCGGGCTTCGCGCGAGCAGGAGGGTCACGAGGATCTCGCGCAGAAAACGCAGCGAACGCGGAGAAGCCAGGAAGAGAAGCTGCTATCAGCGGTCCGCCGACCCGCGCTTCTCGGCTTCGTAACTGTTTTACAAAGTTGTACTAGTGGCGTGTGAGGGCGGGTTCCTGCGCGTGTAGAAACCATCGATCGAGCACCATGTGCCGCACGAACCAAGGCTGGTCGAGTAACCGCTGGGCCACTGCCGCCGCAACACCGCCTGGAACGGCACGCGACAGAAGACGTGCGAGCGGGGAAACGCCGAATCGCCTTTGAAGATGGTTCTCGTACGACCTGAGCCGGTCAGAGGTGTAGCGCCCGTTCGCGTTCAGGATCGTCGACGCCGCGAGCAGTCCGGACTCGATGGCCGGCCGGATCCCCTCACCACTCTGCGGGTATGCGAGGCCGGCCGCGTCGCCGACTAACACCACCGCATCGCCGATGGCCTGCCGGGATGGCGTCCCTGCGAGCAGATACGCGTGTCCCCGCCATCGCCACGACGGGTCGGCTGGGATCGTGTGCCTCGCCTCGAGAAAATCCACGAACTCGGCGCGCGCGTCCGGCAGCGCTCGACGATCGAGACGTCCGAAGCCGATGTTGACGTGCCCCTCTTTCCGAAAGCACCAGCCGTAGCCGCTGAAATCCCGGCAGAAGTAAAGCTCGGGCTGTTCGGCGGCAACATTGAACGAGGACGCCTGTCGTGGATCGATCACGAGCTCCACCTCTTGCGCCGCGATGAGCGGCGCGCGATCGGTGGTGTGATTCAGCATTCGAGCCACCGGACAAAAGTGGCCGCCCGCACCGACGAGCATGGGGGCCCGGATGGTCTCGTTGACGACCCACTCCGCGCCTTCACGGCGGATGCTCTTGACCGGCGCGCCGAGCACCAGACGGGCACCCGAGCGTCGCAGCAGGTAATGATCGAACTCACACCGGCGGATGCCGTAGCTCACGGGGCGGGCATACGTGACATCGAGCGCTTCGTCTGCGCCGATCAGTCCGACACGAAAGGCGGTGATGGGTTGAAACGTTCGTCCCTGACGATAGTCGTCCGGATCGATCCTGAAGTCCTCGATCACCTGCGGGGTAATCCACCCGGCGCAGACCTTGTCGCGCGGAAAGCTCGCCTTGTCGATGACGACGACGTCGAGGCCCGCCTCGCGAAGCTTCCACGCGCAGGCCGCTCCTGCTGGACCACCGCCGGCAATCGCCACGTCGCACGTGCTCACCATTGATGCCCGGCTGTCTCCGGCTTCATCCGCTGACGCGCGTCCAGGACAGGTCGTTATTGCCGGCACGTGTGAACAGGACCTGGAACAGCTGCAGAGAGCCGGTGGTGAACGACGCCTGCGAACCAGCGAGATACAGCCGCCAGGCGCGGACAAAACTCTCGTCGAACATCGTCGTGACCACGCCGGAAGCTTCGTTGAAGCGCTGGCCCCAGTGTTCGAGCGTCTTCGCGTAGTGCAGTCGCATGTTTTCCACGTCGAGCACCGAGAAACCGTGCGGCTCGAGCACCTGTCCGAAGACTTCGCGGAGCGTGGGTGCGTATGCGCCCGGAAAGATGCGTTTTCGAATCCACGGATTGATCGGCGCCGGCTGGTTGCGTCCGATGAAATGCAGCAGGCCGCGCCCCCGATCGGAGAGCGAGCGGTCGATGGCCCGGCCCAGGGTGGGATAGTCAGGCGCGCCGACATGTTCGAGCATACCGACCGAGACGAAGGCGTCGTACTTCCCACGGACGTGGCGATAGTCGTCCTCGACGAACTCGACTCGATCGGCGAGCCCCTCCGCCTTCGCCCGATTCCGCGCATAGGCAATCTGTTCGGAGGAGATGTTGAACGCGCGCACCGTGACGCCGTACTGCCGCGCCATGAACAGGGCGAGCGAGCCCCACCCGCACCCCGCTTCGATCACTCGTTCGCCCGGCTCGAGGCGAAGCTTCCGGCACACGAGATCCATCTTGGCGATCTGCGCGGCCTCCAGCGTGATATCGGCCGTCGGGAAATACGCGCAGGTGTAGACCATTTCGCGGTCCAGCCAGAGGCGATAGAAATCGTTGCCGAGATCGTAGTGATGGTGGACGTTCTCCCTCGCGGCGTCCGCGTCGTTGGATTTCTCCAACAACCACCAGGGCCGCCGATCCGAGCTGGCCCACCCGCGGTAGATCGCTTCGAGTATCGTGAGCAGATCGCCGCGGATCTCGACAGCGCCGGACATGTAGGTCTCGCCGAAATTGAGCGAGGCATCCCATGCCCAGGCAAGCAGGGCCGTACGGTTTTTGAACAGGATCGTGCCGACGGCGGGATCCGTCACCGGCGGCACCTCGAAGCCGTCCCACAGCATGAAGCGAACCGGCGCAGACCTGACGGTCCGCTGGATCCGCGTCAGCGCGAGGCGATCGAGCCTTGTTGAGGCGCCCGGCGCCACATGGTCGGCACGCGACGCGCTCCAGGGCCGAAGGCGCTCCGCCTTCATTTCGGCTCCGGAGGCCTCGGCGTTCCGCGCATTCCAGGCGCTCACGCGACCACCGCCTCGATCGCCCCACGACAACGTCCTGGACCGTGGGCCCGCTGGATCGTGGCTTCCTTGAGGGTCATGGTTTCACTCCTGCAAGGCGTCCGCCTGCGCGCCCGGCGCTACGGTGGACAGGAAAACGCCTTCGCAAACGCAATGCCAGCAGATGCAGTCTTGCGTCACCTGTCCCAGCCAAACGCAACGTCCGACACAACTGCCAGCTCGCCCGCCGCGGCACATTTCGCCAGGAAAGGATTTGTGGACGAGCTGAGTCAACAGCTTCCGCTCCACAAATGCAAGCAGGAAGAATTGCTGATTTTTGATTGAACAAGCATCAATCGACAATCAGGAATTTCAGCAATCGGTAATCAGCAATCAGCAATTCCGAAGGCGGCCGGCCTGCGTCGTGAGGTAGTTCCGTTCCGGGACGCTCGTCGTCCGCTCTGCTGCCGCCTGAAAGTGTGCAATGGCGTCGGCGTGATCGCCGGCCATTTCCAAGAGATGGGCGCGAACGGCGTCGAGGCGATAGTGGCCCGCCAGCCGTTCATCGGCGTCGAGGGCTTTCAACAGCTCGAGGCCGGCCAGGTTCGGACCGATGCTGCTGGTGTAGCCCTCGCTGAAAATCAGGTAGAGCACGTGCAGGACGGCGCTGAGTCGGTCTGCACGTTCTCGATCGGTTGGCATCCCGAATGGCACACCGGACGCCTTGATGCGCTGCTTGGCCCGGCTGATTCGCTGCGCCATGGTCGCTTCGGGGACCAGAAGCGCGTTGGCGATCTCGGCAGTCGTGAGGCCGCCGACGGCGCGCAGCGTAAGCGCAATCGCCGATGGACGCGTGAGCGCAGGGTGACAGCACATGAACAGCAGGATGAGCGTGTCGTCCTGATCTGATTGATTCTCACCGAAGCCGAGGCCTGCCCGGCCGAAGCTCGACTCGAAGTGGGTAAGCGAAGGCTGGGGCGTCTGCACCACGACGGTTTCGCGGCGCCGCCGGGCCAGCTCGGTGCGCAGATGGTCGGTCATCCGGCGCGAGGCGAC
>JBBQEJ010000202.1:0-8413 GCA_038320555.1 Vicinamibacterales bacterium | reverse complement strand
CAAGGACGACCGGCACCTGATGCAGATTATCGAACGGATCGTCAGCTCTGTGGGCCGTCGCATCGACGAGTCCAGCCCCATGGTCGATGCCCGCCTTGCCGACGGTTCGCGCGTGAACGCGATTATTCCGCCGCTCGCGCTCGATGGTCCCGCCATGTCGATTCGCCGTTTCAGGACTGATCGGCTTGGCGCACAGGATCTCGTCACCCGCGAGTCGTGGACCGAGCCGATGCTGGAGTTCCTGACGGCCGCCATCTCCAGCCGCCTCAACGTGATCGTCTCGGGGGGCACGGGCGCCGGGAAGACCACGCTCCTGAACGTTCTCTCCGGTTTCATCGGGGGGAACGAACGGGTCGTGACCATCGAGGACGCGGCGGAACTGTGCCTGCGGCAGCGTCATGTGATCAGGCTGGAAACGCGTCCCGCCAACATCGAAGGCAAGGGTGCGGTCCGCGCGCGCGAGCTCGTCGTCAACGCGCTCCGAATGCGGCCCGATCGCATCATCGTCGGCGAGGTCCGCAGCGAAGAAGCGCTGGACATGCTGCAGGCCATGAACACCGGCCACGATGGCAGCTTGACGACCGTCCACGCCAACAGCCAGCGCGATGCGCTGTATCGGCTCGACACCATGGTCGCGATGGCGAATCTGAACATCCCCGAACGGGCGATCCGTCAGCAGATTGCATCGGCGATCAATCTGGTCGTGCAGGTCTCCCGCATGGCGGACGGCACCCGCAAGGTGACGGGCATTTCCGAAATCACGGGGATGGAAGGTGACGTGATCACCATGCAGGACATTTTCGTGTTCGACCGCATGGGCCTCGGACCCGACGGGAAAGTACGCGGCCGTTTCCGCGCGACCGGCATCCGGCCCAAGTGCAACGATCGACTCACTGCGGCAGGTGCGCCGCTCCGGATGGATATGTTCGAGCACGTCAAGGCAGTGGCCTGAGGGGGACGTTGTGATTTTTGTCTTCTTAACGTTCATCGGAATGCTCGTCCTGGTGCTCGGGGCCTACTGGGCCTTCGTGCTCAGGCTGGATTACTCGGAGGACAGCGCGCTGCGCAAGCGTCTGAAGCCGGACACCGAAGCCGCCATTCCCAAGAAATTCAGGATCCTGAAGCCGGCCGAGCAATTGAGCAGCGTCGGTCAGCTGAACACCGTACTCGGCCGGATGTCCCGGATTACGGCG
This sequence comes from Vicinamibacterales bacterium, assembly GCA_038320555.1. GTDB lineage: Bacteria > Acidobacteriota > Vicinamibacteria > Vicinamibacterales > 2-12-FULL-66-21 > JALZOC01. Next base: position 7,220 of record JBBQEJ010000202.1, on the reverse strand, counting down.
CCGCTCCAGCGTGATCTGACGCAGGCCGGCTTGACGTTCAGCGTCGGAACCTTGCTCCTTTCCTCGGGCTGTCTGGCGCTCGCGACATACGTCGCCGTGAAGCTGATGACCTTCAACACATTGCTCGGCATCGGCGCCGGGGTTCTGGCGTCCTTTGTGCCGTTCATTTACGTGCGGTACAAGAAGACCAGCCGCCTGCGGAAGTTCGAGGAGCAGTTCCCGGAAGCCATCGATCTCATCGGGCGCGCGCTGCGCGCCGGCCACGCGTTTACCACCGGGCTCGTGATGGCGGCCGACGAGATTCCGGCGCCCGTCGGCGAGGAATTCAAGCTTCTCTACGACCGGCAGAACTTCGGCATGCCTCTCCCGGAAGCGATGAAGGCGTTTGCCGCACGCATTCCGCTGATCGACGCGCGCTTCTTCGTCACCGCGGTGCTGACGCAGCGCGAGACCGGCGGCAATCTCGGTGAGGTTCTCGACAACCTGGCGACCGTCATACGGGACCGATTCCGCGTCCAGCGTCAGGTGCGCGTGCTGACCGCACACGGACGGATCACCGGCTGGATTCTGGCCGGTATGCCGCCCGCGCTGGCGGTTGCGCTCTTCGTGATCGCTCCCGGCCATCTGAAGATGCTGATCAGCGATCCTCTGGGCGTGCAGATGATCGTCGGCGCTCTGGTGCTCCAGGTGATCGGCACCTTGACCATTCGAAAACTCGTTCAGATTCCTTACTAGGACCGAGAAGAAGTCATGACTCCTGATATCTGGATCGCGCTCACGGGCGTGTTTGTTTCGATTGCCCTGATCACGGGTTTCGGCACGTCGAGAGTGCTCGCGCTCCGATCTCCCGAGCGGCGGCGGTTGCGTGAGATGACGCCGACGGGATCGACGACTGTAGTGGATCAGCTCCGCTTGACCGAGCAGATCAACCCGCGCCTGGCGAACATTGCGAGCAAGTTGCCGAAATCGCCGAAGGAAATGAGCCGGCTGCGCCGGCGCCTGCTGGCCGCCGGCGTTCACAGCTTCGGCGCGGCGGTCTTCTATGCCATCTCGGAGTTGACGCTCCCGTTTCTGTTTGCCGCCGTCCCGCTCAAGCTGCTGATCGGTCCGACCGCCTGGATCTTCGCGGTCCTGTCCGCGATGCTGGGCTACATGATGCCGGGTTTGATACTTGGCAGGATGATCGCCAAGCAGAAACGCAAGATCGAGAATGGCCTGCCCGATGCGCTGGACCTGATGATCGTCTGCGTCGAAGCCGGATGCGGTCTCGACCAGGCCATTCTGAAAACGAGCGAAGAGCTCGAGATCTCCCATCCGGAACTTGCATCCGAGCTGAAGCTCATCACGACGGAAGTCCGTGCGGGCAAGCCCCGCATTGAGGCGTTCAAGAACTTCGCGGCGCGCACCCGCGTCGACGATGTGCGCTCGCTCGTTGCGATGCTCGTGCAGACGGATCGTTTCGGCACCAGCATCGCGCAGGCGCTACGGACACACGCGGAGGTCTCCCGCACCAAGCGTCGCCAGCGCGCGGAGGAAAAGGCGGCAAAAATCGGCGTCAAGCTGGTCTTCCCGCTCGTGTTTTTTCTGTTCCCCGCGTTCTATGTCGTAACCCTGGGTCCGGCGATCATTCAGTTCGTTCGGGTCTTCTTCGGGCAGGTTGTCAACAAGTAACCCGGTTTAACAAGGAAGGCTGCAAATGGGATCAACCACACTAAACGTCGTGCTGCTCGCGGTGGCGGGACTTTTCCTGGTCCTGTATTTGATGCGTCGGCGCTCGCGGCTCCGGGACGAAGACTAGATGCGAACATGGGGAGTGCGCAGATCCTCCGGTCTGGTCGCGCTGCTGTTTGGCCTCGTTCTCTTGGGCGGCTGCGCGACCCGGCACGGGCACTCGCTCACGAACCGGTTCGTGGTTCCCGGTAAGCCTGCGGTGGATCTGGGCGGACCGCCGGTCGGCACGAGCGAGGTGCGGCGGCAAAAGCAAAAGCTGACGAAAGCGCAGCAGGCTGCAGCGAGCACCCCCCGGCCCCAGACGGGTTTTGGCGCAACCATTGAAGGCGCCGACAAACGGCTCGCGGCCGCGCTCCTGGCGGATACGGTCCTCCCGACGATGGCGAGCCATCTGCAGGTCGCGGAGGAATACAGGCGGATCGGCGTGCTCGACGCGGCGTACGACGGGTTGCATCGCGCACTCGGGAAGGAACCCCGTTCAGCAGTCGCTCACGAAGCGTTGGCCCGGGTCTGGCGGGATTGGGGCATGCCGGGCGAAGGACTTGGCGCTGCCTATCGCGCCGCGTATTACGACCGGGGGTCGGCAAGCGCCCAGAACACGCTTGGCACCGTGTTCGACGCGCTTGGGCGTCCGGAGGATGCGCGGGCGGCGTTTGAGCGGGCACTCGTGCTGGATCCGGCGGCGAGCTGGGCGTTGAACAACCTCTGTTACCTGGACTTCAGGCTGGGGCGACTGAAAGAGGCGCAGGCCGAGTGTGCAGCAGCCCTGCGGCTCACGCCCGATTTCGTAGCGGCCCATAACAACATGGGGCTGATTCATGCGGCGGCGGGAGAGTTCGTGCAGGCGCGCCGGTCGTTTCTGGAAGCGGGCGACGAGGCCTCGGCTGACTTCAACCTGGGCATCGTGTATCTGCGGGACAGCGACTATTCATCCGCCGCGGATGCGTTCGAAGAGGCAATAAAAGCGCGACCGGAATTCACCGCCGCGAAGACGCGAGCGCATGCGGCCCGCATGCGGGTGATCTCCGGACGCATTGACAGATAGCGGAATACCCATGATTACTTCAGACATTCGCCCCGCGACGACCGATGTTGGCGGGCTGCCGCCCGCCCCGACGACACGCGAAGAGGCGGGGCTCAGCCTCGATCTGCTCACGCAGCTCGCGCTGAAGATCCTGCACTTTTCCGGCGAGCTGTCGGGGGGAGAGCTGGCCAAGCGCATGGGACTGAATTTCTCAGTCATGGAGCCGGCGATCGACTTTCTGAAGGCACAGCGTCAGGTCGAGATTGCCGGCGGGTCGATGGTTGGACGCGCGTCGTACCGCTACCGGATCACCGATGCCGGCCGCGCGCGTGCGGCGCTGTTTCTCGAAACAAACCAATACGTCGGTGTGGCACCCGTACCGTTCGAACAATATCGACAGTACATGCTCGGTTTTCAGAAGACCGTGCCGCACAGTGCCACCAGGGATCGCGTGCGCGAAGCCTTCTCGCACCTGGTCATCAGTCAGCAAGTGCTCGATCAGCTCGGTCCCGCGATCAACGCCGGACACTCGATGTTCGTGTACGGTCCTCCGGGCAACGGCAAGACGGTCATTTCACAAGCCATCCGAAAACTGCTGCACGGCGCGATTGCGATTCCACACGCGATTGAGGTCGAAGGGGCCATCATCCGTTTCTTTGATCCGGTCAATCACGAACCGATCGTGAGCGCAAGCGACGATCAGGAGTCGGGACTCGACCTCGGCGCCCGTCACGATCACCGGTGGGTGCTCTGCAAGAGGCCCATGGTCATGGTCGGGGGCGAGCTCACGCTGGACGCGCTGGAGCTCAGTTATAACCCCACGAGCGGCTTCTATCGCGCGCCCGTACAGGCCATCGCCAATGGAGGCGTGCTCGTCATCGACGACTTCGGCCGCCAGCAGGTGGCTCCACGGGATCTGTTGAACCGCTGGATCGTGCCGCTCGAGAGCCGCGTCGACTTCCTGACGCTGCAGTCGGGACAGAAGATCGAGCTTCCGTTCATGGTGCTCGTGATCTTCGCGACCAACATCAAGCCGGCCGAACTGGTGGACGAGGCCTTCCTGCGCCGCATTCATTACAAAGTGTTCGCGGAAAGTCCAACGGTGGCGGAGTTCACCCGGATCTTCGAGAACTGCTGCAAGGAGCGGGATCTGACGTTCGAACGCGGGCTTGTCGAACATCTCCTCCAGAGCTACTACGCGCCGCGTAAGATCGCGCTTCGAGGGTGCCAGCCCCGCGACCTGATCGATCAGGTGTTGTCGTTGGCCGAGTACCGGGGCGAACCACGCCGGCTGACCGAGGAACTGCTCGAGGCGGCATGCGCGGGATATTTCGTCGACGAGCGCGAGAGCCCGGTCGTTTACGTCTGACGAGGCACGTAATCATGCGTTTCCCACGGGTCTCCGGAGTACTGGTCGTGGCGTTGGTCGCCTCGGCGCTGGTGCATCAGGGCGTGGTGTCCGCGGGCGGCCATCTTCCGCTTGCCGTGCGGATCACCTCTCCTCTGGGACGAACGGGGCTGCCGGGGAAAGTCCGGATCGTCGCGCAGATCCAGGCGGATCCCGAAGCCGTTCTGCAGCCCGTTCAGTTCTTCGTCGACGGCGCGCTGCTGGCCTCGGTCAACAACGGTCCGCCGTACGCTGCCGAATGGGTCGATGAGAACCCGTTCGAACCCAAGCAACTCAAAGTTGAGGTCGCCGACGATCACGGCAATATCGCGCATGATGCGGTCTCGCTGAAGCCGCTCGAGGTGTACGAGACGTCGCAAGTGACGAGCGTGCTGCTCGAAGCGACGGTCCAGGACAAGGCCGGGCGATCGGTGGCCAATCTGCAGCCGTCTGATTTCCGGGTGCGTGAGAACGGTGTGCCGCAAGTCCTCGAGCAGGCACGGCGTGAAGCGCTGCCGGCCACCTTTGCACTGTTGATCGACAGCAGCCAGAGCATGTCCCGCCGGATGGACTTCGTGAAAGGGGCGGCCAGCCGGCTCACCGGATACATGGCGTCCGGGGACCGTATGCTCGTCGTGCCGTTCTCGAGGCATGTCCTGCCGGTCACCGGACCGACCAATGATCGCAAGACGGTCGAGGAGGCGATTGGATCGATCTCGGCCCGCGGGGGTACCGCAATCCTCGACAGCCTCATTGAGATCGCTCCCCACTTCCGTGATGTCGAAGGCCGGCGCGTGATTGTCCTCGTCACGGACGGTTACGACGAGAACAGCGAGAACCGCTTCGATGATGCGCTGGAGGCAGTCAAAGAGGCCCAGGCGACTGTCTACGTTGTCGGGATCGGAGGAGTGGCCGGGATTTCCCTGAAAGGGGAGCGCTTTCTTCGCAGGCTGGCGGCCGAAACCGGCGGCCGCATATTCCTGCCGTCGCGTGATGAGGATCTGGCTGCCGCACACGACGCGCTCGCCGCGGATGTCCACAACCGGTATCTCCTGACTTACACACCGTCGAATCAGGAGATCGACGGATCGTGGCGGGCGATCAATCTCGCGACGTCCGATCCGGCAAACGTGGTGCGCACCCGGAAGGGCTACTTCGCGCCGAAGCCCGCGCCCGTGCGGGCATCAATCGAGTTCACGATCACCGACCCGGAAGATCAGTTCATCGAAATTGGCGCGGACGATCTGACCGTTATGGAAAACGGCGTGGAGCAAACCGTCGATACGTTCCAGGAATCGGTGAGCCCCGTCTCCGTCGTCCTGGCGCTTGATGCGAGCGGCAGCATGAAGAAGGCGGCCCCCGTGGCACAGGAGGCGGCCCGACGGTTTGTGCAGGCGTTGCGGCCGGAGGACCAGCTGGCGATGCTGATGTTCGCGGATGCGTCGGAGCTGGTGCACGAGCTGTCGACAGATCGGCAACTCAGCTTGTCGGCTATCGATAAGTACCAAGCCAGGGGGGGCACAGCGCTGTACGACGCGCTTTCGGACTCCCTCCTTCGCCTGAAGGAGAAGGAAGGACGCCGTGTTGTTGTCGTCGTGACTGACGGCCGCGATGAAGACAACCCCGGCACCGGCCCCGGCAGCTCGCGAAGCTTCGAAGACGTGCTCAAGTACGCGAAGCAAACAGATGCCGTCGTCTACGGCATCGGCATCGGAGACAAGGTCGACCGGCAGGTTCTGGAAACGATCGCAACCGCGTCGGGCGGACAGGCGTACTTCCCGGAGGACGTGACAAAGCTCGACGAGCCGTACCGCCGCATCGTCGAGCATCTGCGTCAACGATGGGTTCTGGCGTACACATCGACCGATCCGAAACGCAACGGCGCGTGGAGGCCGGTCGAGATCCGCACCCATTCGCCAAACGCTGTCGTGAGAAGTCGCGGCGGCTATTTCGCGCCGGAGAAGTAGCGAACACTGCCATGCAGACATCAGGAAAACCGCACGAAGGCTGGATGACGTTCGTACCGCTGTCGGTCTTCTTTCTGTTCGTCATCGCGGCGATGGGCGGTCCCGTAGGATTTATGAATACCGTCGCGTACTGGGCGACCGACTTTGTGAGCTTTGTCATTGGTTGGGTCCGTAACCTGTGAGTCTATCGGCCATTAACAGAACAGAATAGAAGGCAGCATGTTGAAGCTCTCAGATATTCTCGGATCCGGCGAGCCGCTCCAGTGGTACGAAAGTGTCGCGGTTGTCCGCGAGGTGGTGGAGCGTCAACTCGAAGGCTCCGATGAGCGTCCGCTGGTTCCTGCGCTCCACCAGGTCCAGCTCTCGGCGGACGGGCAGGTGACCCTTCTCGGCGGAACCGTCGTGGACGAACCTGTCCGGCGGATGGGCCAGATGCTTCAGGCGATTCTGAGCCACTCGGATCCGCCCGTCCAACTCCGTCTCATCGCGTCACAAGCCACAGCACCTGCGCCGGCCTACAGCTCACTGCGGGCGTACTCGGAAGCGCTCCTGTTTTTCGAACGTCCCGGGCGCAGCGCGATCCTTCAGTCGCTGTATGCGCGTGCGGCGGTGGCGGTGTCCCATCGATCCACTCCCGGCGCAGCCTCGCCGACGCTGGACGAGATGGCCCCCTTGCCCTCGAAGAAGAAACAGCCCGACCCGGCTAAGCAGACTGCGGTGGCGACATCGAGGCGGCGCATGGCCTTGGCAGCCGTCAGCATTGTTGCGGTGCTGCTTGGCTGCGCCGCGGCCGTGAAGTACGCGCGAACGCCGACAGGTGTCTCCCGCCTGAAGGGACTCACCGCAGAAACGGTCCAGGCGTCCGACCGGCTAGGGGGGGCCGTGCTATCCGCGGTCTCAACGGTCACCGAGCGTGTCGGGTTGGGGCGCGTCGTTCCAGCAGGGGGAACCGGTGCGCCGGCCGCGATCGCCCCCGCTCCGAAAAAGGCTGAGCCGGCACAGAGGCGTCCTCGGGAACAGAAGCCGTCCCCAGTCAATCAGTCGCTGCTGCAGTCCAATCCGGTGGTCGCGTTCGACCTTGACCTGCCGCCCGGCTCCGCGGCTGTTTCTG
>JBBQEJ010000201.1:0-8428 GCA_038320555.1 Vicinamibacterales bacterium | reverse complement strand
ACGATAGCCAGCGCTGCTCGTCTCCCGGCCCGAAACGCCGGCGGCCGATGTGTACTCGTTCATTTGGAGGAAATACCTGATGCGACGCAGTTTGTGTGTGGGGTTCGGACGCCTGCAGGCACTAATGCTCGTCGCGCTCATCGCGAGCGCAGCCCTCATCCTCATCCCGGCAACCGCGTCCGCGCAAGCGGTGACTGGAACATTGCTCGGCAACGTCACAGATTCAAGCGGCGCAGCCGTACCCGGCGCGACCGTGACCGCCACCAACGTTGAGAAGAACACCAGCCGCAACGTTGTCAGCAACGAGGCCGGCTATTACATCTTGACCAGCTTGCCAAACGGCACCTATACCGTCGACGCCGAGCTCCAGGGTTTCAAGAAGGTCGCGCGGCAGAACGTCAAGGTCGACGTGAACACCACGGTCCGCGTGGACCTGTCGTTGACCGTCGGGCAGATGACGGAAGAAGTCACGGTTTCGGCGGACAGCCCCGTGCTTCAAACCGATCGGACCGACACGGGCCGCATCCTCGAGTCGAAGATGGTGTCGGAACTGCCACTCACGTTCAACCGGAACTTCCAGAGCCTGACGATGACGGTCCCGGGCGTCACGCGCCCGCATCGCGAACACTCGCAGTTCTTCAACTCGCAGGACTCGCTCCGGTACGAGGTCAACGGCCAGCCCGGCATGGCGAGCAACACGCTCATCGAAGGACTCGACGACAACCAGAAGACCGGGCTGCTCCAGGTAATCATCCCGGCAGCTGATGCGCTCGAAACGGTCAGTATTTCGACCAGCAACTACGATGCGGAATTCGGCCGATCGGGCGGCGCGGTCACCAATGTCACGCTCAAGTCGGGCACCAACGACTTGAAGGGTAGCCTCTTCTTCTTTGGCAACAACGAGAAGACGAATGCGGGTGACTTCTTCTCGCATCTGAGGGCGCCCACGAAGTTCGTCAACGCAGGGTTCACGCTCGGCGGTCCGATCGTCAAGAGCAAGCTCTTCTTTTTCGGCGACTACCAGCGCACGCTCGACAACAACGGCTACGTCGTCCGGACCACGGTCCCGACGCTGGCCATGCGCAACGGCGACTTCAGCGCCGCCGCGAGCAAGATTTACGATCCGTTCACGGGTGACGTCAGCGGCGCCAATCGCGTCGCATTCGCCAATAACATCATCCCGCAGGATCGCATCAGCCCCATCGCGCGGAAGATTCTGGCCTTCATTCCTGAGCCGAATGTCGCGGCGGCACTCGGTCAGAACAACTACCAGAAGGCGCAGGTGCGCGAAAAGACCACGGACGGCTTCGACGCCAAGGTGAATTACACGCTCAGCCAGAAGGATCAGATGTCGTACCGCGTGAGCTTCATGCGGCCCGTCGTGTTCGATCCAGGACTGTTCGGCCAGTACGGCGGTCCCGCGAACGGGGGATTCGCTGGAACCGGCACGAATACGAGCAGCAGCACGGCCGTCACCTGGACGCGTGTCTTCACCGCGAAGACGGTGCTCGACGTGCGCGGCGGCTTGAACTACTACCACAACGTGACCTCGACCACGGGCAACGGCCTGACCACCGGCACCGAGGTCGGCATTCCGGGCGCGAACCTCGATGACTACACGAGCGGCATCCCTTACATCAACGTCGGGAGTTATGGCGATCCGCTGGTGGGGTTCTCGGCCAGCCAGCCCTGGGACCGTTCCGAAAAGACGTGGAACGTCACGACCACGCTGACGAAGCTGATGAACACGCACACCTTGAAGCTGGGCGGCGAATGGCGGCACAACCGCGACCTGCTGCTCCAGACCCAGGATGCCGGTGGTCCACGCGGCCGCTTCAACTTCACGTCGTCCGGCTCGACTGTTCCGACCGAGCTGTCGAGCACCGTCGGTGTCGCCAACGCGCTCGCGTCATTCCTGCTCGACTGGCCGGCTGTTGTGCAGCGCGATCTCAAGGTCATCGATCAGCCCGGCACGAAGCACATGGGCACCTTCCTGTTCATGCATGACAAATGGCAGGCGCGATCGAACGTGACGGTGGATCTCGGGCTGAGGTGGGAGTACTACACGCCGCTCGAAGGCCTCGAGGGCAAGGGAACGCTCGCCAATTACGATCCGGCGACGAACACGCTCCGCGTTGCCGGCTATGGAGCCACTGACAATGCACTGAACGTGAAGAAGAACTTCAAGAACTTCGCGCCGCGCACGGGCATCTCATGGCGTCTGAATGACCGCTCGGTCGTGCGCGCGGGTTACGGCGCGAGCACGATTCCATTCCCCGACAATCGTTACGCGTTCAACTACCCGGTGAAGCAGAACTACGTCGGGTCGTCGGCGAATGGATTCCAGCGCTCGGGATCGATGGCCGCTGGCTTCCCCGATCCCGTGCTGCTGGCGATTCCGACTGACGGGATCATCCCGGTCGCCGGGAGCCTGCTGAACTCCACATTCGACGTCATCCCGCCAGGCTTGCGCGAGGGCACGCTGCACTCGTGGAACGTCGCCTTCCAGCGCGAGTTGCCGTATCGCTTCACCGTGGATGTGGCATACGTCGGCAACCGCGGCGTGAATCTCGTGATGGATGTGGACACCAACGCCAGCACGGTCTATGGGGTGGGCAACAGCGGCCGGCCCCAGTTCGCGGCCTTCAACCGGACTGGCACGTCGCGTACCAGGACAAATGAGAACAAGTCCGAATACAACGCGCTCCAGATGAAAATCGATCGCCGGTTCAGCAACGGTCTGCTCGTCACCAACTCGTACACGTTGAGCAAATCGATGGATTATGCGAACGAGAACGGCGGTATTTCCACGCCGATCGACTTCAGCAAGAGCTGGGGACGCTCGAACTTCGACCGGACGCACAATTGGGTGACCACGGCGATCTACGAGCTGCCCTGGGGGCCGCGGAAGCGATGGCTGAACAGCGGTGCCCTCGGCCAGGTTATTGGCGGTTGGCAGCTGAGCGGCATCTTCGTCGCCCAGTCGGGCACGCCTCTGTCGATTACGGGAAGCGGGACCCTGTTCAACACGCCAGGGAACACCGCCTATGCGGATCTGATCGGCACCGAAAAGATCCTGGGCAATCTGGGGCCCGGGCTGCTCTACTTCGATCCGGCCGCCTACGCCCAGCCGGCAGCGGGTACTCAGGGGAACATGAAGCGCAACGGCGGTCCGGAAGGTCCGGGCTTCTGGAACGTGGACATGTCGCTGTTCAAGCGCTTCAGCGTCGGCGCCAAGCGCTATGCTGAAATTCACGTGGACGCATACGACGCGCCGAACGCCGTGCGATGGGGAAATCCGAACACCGGCTACAGCGCAAACCCGACGGGCAACACGTTCGGCCAAATTGGCGGGACCACCGGCGGCCAGCGCAGCCTGAGGTTTGGCGCGAGGTTCGTGTTCTAGATGTGACGAATTAGTAGCCAGTAACCGGTTTCCGGTTTCCAGTGCGAACTGGGAACTGGCGACTGGAAACTGGCCACTGGGAACTGGAAACTTTTATTGAATCGTCGCCCCGCCGCCGCCGGGCGCCATTTGCGCCTCGGTCGGGGCGGTGCCGTTGGGGTCAAAGAAGATTGCGCCCGCGGCAGACGACGCGAAGGCCCGCAAGCCGCTGACTCCGGCAGCGATGGGAACGGCGGTCGAGTAGTATCCGGTTTCCGTCGCCGTCCCGTTGCAGTCGGTGGGCCCTGGAATTGAGCCGGTCGCGGCCGCCATCATGATGATGTAGCCGCTCTTGATCGCGGGATCGATCGCGAGATCGGGCGAGATGAACGCTGTCGTGCTCCCGGGACATCCTGTCGCGAGCGTCGCCAGCAGCGGAGCGAACCCCCCTTTACCGGCGGACGTGGCGTAGCTGCTTTCCGCGCTGTTCAGCGCGCGCAACGATCCGATCGCCGCCGCCTCGTTCCCGGTCCGCCGCGCGCGCAGCATCGCCGGCACCGCGATCGCCCCCAGGATGCCGATGATGGCGACCACGATCAGGAGCTCGGGGAGTGTGAACCCCGCCTGTTCCATACTTGTACGTCGGTTACAGATCTGAGGGCGTGAAGACATAGTTTTCACTCGGGACGCCTATTCAGTAAGTTATGTAATACCTGTGGTTTAAGCAGATCTTACAGACAGCGCTGTTCAGCGTCCGCATGTTCGGGTGCAAGCCCATGTCCAAGAGGTGGCTGGCGCCGTTCAGAACATGCGCTTCAGCGTCAGGTAGAGCGGCCCGACGCCGAGCACGAGGATCATGAAAATGCTGCCGGGCCCCATATGGGTGATGGCTTCAAAGAAGACCTGTTCCCCCGCCCCCACCGTGAACTCTACCGTCTTCCACACAAGGGTGTTGCTCACGCGCAGGCGATGAGGGCCCGGCTGCAGTTCGCACGTGATCGAGTCCCCCCAGAGAAGAGTCGCGACACGAACGCCGTCGACCCAGACGATGAGCTGACGGGACTTGCAGTCCTGTTCGGACGTGCGGGTGATCGTGACCGTTGCGGGCAGCAGTTCTTCGCACCGCGCCAAATCGTAGGCCGCATCATCGACGAGGACCGGCATGCGCCAAGATTATCCGATCGGATCTCCTCTTGAGATTTGATCTTCAGTTGGCGGAAGATTCCAGCGAGGCACATGCTCACCGCCGGACTCATCATCCTCGCCGTGGCAGGGCGGCAATCGCCGGTCGCTCCGCCGGCGATAGATCGCAGCACGGTTTCACAGTGCGCGGTTTCATCTGATCCGAATTACGGCGTCACCCGCAACAGCCCTGTCGAGGTCGGCGGCGGGGCGATGTACGGGCCGGCACGGGAGCGGCGCCACCTTGATGCGCTGAGGGGCCCGGACGGTCAACCCGTCCGCTACAAGCGCACCGGCTCGACGGAAGGAGCGGACGGGACGACCATTCTCGATGCGTACGAGGTGACGCACGACGCGCTCGCCAAGCCCATCGTGTTGTACGTCGACGAGTACCATTTCTCGGAGCCGCGCGCGCCGGCCGGCTTCGTGTGCGGCCAGCCGATCCGCCTCGAGATCCCCCCGCCAGATCCATTTCAAGCCTCGACGGCGCTCATCAGCGTGGCGATCGAACAGGGATCAGCGCGCGATTTTCCGCCGATCCCACTCGATCAGGACGGCGCGACGACACACGGTGTGGTGTTCGATCAATTCAGGATGATCGCGCGAACCGCTCGCGCGGCGGCGTCGGCAGGGACGAGGATGGATCCCGCGGCGTTGCCGGCCGAGATCGCGCGTCCGCGCACGGTCGTGCTCGCCTATCCGTTGTCGTGCACCGGCCGAACGGTTGCTCCGGCCGCGATCGACATACTCGGCCCGCAGGGAGCGGCCATCCGGCGCGAGGGAGAGTACATTCGCGATGCCGCAATCGGCGCGCTGTTGCCGGGGATGCAGGCTCCCGTTTCAAGCCTGGCCGCGACGTTCGCGCTCACGACGTTGCGTCCGACGGATACGGTCCGGATCACGTACGCCGAGGCGGCGTGCGCCGGCGGCACGCAGGAGCTTGCCCTCCCGGTCAAGTTCACGGATCCAAGAGCGCTCGACACGCCGGCGCCATCGTTGCCCCCCGGTGTGGCCCCGGGCGACACGCCGGTGCGGCTCCAGGCACTCGTCGATCTCGACGGCATGTTGCAGCGTCCCGTCTACATCGGCGGCCCGGCCCAGCTGACGCGCGCCGCGATGGAGGCGATCCAGCGCTGGCGCTCCGAACCGCCGCGGATCAATGGCGCGCCAATCCCGCGTGCCGTGCTGGTTCAGGTCAAGTTCAAGCCGTGAGCGATTCGTTCCTCGTCACGTGTCCGTACTGCGGGGAAGAGATCGAGCTCTACCTCGAGCCCGACGTCAAGGGGGATCTCGTTCAGGACTGCGAGGTGTGTTGCAACCCGTGGCTGATTCGCGTGTCTACCGGCGAGGGCGAGCGAAACGTTCAGGTGGAGCGTGCCGATGGAACGGAATAGGGCACGGGCATTGCTTGGTCGTTCGCAGGAGGTACACGTGGCAAAACGAACGAGTAACAAACGCGAACTCGTCGATACCGGCACGGCAAAGATGTTTGGCAAGCGCGGCGCGCAGGGACGTTTCAAAGAGATGGACGTCGTTGGACGTTCGCTGACGTCGGACCGGCAGCGCCAGGCGAAGACTGCGTCCAAGCCTGGTTACGGCGATCGGGGCGATCGGAAGAAATAGAAAACAGGAGACAGGAGACAGGAGGCAGAATACAGGGTGCACCCTGCCTCCTGTCTCCGATCTCCTGTCTTCCTCTCCTTTCACCCTGTCTCCTGTCTCCGGCCTCCTTCTTCCCTGACACGCTAATTCAGCAGTTCTTCAGCGTTCGGTCACGACACCGCGCTCGCGGGGCCGTAATCTCGATCCATGAATGCGCCCTTCCACGTGGTCAACTGGCAGTACGGCTGGTGGCTGGTCCTCGCAGGGTTCGCGACCGGCGCGATTATCGGGCTGTCGTTCCATCGCGACGACTTCCTTGGCGGGTACAACTCGTTCCGGCGGCGGCTCGTGCGGCTCGGTCATATCGCCCTGGCGGCGCTCGGCCTCATGAACGTGGTGTATTCGCTGTCGCCATGGCCGGCACCCGGCAGTTGGATGGGCACCGCGGCATCGCTCTGTTTCGTTGCGGGCGGCATCACGATGCCGTCGGCGTGCTTCCTGACAGCCTGGCGCCAGGGCTTCCGCCACGTGTTCGTCGTGCCGGTGACGTCGCTTGTCCTCGCCGTCGTGTTCACGTGCCTCGGAGGTGGCGCATGAAGATCGGGTTCCTCGCGCTCAGCGGTATTCGCGCGCACGACCCGGAGCTGCTCGCGCTCGGGCTGACGCTGCCAGGGTTCGTGAACCGGAGCAAGGCGATCGCATCGCTGCCAAGCCTGGGCCTGCTCTATCTCGCTGCATGTACACCAGAGGGACACGACCTGGAGTATTTCGAAGCGGAGGCGGACGGCAGCGAGCCAACCGATGTCTATCGGTGCGATCTCGTGGCGATCAGCACGTTCTCGGCACAGGTATTCGAGGCGTATGCCATCGCGCGCCGGCTCCGCGCGGCCGGGGTCCGCGTGGCCATGGGCGGACTGCACGTCACGGTTCTCCCTGAGGAAGCCGCTGCCGCGGCGGATTACGTGATCGTCGGCGAAGGAGAGTCCGTGTGGCCTGCCGTCGTCGAAGCGGCGGTCCGGCGCGATCCGCCGCGTATCTTCCGCGCGGCGGATTTTCCTTCCGTCGACGTCACACACCTGCCCGTGCCTCGCTACGATCTGCTGGGCACCCGGCCGTACAACCGCTTCACCGTGCAAACCTCGCGCGGCTGTCCTTGGCGCTGCGACTTCTGCGCGTCGAACGTCATGCTTGGTCAGCGGTATCGCAAACGGCGGGTGGCCGACGTGATTCGGGACATCGAGGCGATCATGAAGGTGCAGGCGCACCCGTTCATCGAGTTCGCCGACGACAACACGTTCGTGGACAAGACGTGGGGGAAGGAACTGTGCCGGCAGCTCGCGCCGCTCGGCCTCCGCTGGTTCACCGAGACCGACATTTCGGTTGCCGACGACCCGGAGCTCCTTGAACTGATGCGCGCCGCCGGATGCCGCCAGGTGCTCGTCGGCCTGGAGAGTCCCGCCGGCGGGCCGCTTCAAGGCATCGAGACCAAATCAAACTTCAAGGCGCGCACGGCCGGCGGCTACCTCGACGCGTTGCGCCGGATCCAGGCGCACGGGGTCACCGTGAATGGCTGCTTCATCCTCGGTCTCGACGGGCACACGCCGCAGATCTTCGAGGAGGTGCTCGCGTTCGCGCGCAAAGTGCCGCTGTACGACGTGCAAATCACCGTGCTCACAGCATTTCCAGGGACGCCGCTCTACGACAGGCTCCTGCGTGAGCAGCGTGTTCTGGATCCCGCGCGATGGGACCTCTGCACGCTCTTCGATGTGAATCACGAGCCGCGTGGCATGTCCGCGCGCGAGTTGAAGGAGGGGATCTACTGGCTGACCGAACGGCTCTATAGCGATGAGTGCACAGAATTCCGCAGGCGCGGATTCTTCGCGCACATGCGCCAGGCGCGGCGGCAATCCGTCGCGGCATTTCCGGCTTCGGCGTCGGCCTAGAAGCCGCCACCAGCCGCTAGAGCCGGCCGCGAATGAAGATCACGACGGCTCCGTCCACAGTATTGACCCGAAGCTCGTTGACATAGGCGAGATACCGACCGAACCCGCGGGCCTCGAGGAGTTTCGCGACGTCAACGAAGATCCGATCGGCTTCCACCCGGATGCCGGGCGGAAGCGCGCTCAGGAAGCGAAGGGCCGCGCCGGCCAGTGCCGAGAGGCCGCTCGTCTCCAATCTGAGGACGAGCACAGGCGAGGCAGGAAGATCGGGCTGGCGATCGATCACGACACCGAGATTGATCGCGGGCAGCCAGGGGGA
>JBBQEJ010000200.1:0-8582 GCA_038320555.1 Vicinamibacterales bacterium | reverse complement strand
TGCGTTCTCGGCGCTCTCTGCGCGATACACTCCCCGATCGCCGCGAGAGACTATCTAGGGATTGCCCGATGCCGAGTGAACGCGACAAGATGCTGGCCGGCGAACTGTACGACCCGCTCGATCCTGAACTGAGCGCGGCTCGGGTTCGTGCGCGGGACTTGTGTCAGGCCCTCAACGCAACACGCGAAGCTGACCAGGACGAACGCCGTCGCATACTCTTAGAATTGTTCGGCTCGGGAGGCGGCGAGGTCTGGATGCAGCCGCCGTTCTTCTGCGATTACGGCTCGAACATTTTTCTTGGGAAGCGGGTCTTCTTCAACTTCAACTGTGTCGTGCTCGATGTGTGCGCGGTGCGTATCGGCGACTTCACGCTGTTCGGACCGTCCGTCCAGATCTATACCGCAACGCATCCGATCGAGGCCGAGCTGCGGCGCACTCGAGAGTTTGCCAACCCCATCGAAATCGGATCTGATGTATGGGTTGGGGGCGCCGCGGTGATTTGTCCGGGCGTGACGATTGGATCCGGCTCAGTCATCGGCGCCGGCAGCGTCGTCACGCGTGATATCCCGGCCGGCGTGTTCGCGGCCGGGAATCCGTGCCGGGTGATTCGGGAGCTGTGAGGCGCCAACCGCAGACTGCTATACTTGCTCCTGTTCGCGGTCAACATGTTGATTCACGAGCTCACCCCCATAGCGTGCCGCGAGGTCTTATCTCGCATGAATCTTGGCAGGTTGGCCTGCGCGCGTGCGGAGCAGCCGTATGTTGTTCCCGTCTCCTTCGCGTACGACGCTGACTCAAACTGCCTGTTCAGTTTCTCGACGATCGGCAGGAAAGTGGACTGGATGCGGGAGAATCCGAAGGTTTGTCTCGAAGTCGAGGACATCGCCGACAGATTTCACTGGACGACCATCGTGATAGTCGGGCGGTACGAAGAAATCGCGGATTCACCGGAGCACAAGGATGTACGGCAGCGCGCGCACGATTTGTTCGCGGAGCGCGCCGAGTGGTGGTTTCCAGGTGCCGCCAAACTCGTCCCCAGTGAGCATCATGGGGTGGTAGTCTATCGCATCCTGATCGACAGTATGACGGGCAGGCGCGCGGCTCGCGATTGGGCGAAGTCCTGAATTAGCCATTACATTCGATCGCTGGGACGGATCCGCACGGGGCAGACTTCACGGGTCAGCGGACGATTCTCACCACAGAGACAGCGCAGCAAACAGAGAAAGCCAGGCCCGCTGACGGTTATCGGGCCGCTGTTCTTCTGGAGTTGGCGCCATCATCGCGAGTTGCACGCACCTTGAGTCGGCAATCCAGCGGTCGGCGGCGTGGCAGCGTGGGGTGCCGCGGGCGTCGTGCCTCACCGCGTCGGCGACACACCGCGCAGGACACGGGCCAGCCAGCCCGGTCGGCCTGGTCGCGACGGGTGTTCGTGAACGTGTGTCGTCACCGCATCATCCGAACCTCGCCGACCGGTCATGCGGTCGATCCGGATGCGGAACACGATGGAAGTCCGCTGTTCATGCCCCGCAAGCGTGACAGAAGCCGGCTGCCACCACATGGGATGTTTCTGAAAGAGTTGCTCCGCTACGCTCCGCAAGTCCTCATACTCAGGCAAGGGCGGGAGTTCCTCGTAGCGCCCGAATACGACAACGCTCGCCCAGTGCGTCTGAGACGAGAGTTCGTCGATCTCGAGGCACACAAGGGGATTCTGGCGCATCCACTCGATTTTCAGGCCCCGTGTCGCAAAGCTATAGAGGAAATCGCGGTCGAAGTCGACATGGATGGGAACGATATAAGGCTGGTTATTCCGGGAGCACGCCAGACGAGCGACATTCGTCGCGGCGAGCATTGCACGACACTCCTGCTCCGTCATCTCGTGAACGACCATGGCAAAGCCTCACAAGTGAAATCACAATCTCCCCAACAGGGCGTAGTCCGCAGGGACTCCCGAACGAGAAGAATCCGCCGAGACGAATGCAAAGGGCACGCTACTCTTTTGTTGCCCACAGTAGAGAGAGCACGAGGCGCTCAGGCGACGGCAGGCATGTGAGTTTTTCCCCGATGCAGGGAATTATTCCCCGAATCCGCCGCTCACGAATCACGGTTTCCTCGTGATCAGCCGACGCGGAACGAAGGGCCTCCTGGATCGGTGCTTGCTCATTCGCGGTCAGGCCCCACGAACATTTCGGCGGCCTGCCCGTTCGAAACCGGCGGGGAGCCAAAGGAGAATGCCCTGTCTGATGTCGTTCGACCGGTTGGACCGGCCTGACTTGACATCGAGGGACCGCACCGTCATTCCGTCGCTGCAAATCGGACGAAATTCGCCCGCCGCTTGCGTTGGGACCCGTGCTTTGAACAGTCATCTTTCCAGCTCGAGCATAAAATCGCGGATCGTTGTGTCACAGGTCGCGCACTACAATGACGTCCGTCCTGGGAGCAGCCCGCATGTCGTCTGAGTCGCCATCCATCGGCAATACCGCGTTGACGCGCACGCTGTGCGCGATCGTTGTTGTCATCATCATTGTTGCAGTGCTGTACGCAGCCTGGATTGGCATCAGCAACTTCTCGAGGATCGGCGTGTGAGGTCGCCGCGATCGATGAACGGGTTCCCGCCCCGCAGATTTCGACTCGCCGCCAGACTCCACAGATTGAGGAGACCATGACCAGACGGCAGACACGTCTGTTCTTCGTGGCAGGAACGACCGTGTTCTCCCTCGTGTTCATTGGCCTGACGATTGACAGCCACAGACAGTTCGGACGGCTCACCCACGAGGAGAACATTACCGAATTGGTTGTCGCGGGGAAGCACGTGTGGCATCGCAAGAACTGCATCAACTGCCACACCCTGCTGGGTGAGGGCGCGTACTACGCGCCGGATCTGACGAAGATCGCACAGTACCGCGGCGACGCGTACCTTCGTCAGTTCCTCAAGGATCCGTCGCGCTACTACTCCGAGGCACTCCACGGCCGTCTCATGCCGAACCCACAACTCTCGGATGAAGACATCTCGGGGGTCATTGCGTTCCTGACGTGGGTGTCCCATATCGACAACCAGGGGTGGCCCCCGCGGCCGATTGTCGTGAGCGCGGCGACGCCCCAGGGGATCATGCTGGGCACGCCCGCGCCGGCCGCCGCCTCGACCGATCCGGTCGCGCTCGGCGAGGCGCTGTTCCGCCAGTCGCCGCCGGCCTGCTTTACCTGTCATTCAGTGCAGCAGAACGTCACCCTGGTGGGACCGTCGCTCGCTGGGATCGGCGCACGGGCGGCGCTGACCATCACCAGCGCGCCGTACAAAGGCACCGCGCGCACGGTCGAGGAATACCTCCGCGAATCCATCCTGCACCCGAGCGCGTTCGTGGTCTCGGGCGCCACGTTCGCGGCCGGCGGACAGTCGATCATGCCGGCGGTGTACGACCAGATGCTCAAGCCAGACCAGATCGAGACCCTCGTCGCGTACCTTGCGACGCTCAAGTGAGAGGACCGGGCGGATGCGCTACCGCACACAGATCGTCGCCTATCACTACTTCGTCGTGGCATTGCTGCTGTATGGGCTGCAGGCAGCCTTCGGCCTGCTCTCCGCGGCGAAGTACCTGGGACCCGATCCGCTCATCAACTGGCTGCCGTTCAACGTAGCGAAAGAGATCCACACGAACCTGCTGATTGTGTGGGTCCTGACCGGCTTCATGGGTGCGGCATACTGGCTCGTGCCCGAGGAATCGCGCGCCGAGCTGCACAGTCCGCGTCTCGCGTATGCCGCCCTCGCGCTCTGGACGGTAGCCGGCGTCACCGCGATCGTGGGTTATCTGTTTGGATGGTCGGCGGGCAACAAGCTCCTCGAACAACCCGTGCCCGTGAAGATCGCGATCGTCGTCGTCATGCTGATGTTTCTGTACAACCTCGGCATGACCATCTGGAACGCGAAGCGTCTGACAACCACCGAGGGAGTGCTGATGGCAGGTCTCGTGATGACCGCGCTGTTGTACCTGCCCTCGCTGCTCGAGTTCAACAACTACACGGTGGCGATCTTCTACCGCTGGTGGACGGTTCACCTCTGGGTCGAGGGCGTCTGGGAGATGATCCAGGGGGCGTTACTGGCGTATCTGCTGATGCGCCTGTCGGGCGTCGATCGCGAAGTGATGGAAAAGTGGCTCTACGTGATCGTCGGATTGACGTTCATCTCGGGTTTGCTCGGCACGGTGCACCACTACTATTTCATCGGCGTTCCCAGTTACTGGCTCCCGATTGGAGGAGTCTTCTCGGCGCTGGAGCCATTGGTCTTTCTCGGAATGTCGGTATACGCCTACATGGCTATCCGGCGGTCCGGCCTGTCCCACCCCAACACACTCGCGCTGCACTGGACGCTCGGAAGCGCCATCTTCTCAACGCTCGGTGCGGGCATCCTCGGGCTGGCGCACACGTGGCCGGCGGTCAACAGGTGGACGCACGGCACGCTCATCACGGCGATGCACGGCCACGCCGCTTTCTTCGGCGCGTACGTCATGATCGTCCTGGCCGTCATCTCGTACGCGATGCCATCGATGATGGGACACGCGGAGAGTGAACGCGAGTCGAAGGCAGGCCTCTGGGCGTTCTGGCTCCAGGTGGGGGGCATGTTCGGAATGACGATGGCGTTTGCTGCGGCGGGAATCACGCAGACGTACCTCGAACGCATTTTGGGCTTCGGTTATCTCGAGACGCAGTCGAAGATCCAGGTGCACTTCCTGATGCTCGTCGCGACCGGCATCCTCTTCTCATCCGGTGTTGCGGTGTTCTTGTGGGACTTCTTTTTCATCGCACCGCGGCAAGGTCTCGTTCACCGTGCCGCCTCATCCGCCAGAAGCACCGCCGCATGACCCAGTCATCTTCCGGTTACGGCTCGGCCCGCGCTTTTCCGGTGGGTGCGGCTTCCGGATCGCCAGACGGTGTGCGCTATCCTCCGCCGGAGGAGCCGTACTACCTGGCTGTTGGCGAAGAGATCGATGTCTTCGAGCGATGCCACGGGCGCCAGCTGCCCGTGATGCTCAAAGGGCCGACCGGCTGCGGCAAGACCCGCTTTGTCGAGCACATGGCGTGGCGCCTGGGCCGGCCACTCGTCACGATTGCATGTCACGACGATTTGTCGGCCAGCGATCTGACGGGCCGCTACTTGATTCGAGGAAGCGACACGGTCTGGCTGGACGGCCCGCTGACGCGGGCGGCACGTCTTGGCGCAATTTGCTACCTCGACGAGATCATCGAGGCACGTTCCGACACCGTCGTCGTGATTCATCCGCTGACCGACGACCGGCGGGTCCTTCCATTGGACAAGACCGGGGAGCTGGTTGACGCTGCCCCAGGATTTCAGCTGGTCGTTTCCTACAACCCCGGGTACCAGCTCGGTCTGAAGGATTTGAAACCCAGCACTCGACAGCGTTTCGTGGCCCTCGAGTTCGGCTTTCCACCCGCGGCCATGGAAGCCGCGATCGTGTCGCACGAGGGGGGCGTGGACCGCGCCACCGCGATTGCGCTCGTCACACTGACCAACCGGCTCCGGACGCTGGGCGATCGAGGGTTGGCGGAGGTGCCGAGCACCCGCCTGATCGTCGCGACCGCGCGACTGGTCGCCGGGGGCATCGCGTTGCGGCCCGCCTGCCGCGCGGCGCTGCTCGGCCCGCTGACCGACGACCCGGACCTGCTCGGCGCGATGAATGATCTCGTAGCCTCCGCGCTGTAACTGCCGCGCCCCAGCCAGGCACCGGCGGACCAAGCGCCACTCGTATGGCCGAACCCGAAGAGCTGATCGTCGAAGGCGCGTACCGCGCGACCCGATTCGCGCGCGCGCTCTGGCGTCGTTACAGAGTAGAGATCGAGGACGCCATCGTGCCGCTCCGTGACGCGCGTTGGCGTCTCGAATTGTTCGCGAGTGCATTCGTCGGCATCCCGGTCAGCATCACCGGGGCGGAGGCCCCCGCGCCGACGAGCTGGCTCGCGCGGTTCGCGCGCCACCGCCCAGCCCCCACACGTCGGCACGGAGCAACTCCAGGCACCGACGGTGCGCGCCTGTATCTGCCGGCTTCGCTTCCTGCACGCGATGGGGTCGACGCCGCGCTCGAGATGTATCGCCTGCTGGTATTGCAGCAGGCCGTCCGGCTGCTGCGCGGTAGTGGCCCTCTCGCCCTGTCCGCCGACACGGGAGAGGTCCGAGATCGATTCCTCGCCGCCGAGGCAGCTGTCGTCGATCGATGGATCATCGTCGAGGCGCCGGGGATCGTCCCGAGGCTCGAGGTCGAGCGGATTGAGGCACTCGCATGTCGACCAGATGTTCGCACGCTCACACCGAGAGAACAGGCAGTTGAAGGGCTGGTGCGCGGAATTCTTCGCGACGACGGGTCCTACTCCGGTCCGCTCGACGCTGGTCCCGCCGAGATTCTTTTCTGGGCGAGGGCCCAATCCGCCCAAGCCGCCGGTCGTTATCGTGGTTTGCCGTCCGTGTGGTACTGGGGATATCCGGTTCGACCGTCCCGTGGCGTGCCGTCCGGGCCTGCCGGCGATCGTGATCGAGAGATCTCCGTCCGCCGGATGTTGCCACGTGTCGCCGAAATGCGCCGGCGGCCGCGCGTCCGCGAGGCTGCCGACGATGAAGAAGACACCGGGACGGGTACGTGGATCATTCGTGCGGACGAACCCCAGGAAAGTGTCGAGGATCCGTTTGGCCTGCAGCGTCCGGTCGATCGCGAAGAGAACGCCGATCCGGAAGCGCTCGGTGACTCGCTGTCGGAGCTTCCGGAGGCGCGCGTCATCCGAACGCCAGCAGAGCCGCACGAGATTCTGCGGGCGGGCGATGAGCGGCTCCCGACCACGAGCGGCACGGCCGGCGGACGCTCACCAACGGGGATCTCGTATCCCGAATGGGATTATCGCCGCGGCGCGTACGTTGATCCCGGCGCGATTGTCCGCGAGACCCTTCCGCCGCCCGGAGACGACGCGTGGGTCGAGGGCGCCCTCGCTCGACACCGGCGGCTCATTCACCATGTGAAGGCGGTGTTCGGTCGCTTAAGGCCCAGGCGAATCGACGTCGGACGGCAACCAGACGGCACCGACCTGGACATTGCTGCATGCGTGACGGCAGCCGCCGACGTGCGTGCCGGAAGCAGCGTCGACGACCGTCTCTACACTGCCTCTCGCCCTGCGCGGCGTCGGATCGCGATCGCCCTGCTCGTCGACGTCAGTGCATCGACGGACGGCTGGGTGACCGGAGATCGCCGAATCGTCGACGTCGAAAAGGAAGCGCTGCTGGTCGTCTGCGAAGCGCTCGAGGCGGCTGGGGATCGATACGCCATTCTTGCGTTCTCAGGCGAGGGGCCAGGGCACGTCTCTCTGATGATGGTGAAGCGCTTCGCCGAGGCTTTCAGTCCGGAGATTCGCCGCCGGATTGGGGCGCTCGATGCCGATCGATACACCCGACTTGGCACGGCGATTCGCCACGCGTCGGCCACGCTGGCGCGCGAAAGCGCCGACCGGCCGGTACTCATCGTCCTTTCAGACGGCAAGCCGAACGACATCGATCTCTACGAGGGCCCCTATGGGGTCGAAGACTCGCGGCAGGCAGTCGCCGAAGCCCGCCGCCAGGGGATTCACGTGCGCTGTCTGACAATCGATCGGGAGGCGCCGCGGTACGCTCACCGGATCTTCGGTGCCTTGGGATTCGCGCGGCTGCCCCGGGCCGATCGACTGCCTATGGCGCTTGTCGAGATGCTGCGCGGTCACCTGCACGCGTGAGATTGTCGATGGTGCCGACCAGCACGGTAAGCGCCCCAGTGTCCTGAGCACTGCATCTGTTGGTGTCGGGGATTTTTCCGCCGGGTCGCGGATTATTCCCCGCTGACCGCACACCCGGAACCCGTCATCCACTCTGGACGTTTCGGGTCGGCGTGGTTCAACATCGCGCCAAACCACCCAAACGACAGGTCCAGGGTCCTGCCGGCAAACCGGAAGACTTCCGATGTCTGGCGCGCATTATGCGATCTACCCGAGTCGCGAGCGCGCTGCGAGGAGTCTCCAGCGCCAACCGACCTGGAAAGGCGAGACATGATGCCCACTCGGTTCGTGTTCGGGTTCGTCGCGATCGCCGCAGCGGTGGCGATGTGGGAGATTAGGCGGTGGGCATTGAGCTGGGGGACGACGCGGGAGGAGCTCGTACGCCCGTGGCCGGGCGAGATGAGCTGTCCCCGAACGCCAGCGAGATCGCGACCCGCGCGATCTCGATCGAAGCACCGTCCGCCCTCGTGTGGGCCTGGCTCGTCCAGATTGGCCAGGATCGCGCGGGATTCTACAGCTACAGATGGCTGGAGAATCTCTTCCGCTGCGACATGCCCCGCGTCGAGCAGATCGTGCGCGAGTGGCAACAGCGCACGCTCGGCGACATCGTGTGGCTGGCGCGACCGGATCGGTTCCGCGGCGAGGCACGCCAAAAGGTCGTCCAGATCGATCGCGGACGGGAGTTGTCGCTCGCCTCAGCCTCCGATTGGGGACGGTTGGTCAGGCGTGAAACGAGCCTGGGCGGTACGTGGACCTTCATCCTCGTTCCCGTTGATCCGCACAGG
>JBBQEJ010000199.1:0-8624 GCA_038320555.1 Vicinamibacterales bacterium | reverse complement strand
CAGACGGTATCATCGTGGGAGACCGTCTGCGAGGTGGCACAACCGGGCGCAGGAGCCGTCGCACGGACCTTCGGCGCGTATCTCCCTGCCGGACCGACTATGCTTGGGTGATACTCCTGAGCCGCGGCGTGTCCGCGTCAGTTCCCCGTCGGCTCCAGGCCGGGGTTAGGCTGCGACGGGGTATGCCTCGCGGCGAGGGGCATCCAGCGTCTGTCCTATTTCTTTCCGTAGATCCTTGTCGCGACCTCGCCGGCCACATCATCTTCAACGACCGGCAAAACCTCCAGCTCCAGAATGTCGGCCCATTCGGCGTTGATCTCCGCGAGCGCGGCCTCGGAGCCCTCGACCAAGTGAAAGCCCCTGCTCGAACCGGCGGTGTGCCAACGACCGATCGTTTTCAGGCCGTTCGGCGCGGGAGCGCCCGTCTTGAGGAATCGCTCGACCGCCGTCTTGTAGTTTGCCGGCGAGGCCTTCCACGTGATCATGAACTTCATCGGGATCTCCTCTGGCTGATTGTTGTTCTGTGACTGGTTTTCAGCAAACCCCAGGCGGCATGATAACCGTTCTGTGTCTCGCGGGTCTGGACCTGGCGAGGACCTTTTTCCCGCTACGCCTTTTGCCTCCAGATCGAATCCGCGACTGTGTTCTACGCGAGACATAGATGATCAGCGATCCGCATCGGCTGGCCGGGCGGATGGTGCCGTCGTCGCCGCTCCCGAGTTGGTGCGACCGCCCCGGGACCCGGCCCAGCATCAGCCCGGTCTCGAGGTCGATATGCACCACGTTGAACTCCTCGTCCAGGGACACCCTCTCGGAGTGCACGCTCGCCCACAGCTGTGATGAAGTCGACGCGATCTTCTCGGATGTCAGTTTCGCTTCAATCCATCTCGCCAGGCGATGACCTCGAGTTCGCCGCGAACGGCTTCTTCGACCGGGATGACGGGGTGCACCTCGAACACGAACGCAGGGAGCATCGAACAGAATTTGTGAATGGTCACCGGATCGTCGCATTCCATCTGCATGTGCCCGCCCCACTCGCCGACTCGGATCACAAAGAAGTCGATCTTGAAATTGCCCGGCGCCTTCCATTGGCCGAAGACTTCGAGGATTCGCTTCTGGGCATTCTCGTATTCCATGGGCGAACCTTGCGCCCGTTCGAACCAGCTGATCACGTACTTCATCGGCATCCTCCTGGTATTAGCAAATGTGCCGCGTGAGGGATCTTAGCGCGAACCCGCCCCGAAGCACCGGCTGCATTAATCCTGTGGAGTCGGCATGTGGCGAGTGACCTGCGTACAGGTGTGGTCGGCGCTTCGGCGTTGCTCGCGAGTAAACGGGTTGGTTGCGGGGGCTCGCAACCATCTGAATTTGGAGTTCCATCTGAGCAGGCAGTCTTGCACCGAGATCGGGGGGCTGTTCGATATCCTCGCTGGGCCATCCGCCGTCCCACACAAATGGGGCCGCGATCAGGAAGATGCCGGCTAAAGCCAGCGCGGGCGGATTTTCGGCCAGGGCATTGATCAAGATCGTTCCGCCGACCGATTACCCAACGAAGATGGCGCCGTCGTCAAGCTTGGCGAATTCCGTCTCAAACGCCGCATTCCGGCCGCATACTTGGGATCGGCCGCATGGGGCATGCGCGGATAGCGGATTCTGTATAGTCCGGGCCGAGTGCTCGCTCGAGGCTTTCGACGAATTTGTTGTCCCAAGCGGATTTCCTGTTGGCATTTGACGCTCTCACCATCGTTGGTCGTTGACGTCATGAACCTGCTGCTGATTCCCGGCCTCGCGCTGCAAGTCGCCTACGGTAATCAAGCCGTGCTCTCGACTCGATTGAGGCGGTGAGATTCGAATGATCCGTATGAAGCCATCGAAGTTCACGCGCGTATGGCGCACATGGGCCGCGATTGCCGCGGCCGTATGTCGTCAGGAGATCTTTCATGCGCACTCTGCTCGTGTTCGTCGTGGCCGTCATCGCGATGCCGTTGCTGTCCGCAGAGGAGCCGCTGACGCTCGCGCGCTCCATTGAGCTGCCGCGCGTGGACGGCAGGATCGATCATCTGGCGCTCGATGCGGCCGGCCGGCATTTGTTCGTCGCAGCGCTGGGCAACAACACCGTCGAGGTGCTCGACGTGAAAGCTGGCACGCACGTCAAGAGTCTTCCGGGATTCCGCGAGCCGCAGGGGATCGCGGTTGCGCCTGATGCCAAGCTGGTCGCCATCGCCAACGGTCAGGGAGAAGGGGTCCAATTCCTGAGTGTCGACGATTTTCGGCCGGGCACGTCAGTCCGGGTCGGAGACGACTCTGACAACGTGCGGTACGACGCCTCGGCGAAGCGCCTTTATGTGGGATTTGGCGGCGGAGCACTGGCCTCGATCAGCCCGGCCGACGGAAAACTGCTGGCGACCGTCAAGCTGGCCGGTCATCCCGAGTCGTTCCAGCTCGAACGATCGGGCCCACGCGTTTTCGTGAACGTACCCACGGCGGATCAGATCGCTGTAGTGGACCGCGGGTCCATGAGGATCGTCGCAACCTGGCCCGTGTCCGGCGCCAAGGCGAACTATCCGATGGCGCTCGATGAAGCTAACTACCGGCTGTTTATAGGGTGCAGGCGGCCGGCGAAGGTGCTCGTCCTCGATACTGCGACCGGCAAGGAAGTGGGCGCGTTCGCCATCGTCGGCGACACGGACGATCTCTTTTACGACGCCGCTCGGAAGCGGCTGTACATCAGCGGCGGCGAGGGATTCATCGACGTCTTTCAGAACAGCGACGCAAACACCTTCACACGTGTTGCGCATATCGCCACAGCAGCCGGTGCCCGAACATCCCTGTTCGTTCCGGGCCTGAGTCGTCTCTTTCTCGCTGTTCCGCATCGCGGCAGCCAGAGAGCCGAGATTCGCATCTACGACGTTCACTAACCCTCGTTGAATGATTCAGATCGCGTGCTTTGCCGTCCTGGTGGGAATGACCAGCGTCATGATCGCGTCCGCTCAGCCGCCCGATGAAGTTCGGCCTGGCGAGCGCGTAGGGATAGCCGTTCGGACGGCCGAGACAATTCGTCTGGACGGACGCCTCGACTGGAGGTCGACGGTGAGGACCTGCGGATGCAACCCCTGCTCGAACGCAAGCGGCGGCTTCAGACGATCATGCCGAGGGTCGAATCCAGGTTGCTGTATCTAGGAGCCCGTCCGAGTAATCGGAGTCGTCAAAAATCGACCTCGTAGAATGCCCCAGGATCAACGATCGGCGAGCACAGAATGGTTTTGCTACCCCCGAAAACGTCGATTTTTCGATTACTCGGACACACTCCTAGACCACATCCCGCAACACGGTCGCGACCTGTACCGGGCCACGTGCGACCGGGACCTCGAAGGCATCGTCGCCAAGTGGGCGGCCGGGACGTATCAGACGGACGGCCGCCGGACGTCGTGGCTGAAGGTGAAGAACCCGGAGTGCTCGCAGATGATCCGCCGTCGGATGCTGTTCGATGCACGCCGAGATCGCTCTGTGCGACAAGGACTATTGATTAGATTTGGTCGGGGCGAGAGGATTCGAACCTCCGACCCCTCGGTCCCGAACCGAGCAACCGTGTGGAACAAACGCTCGGTCAACAAATGTGCGCGATCGGAGGAGCACCTAACGGCTCGCACGCGAACAACGGCCCGACGTGTGGGAGCGCGACCAGAGTGTGCCCACGGTGTGCCCACAGTGTGCCCAAAATCGAAATGGCTTGAGTTGCCTCAAGCCATTTGTGCCTATAAAAATGGTCGGGATGACTGGATTCGAACCAGCGGCCCCCTGACCCCCAGTCAGGTGCGCTACCAGGCTGCGCCACATCCCGAAATTCTTTAACGGTCGGCAGAATCAGACCGACCGCTCCGAGAATTTCGGTCTCGCCGAAGCCCAAGGGCGAAGGCGGACCTACTTTTCTTAACTTGCCGCTGTCAGCAATCGCCGACATTTTCGGTTTCGCCGAAGCCCGGAGGGCGAAGGCGGACTGCTTGTCCTTCCGCCTGCCTTCGACTCGCTTCGCTCGCTCTGGCCAGAAAAGGCGGAAGCCACAAACTATCTCTTCTTCTTCGCGGGCTTCGCGTGCTTGGCAATCTTCACCGTCTTCTTCGCCGCACGTGTCGGCGCCGCGAGGTCGAAGAGGCTGCGCGCTTCGGCAACGTTGGCTGACGACGGCTTCTTCGCGAGCAGGACGGCGATCTCTTTCAAGCCGCGCTTCACGAGCATGATCCGCTCGCGCGCGTCGCTGCCCAGCAGCTCGTCGAGGTCTTCTCCGCCGGTCTGTCCGCTCGACTGTTCCTCGACCAGCTTCCGTCGCGCCCCGGCGAGTGTCAACCCCTCGACGAAGAGCAGGTGCTTGATCCGAAGCACGAACTCCACGTCGGCCCGGCGGTAAATCCGAGGCCCACCTTCCGTCTTGGTGACCCCGAGATCCGGGAACTCCGCCTCCCAGGACCGCAGTACGTACGCCTGGACCTGAGCGATCTCGCAGACCTCAGGCTGGCGGAATAACGATCGGTTCGGGATTTCTGCCGTGCTCACAAGGGACATGCAGGGCGCATCGGTAAGTATAGCTGACTTCAGGCCGCGGTGCCGAGCGGGAGGTTCTGATCTTCCGTCTGCCTTCGACTCGCTTCGCTCGCTCAGGCCAGGAAAGGCGGAAGCCAAGACGGTCTAGGAACCACCGGCGCGGGTGCGCCGGATCGCGCGGCCTCTGAGCCGTGTGACACGCGACAGTCAAAAATCGGCTCCGCAGTTGTTCCCGTCGGCGGCGGCGATGAGTACGCAATCAGCGTAGCGGCTAACCCTTCCGCCGAACAGTCGGCTCACCGGTCGGCGGCTAACCCCAACCGACGCCGCATCGTCAGGCATGCACCGGAGGGGCCGATTTTCCACGCGGCGAAGCGAGAGCGCGATTCGGCGTGCCCTCGCCCGCGCCGGACAATCCTTCTCACAGAGATCGGCAGGTGCATGCGCTACACTCCCGCCGTGGCAGGTCCTGACGACGACGAGACCCGGCTTGGCCGCTCGGATGATTCGGAAACGCGCCTGGAGCTGCCAGGTACGCCATCGTCGAGTTCCGCCGCGAAGCCCGTCACCTCGTCCTCGGGCTGGCTCTCCTCGTCGGGCGCCATCGATCATGGCCGCTTTCCCCCGGGTACCCTCCTCGGCGGACGTTATCGCATCGTCGGCCGGCTGGGACGCGGTGGCATGGGAGAGGTCTATCGGGCCGACGATCTCAAGCTCGGACAGCCGGTCGCGCTGAAATTCCTGCCCGGAGACGTCGATCGCGATCCCGCACGGCTAACCCAGCTGCACACCTGAGATGGGTGGCGCGATCCGGAGGTCGGCCGCGATATCCTGATTGGGATTTCCGCGGGTCTCGGGATGACGGTCCTGTATGCCGCGCACAACTGATTCCGCCGCTCTTCGGCCGGCCCGAGCCGATGCCGCTGTCGTTCGATCCGACGGTTCTCCTGGGCCCGCGCTACGTCCTGTCGGGCATCCTCGCGCAGTTGGCCAACGCCATCACGAGCTCGATGCTTGCCCTTGTCGGCATCGTCGCGATCCTGATCTTCGTGAAACGCGCCTGGCTGGCATGGCTGGCGGGAGTGGCGACTTTGGTGTGGGTCGTTATCCAGGGCACGTTTTCCCCCGGCACGCCGATGCTCGACCTGGCGATCGGCTGCGGCATTATCGGCCTCTTTATCGGTGTCATCCTGCGGTGGGGGCTTCTGGCCACGATCGCCGCCCTCTTCACCCACTTCATGCTGCTACGTGCGCCGCTGACAACCGACATCACCAGCTGGCAGGGATTTTAGGGATTGTTTCATTTTTCGCGCCGCCGAATCTGCAGTCTGATGGGCGTACCCTCCAGGCCGAATGTCTCCCGCAGGCGGTTCACCAGGTAGCGCTCGTACGAGAAGTGAAACTCGGTGGCGACGTTCGTGAACAGGATGAACGTCGGCGGCGCGACTCCGCGCTGCGTTGCGTACATGATCCGCACCCGCCTGCGGCCCGGACTCGCGGGCGGATGTTCCGCCGTCATTTGCTGGATGAACCGGTTCAATTCTGCCGTCGGGACGCGCTTGACGCGCGCTTCGGCAACCTTGTCGATCGTCTCGAGCACCTTTGCCGTCCGCTCACCCGTCAGGGCCGATATGTGAAGGATCGGGACGTAGTCGAGGAACTTCGTCTGCTGCCGGAGCTTGTCGTCGAACGCCTTCGAAAAATTCGTGCCTCTCCCCTTCATCAGATCCCATTTGTTGGCGACGATGATGATCCCGCAGCCAGCTTTCTCCGCGATTCCGGCGATCGTCGCGTCCTGATCGGTTGCACCTTCAGTGGAATCGATCACCATGACCGCCACGTCCGCCTTGTCGATCGCACGTTTCGCCAGGAGGACGCTCAGCGACTCGAGCTGGTCGTTGCGCGCCACGCGTCCTGCCCGCCGGATCCCTGCCGTATCGACAATGCGAAACGTCCGGTGGTGCCACTTGAGCACCGCATCGACCGTGTCGCGAGTGGTTCCCGGCATCTCGCTGACAATTGATCGCTCCTCGTGCAGCAGGCGATTCAGGAGCGACGACTTCCCCACGTTGGGACGGCCGACGATGGCGATGGCGGTTTCTTCCGGGGCGTCGGGGGAACTGCCGGCGTCGCGCCGCGCGGGGAGCCGGGCAATCACCTCGTCGAGCAGATCGCCGACCCCATCGGCATGCTCGGCCGCAATCTCGACCACCGGCTCGAACCCGACCTTGTAGAATTCGACGGCCCGGCCGCGTGCCCGCTTGTCGTCGGTCTTGTTGACCGCCATCAGCACCGGCACGTTGACCTGACGCAGCCTCTCGGCAATTTCCAGGTCCCCCGGCAACAGCCCTTCGCGCCCATCTACTAGAAAAACAATGACCTCCGCCGTTTCAAGCGCACGGCGCCCGGCCACCACGACCAACTCGTGCAACGGGTCTTCACTGGCGCCAAACATGCCGCCGGTATCGACGAGCGTGAACGTAACTCCCTGCCACTCAGCAGGCTGCGAGATCACGTCCCGCGTCGTTCCGGCGATCGACGTCACGATTGAGCGGCGCGAATTCGTGATTCGGTTGAAGAGCGTGGATTTTCCAACGTTGGGGCGGCCCACCAGCACGACCATGGGGCCGCTCGACGCGCGTTTCTGTGGCATTCTGAAGTCTATTTAGCTCGCGGCTTGACAGCGTAAGTCTCTATATTTATAGTAGTTACAAATCCCCAGGAGCGACTAAGCATGATCAAGGTCGACATCGTCAACGAGGTGTCCAAGGTCGCCGACATCACCAAGGTCAAGGCCGAGGTTGCGGTCGACGCCGTCTTCGATGCGATGCGCCTGTCCATGCAGCGTGGAGAGCGAATCGAACTGCGCGGGTTCGGGGTGTTTCAGGTCAAGCCGCGCAAGCGCGGAATCGGCCGTAACCCGCGCACGGGTAAGGAAGTGCGCATCCCGCCCGGGCGCACCATTCGATTCAAGCCCGGCAAGGACCTCCAGAATATCGGAGGCTGATGGCGTTTCCCTCCGACGATCCGGGCTATCCCGGAAACGCGTTCCCGCTCGAACCGTTCGACGCCTCCTTTGCACCGCCGCCCAGGCCCCGCAAGTTCCAGAGCCGGCTCTGGTTGCACGCCCTGCTGCTTCTCCTGACCCTCGGCAGCACGACGATGGCCGGTGCCCTGCATTATGCCTCGTTCATTTCGGAGTTTGCGGCGCGGCCGGTGGCGCTCCGGTGGGGGCTGCTGCTGCAGGGCTTCTGGTACAGCGGCACGCTGATCGGGATTCTCGGCGCGCACGAGATGGGACACTACCTGGCCTGCCGTCGATATGACGTCGACGCGACCCTGCCGTACTTCATCCCGCTGCCGCCATATTTTTTCCTGACGGGGACGCTGGGGGCAGTGATCAGGATCCGCGAAGCATTTCCGTCGCGAAAGGTGCTCTTCGATATCGGGGTGGCTGGCCCCATCGCCGGTTTCGTCGTGCTCGTCCCCGCTTTGTTCTTTGGAATGAGCCTTTCAAACATCGTCCCGGCGCCAACCCAGGGCAGCATGATCTTTCTCGGGGAGCCTCTCCTCTTCAAGATCGCGACGTGGGCCGTCGTCGGGCCGGTGAAAGATGGTTATACGGTCAACATCCACCCCATGGTGTTTGCCGCCTGGTTCGGGATGCTCGCGACTGCCATCAACCTTCTACCCTTCGGACAACTGGACGGGGGTCACATCACGTACGCGACGCTGGGCCGCTGGTCCACCCCGATCTCAGTTGCCACTGTGGGCATCACGATCGCGATGACGTTTGTCACCGTCAGCTGGCTCGTGATGACGCTCGTCATGCTCGTGATGCTGTTCATGCTCGGTCCGCGCCACCCACGCGTGATCTACGAGCACGAACCAGTCGGCTTGGCGCGGAACCTGATCGCCGTCTTCGCCCTGATCATGTTCATCCTCTGCTTCACGCCGGTTCCCATTCAGTTTCGGGATTTAGAGTCTCGGTCTGGGATGGGTGAAACCCCTCGCCTTTAGGCGAAGCCTTCAGGAGGCTTGCGATACGATGGCGGGCTATGCGCGAACTGCGTCGAGCCGCCCAT
>JBBQEJ010000198.1:0-8741 GCA_038320555.1 Vicinamibacterales bacterium | reverse complement strand
GTTTCGTCCTGATCCTGCTCGGGAGCTTCGCGGGTCTTGGGGTCCTCCTGGCCGCCGTCGGCACTTACGGCGTCATGGCCTACTCGGTTGCCGAGCGGACGCGCGAGATGGGCATCCGGTTAGCGCTCGGAGCCACGCGGTCGAAGGTACTCAATCACGTGCTGGGGGAGGCGATGAAGCTGACGCTTGCGGGCCTCGTGATCGGTGGGGTTGCGGCGAAGGTGCTGACGCGCTTCATCTCCTCGATGCTGTTCGGCGTCAGCTCCACGGACGCGATCACGTATCTCGGCGTGTCGTTCGTTCTCGCTGCCGTTGCCCTGCTGGCCAAGCTGGCTCCCTGCTTCCTTTTCCTGTCCCGTGCTCGTTATCCGGCATCAGGGCTTTACCGCTCCCGTTGCTCGATGTCCTCGAATGAGTTTCGAACCGTCGTCAACAGGATGTACGTCAGCAGTGCGGCTGTCGTACCCGCGCCGATCGTCGTCGCCGCATCAAACGGCAGCACGAAGGCACAGCACACCGTCGCCACTCCACAGCTCGCGAAATGCACGATGTCGGGAAGGCGATCCGGCCACGACGCCCCGGTTTCACGACGAAGGGTCCTCCGGAGATCGCCGCGAAACGACGGACTCATCTCCGGCGTGACCAGCGCTTTGGTCAGGCGCGCGTCCACGGCCGCCTGGCGTGCCGCGAACCGGGCGCAAGCGGGGCAGCCCGAAAGATGCGCCTCGACGACCGGGCCCACGCTTCCGACGCCCGCCTCGCAGGCGTCTAGGATTTCTTCCTGTGCGTTGTGACACTCCATCGACTACTCCATCATTTCGCCGAGGGCGCGCCGCGCGCGGTGGAGGTGACTCTTCACGGTTCCTTCCGGCAGATCGAGCATCGTCGCGACATCCGCGACGCTTCGCTCTTCGAGATAGAAGAGCGTGATCACTTCACGCTGCGTATCGGGGAGCCTCGACAGGAACTGTTCCAGTGCGAGGTCGCGAAGCGCCGTATTCGGCACCGCCGGCTGCAAGCGTTCGTCGAGCGGCGACGTTTTCCGGTACGACTCGGCCCGGACGGCCGACAGGCATGTATTACGGGCGATCGTGTACAGCCATGTGGACAACGCGGCCCGACCGTCGAAGCCCGGCAACGCCCGCCAGAGTTTCAGGAAGATGTCCTGCGTCACTTCCTCCGCCCGGCCCGCGTCCCGCATCATCGTCAGCGCCATCCGGAAGACTTGCTTCTCATAACGGTCCAGCAGCCGCTCCAGCGCCTCCTGATAGCGGCGCGCCTGGAGCAGGTGCCGAACATCCTCGTCCATTCAAAAACTAGATACTCGCGAGCGCGCCATCCGGTTGCATCAGACGAGGAGCCGGGCGACGCAACCATGTCGGTGTCCCGCGAGTATAAAGCCGCTGAAAGGACGTCACCGATGGAAAACTTTTCAGTCGCCCTCGTGTTCATCGCGCTCATCGGGTTCGCGGCATTTCAGCAATGGCTGCGGCATCATCGCCGGATTATGATTCATCGCGAGCGATTGGCCGCGGTCGAGAAAGGCATCGATCTGCCGCCGCTCGAACAGGAAGTTCAACGCAGCAGCTGGAATGTGCCGCGGATTCTGCTGTTCGCGGGACTTACGTGGATCTCGATCGGCATCGGCGTTTACGTGGTGTTCAGTGCCATCCTGGCGCATCCATCTCCGCAGATCGCCGACATTCCTCAGGGCATCCAGTGGATCGGCATCGCTCCCATCGGAATCGGGCTCTCGCACCTGATCGTGTATGCGGTGGGGAAGAGCAAGGAATAGGGCTCGTTCGTCAGCGATTCGACAGGACTACCTGGGCTTGTCGCGCGCGCACCACGATTCGGTGCCAGCCAATCGCCAGAATGGGCGCGATCAGAAACAGGGGCGTCGGCTCCGGCACTGGGACCGGCTGGAGATCGCCAAACCCCTGCAGCTGGCCTTGACCACGTAGTTGCGCCAGCAGTTCGATATTTCCTGGCGGAACGTCCGGGAGTAAGCCGTTGGCTGCGAACTCAAAGTGTGTGGACACCTGGACGAATGGTAGAACCAAGCCGGAATAAATGAACTGTACGAGCGTCGATGAACAGTTGTTGGCAAGCGGATCGAACACCTCGAAAATGCTATTGCCCGCCAACGCATATGTCGTCCCGCCAAGCGCAAGATGAGCGCTATACGGATTTGCAAAGTAGCTGGCGGTATTGCCACAGGCTGCCGTACCACCGGGGAACGGCCAAGGGCTGGGGCTCGCGGCCGGATCGAACGTGAAATCAACCGTCCACGCTGAACCGAGTCCAACACCAGACAACTGGCCCATCGGGTCCGAGAGAACAGCAAGGGTTCCGTGAGATTCCCACGTAATGGGACTCGCCTCATTTCGAGAGGCGACTGCGGTGCTCATGATGACGAGGAGAACGGCCACGCGCATCACAGGTCGCATATCAGTTTCCTTTTCGGGATTTGCATTTTGGTGTCCGAATTGGCACCGTTATACACCCAAGTCCCCTGTGCGGGGCGAACGTTTTCGGCGCACTGTGATTCGGGACGTCGAGCCGAGGCGCGCGACTGTCCAGGAGTCTTCCGGGTGAGCGATGACAAACCCGCGGAAAGCGGCCGCTGGGAGCAGCTGAACAAGTGTCCCGAGTGCGGGAAAGACATGCAGCGGGAGCTGGCCGTGGGCGAACGGATCGGGCTGTTCTACAGATGTCCTGCGCACGGGCGGTTCAGATATTCCTGGGATCACGACCGCCTCGAGCGTGACTGATGGAGGAGTCGCGCACCTTGAGGTCCAGCCAAGCTGCGCGCGATTGGAACAAAGTCTACTATTCGGAGATTTCGAGGATTGCTGGCCACCGGGAGCTCACCGCGGCCGCCCCAAGGCGAGAGCGTTTAAAGAGGATCCAGTGCGCAATCAACCCGACAGCGATAGAATCGGTACCCCGGGGCCAGAGGGAGCGTCCTGATTCTGGACACCAGGAAGTCTTACACAGAAGTCTTACAAATATGTCGATGCCAGTCGAAGTGCGGCTCAGGGTTCCGAACATGAAGGCCCGTGCATTGGATGAGAACGGCTATCCAATTGATCACAGCGCCATGAGGTTCAGGAAAGTGATCGAGGTGGCCAAGATTCCCAAGCCGGACGAATCGATTGAGCTTACGACACGTTCGGGCCTGACGCTTCAAGCGAAGGTGGTTAGAGCCGATTGGAGCGAAGATCGAGGGATGTTCCTGGTCTCGTGCCAGTATGCCAACCGCTCCATTACGGCCGAAGACTACGGCGCCCTGGCGAGCGATCCAGAGTGGCAATTGAAGCACCTCCTGGAGTGATGTGCCCCGAACGGGCCGTGAGCCAGCCGTGGTCATTCGACTGCGGTGCCCTTTGACCAACCGCCAACTAAACTTCTTCGCAGATCAATTCTGGGTGGACAGGCAGAACGACGGGCCGTGCAGCCAGCAGGCCGGAGTCGGGTCGTGCGCGTCGCGGCGGAGCCGGGTCACGGTCTGCCACTGCTGCGGGCCGGCCATCATCTGCATGCCCAGCCGATCGTTCAGCCAGGCGTCGCGGATGCCGACCGCTGAATAGATGGCGACGAACCCGGTGACCCGCGCGGCGAAACCGTCGTCGCTGGCCCGGTTGACGAGAAACACCAGGCCCTTCCCGATGTTCCCCATGGCGGGGTCCGCGTCCGGAGTCTGGCGGGTCTTCACGGGCCCCGCGCCGAAGTCCGCGTCCGCCAACACGACCCACGGCCCCGGGGGGAGGAACGCCTCACGCGGCACGGCCGCGAAGGCATCGACGAGAGACGACGAGCGCAGCTTGCAGACAGCTTCGAGCTCCTCGGCAAAGAAGCGGCGCCGCAGGTCGAGATCCATCATTTCTTTATCCGCATCCGCTTGCCTGCTCCCTTCGACGACGGCCGGTTCTCGATCGCGTCGAACGCCTGCTTGGGCGACATCCCGCGGATGAACTCCGCGATCTCGGGTCCGAGGGCCATGGCTCTTGCCGGCTTCGCCCACAGGTAGGTGTTCTTCCCGTCCGGCCGCGCGATGAGCCGCAGCTCTCCCGATTCGTTCAGCCGCCTCAGGACGGTGTGGATCACGGCAAGATCGTTCGAGTACGTCGCCAGGTTCACGCCGATCGAGAGCAGCCGCTCTCGAACGTCCAGCGGCGTCATCGGGACGCCGGCCCGCATCGCCAGACGCACGGCGTCGGTGATGCTCATCGGGACGCTCGGCGTCAGTCCGAGGAGGGTGGAGAGCGTGCCGATGGTCTGCGCGAGCTGCGCAAGCCGCCCATCGATCTCGCGGCGCTGCTCCCCGAGCGCCTCGTATTCCTTGATCGCGCTGGCGAGTGCCGAGCGGTAATCTTCGGACGTCATACACCATTTTATACACACTGTATAAAACACTGTCAACGTGACCAGGGCCGAGCTATCGTGAGCCGGCGCTTCGCGGATAGCTGGCTACATTGTCTGTGTTTATCTGTGTTTCTGGCCCTGCTCGCGGCCTGTTTGTCTATCTGTGTTTGTCCGTGGCGGAGGGAGTCATGACAGCTCGCCAACGCGTGGCATCGCTCGACATCATCCGCGGCGCCGTGATGGTGTTGATGGCCATCGATCACGTGCGCGTGTACTCGGGAGTCCCCGCCGGAGGGCCGACCCTCGGGATTTTCTTCACCCGCTGGATCACCCATTTCTGCGCGCCGGCGTTCGTCTTCTTCGCCGGCACCGCGGCGTTCCTTCGCGGGCGTCAGGGCGGTTCGCCAACGGCCACTGCGGGGGACAATGTCTCGCTTGCGCGCTACCTCGTGACCCGTGGTCTCATGCTCGTGCTGCTCGAACTCACCGTGTTCGCGCGTCATGGACGTTTAACGTCGATTACTCGCAATTCATTCTGGCGGGCGTCATCTGGATGCTCGGCTGGTGCATGGTCCTGCTCGCAGGATTGATCTGGCTTCCGACGTGGGCCATCGGCGCGTTCGGGCTCCTCGTGATCGTTTTTCAGGACGTCTTCGACTCGGGGGAGGCGCGCTGCCCGAGTCCTTGCGCCAGGTCTGGGAGTTCATCTATCCGGCCGGCGCCGAGGTCCGGCTCGGCCATGGCGGTCCGGCTGTCACTGTGCTCTATGCGATCGTGCCGTGGATCGGCGTGATGGCGGCGGGATATGCGTTCGGGACGATCGTGATTCGCGAACCCGCCGCACGCGACCGGCTCTGTTTGAGGATCGGTCTCTCGGCGACTGCGCTCTTCCTGGTGCTTGGCGGTCTCGCCGTTTTTCTGCATCCCGCTTCCGCCGATGGCCCGCCCGCTCTTATCCGGCTGCTGAACCAGCGGAAGTATCCGGCGTCGCAGCTCTTCTTATTGATGACACTCGGTCCGACGATCGCGCTGCTGCCGCTGGCCGAACGGGCGCACTCGACTGGGCTCGGGGCAGGCGCGTCGGCAGGGCTTCGCCCAGCAGGCCGGGTTGCCGCGGTGCTGACGACCTTCGGCCGCGTGCCGATGTTTTACTATCTGCTCCATATCGCGCTGATTCACGCCACGGCGCTGGCCGTCTGGCTGTTCCGCGACGGAAGTACGCATGCGGACTGGTTCGCGACAGCCCCGTACGTGAGTGTTCCACCAGCACAGAGAGGGGGGCTTCCGTTGCTCTACCTGGTGTTCTTCATCGACGTTGCGGTGATGTATCCGCTGTGCCGGTGGTATGCGCGCCTCAAAGCCACGCACCCGCAGGGCTGGATGCAGTACATCTGACGCGCAGCAGCCGATGACTGCCTTTCCCGAATGGATCGAGCCGATGGCCGCGACGCTCACGCAGGAGCGTTTTACCGGGCCTGGATGGATCTTCGAGCGCAAGTTTGACGGCATCCGCCTGCTCGCCTTCAAACACGGGCAGGATGTCAGGCTGTTCTCGCGCAACCGGTTGCCACAGCACATTCCCTCCATCGTCCAGGCCATTATGGAGCTGCCGATCGACAACGCGATCCTGGACGGTGAAGTGACCTCGCGAGGTCAGGTCGAGTATCACGTGTTCGACGTCGTGTGGCTCAATGGACGCGACGTAAGGCCATTACCACTCGAGGAGCGCCGCGCATTGTTGAGCGGCCTGACATTTCGACCGCCGCTTCAGCACGTGGCGTTGCTTGACGATCCGAAACCGTGGGACCGGGCGAGCAGCGAGGGATGGGAAGGCGTCATCGCGAAACGTCGCGATTCGCCGTACGAGCACCGCCGCTCGCCGCACTGGTTGAAGATGAAGTGCGAGGCGACCCAGGAGTTCGTGGTCGGCGGATTCACCGATCCGCAAGGCGGACGAGTCGGCCTTGGCGCGCTGCTCGTCGGGTACTATGTCCCTCGAGAAGTCTCGGGCCCTGACCGGGAGTCGAAGGACGAGCCAGACGACTTCGTCTTCGCAGGAAAGGTGGGGACCGGCTTCGACACCAAGCTGCTGCTGGATCTCCGCGCGCGGCTGGACGGGCTCGAGATCGCCAGGACGCCGTTCACCAAGGCCGTCGGGTTGCCCCGTCTACGCGCGCACTGGGTACGTCCCGAGATCGTCGTTCAGGTCGCCTTTATCGAGTGGACGGTCCACGGTAAGCTGCGCCATTCCAGGCTGCTCGCGGTACATCCGGAGCGCGATCGTAGGCCCGGGTATCGTTGACACTCGCAGCGCGGCGCTTCAGGGCCGCGTTAGAAACAAAATTGTGATCACCCATCCGGACAAGGTGTTGTTTCCCGACGACGGAATCACGAAAGGGGAGATCGCTGCGTACTATGAGGCGATTGCACCGATCATGGTGCCACACATCCGCGCCCGGCCGGTCACGATGGAGCGGTATCCAGCCGGCATCGCCAAACCAGGGTTCATTCAAAAGGACGTGTCGAAGGGCTTTCCCGCCTGGCTGAAGCGCGTCGAGGTCCCGAAGAAGGGCGGGGTCGTGCACCATCCGCTTGTCTCCGACGCGCGATCCCTGCTCTGGATCGCAAACCAGAACTGCATCACCCCCCACGTCTGGACCTCTCGGACGCCGCACCTTTCCCAGCCCGACATCTGCGTCTTCGATCTCGACCCATCTGAAGATGAGCCGGATGTCCTGCGATCGGCAGCGCTCGCGCTCCGCGACCTCCTGAGTGAACTCGGTCTGCCAAGCTGGGTGAAGACGTCAGGTTCGAAGGGTTTCCATATCGTCGTTCCGCTCGACGGAAAGACGGAAACGGGCAAGGTCGCGGGATTTGCGCACGCCGTGGGTTCGGTGCTTGTTACCCGCGATCCACAGCACCTCACGCAGGAATTCAGCAAGGCCGACCGCGGCGGCCGCATCCTCGTCGACACCGGACGCAACGGCTACAGCGCAACGTTCGCG
The DNA here is from genome assembly GCA_038320555.1 of Vicinamibacterales bacterium. Classification (GTDB taxonomy): domain Bacteria; phylum Acidobacteriota; class Vicinamibacteria; order Vicinamibacterales; family 2-12-FULL-66-21; genus JALZOC01. The sequence goes on along the minus strand of JBBQEJ010000198.1, from coordinate 1,368 downwards.
GCGGTTTATGCGGTGCGCGCCAAGCCCGGCGCACCGGTGTCAGCGCCGTGCACGTGGGAGGAACTCGAGCGCGGCGATGCGGCCCCGCGGACGTACACGCTACGCACAATGGCTGGCCGCATCGCGGAAGTAGGCGACCTCTGGGCGGATATGCGCCGGCACAAGAAGTCGCTCCGACCAGCGATCTCGCGGGTCGGGCGGATGCGGAACCCGAAGCGATCTCGCCCTGCCGCATTGTGAAAGATTCTCGGGGAAGAAGATTTCTCAAAACAAGCACCCCCGGCGTTCTTTTGGGCAATACCCGAACTTGTTCTTACTCACGCGCGCCGCGAACACGGAGTACGGAAACGTCAACGTCGTCAAGGCGAGGCCCGCGCCAGTTCCGTGACTTCCTGGAGCCATCGAGGCTCGGTTCCGGCCGCAGGCGGTGATCCCGCGTCGCGGGATTGACGACGGGAAATGGCGTAACGCGAACAGGCCGTGGTACTTCCAACTGTGGTCGAGCTTGGCTATCCCGCGCGGGATATAGTCCGAAGGCGGCTTTGCGGATGTGTAAAGTCATCGAGACTAGAGACTTCTCGAAAGCCAACGAGATCTTTCCGCTGCTGTAAGGTCCTTCATTGATGCAGTTTACGGAGGGGTGCCGGAACGAGCATTCGTGGGCAGCGGTCTTGCTATAGAGTGGCTTGCGGATGTTGAGACGACCGACAGCCAACACCTGGAAATCGGGTTGCCGTTCGGCAGGCTGAAGCACAGTAACCGCCTTGGTCGTTGGAACGAGGCTCTGTAGGAGGAGACTCATGAACTTGAAGGGTATTATGTGTGTTGGGTTACTGACGCTCGCCTTGGCAGCACCGGCGAGCGCGGATCCCATCAGCGGCATCATGAACATCACGGGGTCGGCGACCGTCTCCGCTTCCAGCATCAATTGGGTCCTCGGCGCTGCCGACGAACCAGTCTCCGATGCGTTGTTCGGGACGTTCGATCTCGTCGCCAACGGGACCGGGTACTTCAGCGACATCTGGAAACCGACATCCGGTGTCAATATCGGCTTGGTGGAGGATCTGCCGCCCGGAGGGGGAGCCAACTTCTTGAGTGATTTCGACACTCCCTATGCTCAGTACGATGACCTCAGCTTCACGCTCACGAGTCTGTCATCGTTCACCGTGCCAGTCTGCAACGGCTCGGAAGCGATTGGTCTTTCGTGCGTTGCGTTTACGGGCTCACCGTTCCTGCTGACGAGAACCTCGGCCGGAACCGGCGTTGAATTCGATGTCTTCGGCTTCTTCATCGATCCGACGTTTGGCGACAACGGCACCGGTAATTCGGCGAAGGGCGTCTACACCGCCAACATCGTCGGCCAGACCC
>JBBQEJ010000197.1:0-8855 GCA_038320555.1 Vicinamibacterales bacterium | reverse complement strand
ATGCTCGGTCCGGGCATGACGAGCGTGATCATCGCCCTCGTGAGCGTGTGGTGGGCAAGCTACGCCCGTATCGTGCGCGGAATGGTGCTGTCCATTCGGCAGCGCGAATTCGTTACCGCCGCCAAGAGTCTCGGCGCAGATGAGCTGCGCATCGTGGTCCATCACATCCTCCCGAACATCCTCGCGCCGGTGGCGATTCTCGCAACGGTCGAAATGGGAGAGTTGATCCTTGCCGTTGCTGCCCTCGGGTTTCTTGGAATTGGCGTTCAGCCTCCTGCACCGGAATGGGGCACGATGGTGAATGATGGAAGGTCGTACATGATGTCTGCGCCGCAGCTGATGATCTATCCGGGACTCGCGATAAGCCTCACTGTGATCGGCTTCAATCTGTTGGGTGACGGACTCCGCGATATCCTCGATCCGCGCACGCCGTCTGCTCAGCCAGTCGTTACAGGTTTGTCCGAACCATTTGTCGTCGCCAGCTTGCGACAGTAGGGCGCGCAAGTAATTTCGTGGCGAAATAGATCCGGACGTCCGGTTCCGGCGTACGTGCTCCAACTCAAACGCATATCGGGGGAAAAAGTGGACCAGCGCTTCTCTGTGAGTTCGACCTCCCTGGTGCGCAAGCGCGTGGGTCGGTCAGGCCGGCTGGTATCGCTCGGCAGTTTCCTGCTTGGCGCCTTGCTCTTCCTGTCCTCAGGTTTCCATCGTCTGGCTGCCCAGACCACCGGAACACTGAGCGGAACCGTCACCAATCCTTCCAACGTGCCGGTCACCGGCGCGCTCGTGCAGTTGCGTTCTGTAGGCGGAGCGGCATTCCGTCGGGCCGAAACGGATGCATCGGGACGGTATTCCTTCGAGTCGCTGCCGGCCGGCTCGTATACGCTGGTAGTGACGAAGGCTGGGTTCGGAAGAACGACTCTCCCGGTGACGGTGGGCAGCGCTGGACCGGTGACGAATAATGTGACGCTTTCAGCAGTCAACATCAGTGACGTGGTGGTGACTGCCTCGCGGAGCGTTGAGTCCATCAACAACGTGCCCGCTGCGGTGAGCGTGGTTGATGCGGCCGACATTCAAAAGGGCCGCAGCCAGGTCAGTATCGAAGAATCGCTAAAGCGTGTTCCAGGTGTGCGGGTCGAAGATGAGCTTGGCACTGCAGGTCGCACGCGCATCATCATACGGGGAAACGGAACGCGTGCGAACAGCCCGGCTGGATCGGGCGTGCGCGGTGTTCGAGTGCTTGTTGACGGCATACCGAAAAACAATGCCGGCGGCTCCGCGCAGGACCTCATCAATATCGATCTTGGCTCTGTAGCGAGAATGGAAGTGCTCCGGGGTCCATCATCTGCGCTCTATGGAAACCAGGCCGGCGGTGTCGTCAACCTGATCACGGAGGAAGGAGGGCCCGACCAGCGCTTCGACTACCAACAGACACTCGGAAGCTTTGGACTCCGCCGCGAACACGCGAAAGTACTCGGCCAGACCGGCCAGCTGGCTTATCGTGTCAGCGCGCACCGCACTGACCAGACTGGATTTCGCCGAAGCTCGGATTTTCACAACACTGGAATCGACAGCAAGCTCACTCTGAATATCGACGACCAGTCGCGCATGACCGTGATCGCCGCGTACGAGCAGAATTTTCAGCGGTCGCCCGGGCCGCTCACCGCAGCGCAGATGGCCGTCGATCGAAGGTCGGCCAGCCCGACGTTCGTCACCAGCGATGTGCGCAGCACAGTTGACGAGATGCGGTTTGGTCTCATCTACAATCGTGACGTCACGCCGAGCGATCAGATCCAGCTCACGACGTACTACATTCCCCGCCACCTCGGTCCCTTCATTCAGATTGGCGTCAGGATTCCTCAGGATTTCACCAATCGCGGAATCAACCTTCGCTATCTGAGAAGCGCGCCGCTCGGAGATCTCCAGAACCGGTTCACGTCAGGTGTGGATTTTCAGGACACGCCGATCACAACCGGAACTTTCAACAGCACGACCGGAGTTGCCGCCTCGGAGCTCGAGGAGAATGCAACCACTGGCGGGTTGTACGTCCTTGACGAGCTCTCGCTGCTGCCAACGCTCCGGCTATCGGCCGGAGCCCGGTACGACAATATCCGTTTCCGTTCGCGCGATTTGACAAAGCCCGGCACGAAAGCCGGTCGCACGTTCACTGCGACGACGCCCAAGATTGGAATTACGTACCAGCCAGTGGAGGCGATCTCGTTCTACGGTACATACAGCAAGGGATTCGAGACGCCGATCATCGGCGAGCTTCGTGTCGTGCCCGGCGGAGCGTTCGGATTCAACAACAATCTCGATCCGCAACGGTCAACCAACTATGAGGTTGGTTCCCGTGGACAGGCGGGAGGCCGCGTTTCGTACGAGTTGGCGCTCTTTCACCAGATCATCGATGACCTGATCAATCCGCTGGGAACGTTTCCGAACAACAGCTTTTCGAACATCGGTCGAGTCAAGGAAAACGGCGTCGAGGCCGGAGCGCAGGTTTCGCTCATCGGTCCGCTCTCACTTGGGGCCGCCTACACGTTCTCGGATTTCAAGCTCGCTGATTTTGTGGTCAATAACGTGACGCTGAGTGACAACGAGCTGCCTGGCGTTCCGCGCCACACTTTTTTCAGTGACCTGCGGTACAACGCGGCGAACGGCATTTTCGCTGCACTCGAAGGTCAGTACGTGAGCAAGTTCTTCTTCAACAACGTGAACAACGCGTCCAACCCGCCGTACGCGGTCGTCAACTTTCGTCTGAACTACGACGCCCGGCTCGATCACGCACGCATTTCTCCGTTCGTCGGAATCAACAACATCTTCAACCGGAAATACTCCGCGTTTGGGCTCATCAACGACGCGACAAAGCGTTTCTTCAATCCTCTTCCCGGAACCAGCGGGTACGGTGGCGTGAAGCTGGAGTTCTGAGATTGACGGACACCCGGGTACGCCGCGCGCCGCGGCGTACTGTTCGCCCGATCGTGTGGGTGGTCGCGATCCAAGTTGTTCTTGCGGCATGCAGCGATACCCGGAACGGCGGGACGGGCACGTCAACGATGACCATTGGGGCCGGCGCCGACAACAGCCCTTCCGGTGCATTCCAGGCACGGCTCGGAGTATATCCGTTGAACACGAACGTCGCCGAGACGCTCACACGCATGACGGAAGACTTCAAGACCGTGCCGCTTCTGGCGACACGCTGGGAGTATCTCGGACACAACACGTGGCGGTTTCATCTGCGGCGCGACGTGACGTTTCACAACGGGCAGCCGCTCGGCGCGCGGGACGTAGCGGAGACGATGGCGCGTGTCGGCAGGACGAAAGGCGGCTACGGCGGGATGGGCGAGCGATCTTCGAAGGTCGTCGACGATTCTACCGTGGACATCACGCCAACAATTCCGAATGTGCACTTGCCGCAGCAGCTCACGCATCCCAACTATGCGATTTTCGCGGCGGGAACCGATCCGTCCAGGCTCCCTGTTGGTACCGGTCCATATAAGTGGGTGGAGTACAAACCCTATGATCACATCGTCGTCGAAAAGAACCGTCGCTACCGCGCGGCAGTCAACGGACCGTCTCGACTGGTCTTCCGATTCATTCCGGATGCGAACTCGAGAGCGCTGTCACTGCTGTCCGGACAGATCGACCTGGCCATGGACCTCCCGCGAGAACAGATCGCTGCAGTTTCCGCGAACAAGGCCTATCAGGTCGCCAGAGCTTCGGTTGGACAGACAATAGCGCTCCAGGTCAACTCGCATGGCGATGCGCCGCACGAGCTACTGCACGATCGACGGCTTCGACGCGCGATTGCCTACTCGATAAACCAGAAAGAGCTCATCGACGGAGTCTGGAGCAACGAAGCGAAACCACTCGAGAACATGACGGTGCCGGCCATACTGGGCCCGTCCGCGGACGCGGTTCACGGCATTCCTTTCGACACCTCCGCCGCGACCCGGCTCCTCGATGAGGCAGGTTGGAAGGTCGGGAACGACGGCATTCGCCGCTCAAAAAACGGACGTGTGCTTCAGCTCGAGCTCGTCGCCAGCGTTGAAATCGAGCCGAGTGCGGGAGAGCTGCTCCAGGGCCAGCTTCGAAGAGTGGGGATCGACCTTCACGTGACGCGTCTGCCTGATGCCGCCTCCCACAGCGCTCGTCTTGCGGCGGGACAATTCGACCTGAACCTCGGCGCGTCGAACCAGAATGATGCCGACCCAATGTTCCTGCCAGCGCTGATCTATTACTCGAAATCAGCACGACCTTTTGCGCGCTGGTATGCAGCCGGGGCGCGCTTCGACAGCGCCGTCGAAGCCGGGCTTGCGACCAATGACCCGCTTGAGATGCAGCGACTCGCTGCCGAGGCAATCCGGGTAGCGGTCGATGAAGAGGCGGCGTGCATACCCGTCGCTGCACTTTTTCGCATATACGGGCTTCGTTCTGATGTCGTCGGTTTCCATCCGCACCCGTCACAGACCAACCAGTCCTGGGCAACAATGACTCGACGTTGACACGGCTACGCTGTACTATAAATGAAGGGAAGAGGCCTCGAACGGCCGGCCCGGCGCAGAGGACCGAAGACGTCGCCAGCGACATTGTTCCAGTCGGTGACGAACGGCTCATCAGATGATGGTACCTTCGCTCATCGGGGCCGAAGCCTGTCGCCGTCGCGGCGAGACTTCGCTCGAGCAAGGCTGGAGATCCGCGATCAAAAGGGTGCGCCTACGCGAGCGGTGGCTCAATCCACTCGAGACCATGCGATTGAAGCGGCAGCGTTGACAGAAAGGGCGACTCGGCACCGAATGGATGTACCACCGAACAAATGTCATGCGCGAAACCTGGAAGCGTGATCTCTTCGGTTCGCGTCCCTGCACCGATGGTCGCGGCGGCTTCGATGACGCGTACCGATAAACCCGCCTGCGCGAGCACGACCGCCGCCGAGAAGCCGTTCGGTCCGGCCCCTACGACGATCGCGTCGACTGAACTCATGCGGCGGTCAACTGGTTTCGTTGTAAGACCTCGGCGTCGATACCGCCCGCCCGTGGAGAATCAGGGTGATCGCTGGGCAGCCGCCATGCGTGCCTCGCCCGCCGTCCAGACCGCCGCGCCGAGCAGCAACACATCTTTCGCCAGAAAGCCGCCAGGGTTGCCTGAAAGAAATGGGAACCCATATCCTGCCTGCCAGACTCCCGGAGTCGTGAGTAGAAGACTCAAGGTTATGAGAGACATCACGATCGCGCCGATGCTGCCGATCGCTGACAACTTTGGCGCGAAGGCTCTGGTCGCAATCAGGATCCCGAGAATTATCTCCACCACTCCAAGACACGCTGCGAAACCCTGCACGCTCGTCAGGCTGTATCCCCAGCTCAACAGCGGGCTATGACTCGCCAGCATTTGAACGCCCTCTGCTTCGTATTTTGCAAACTTCAGGGCCCCGATCCAGATCAGCATCATCACCAGACCGTAGCGCAGGATGAGAGCGCCAATCCGCTGGAGCGATTGCCCGGGACCGTCGTTACGAGTGGCATTCATGGTGCTCTCCATAGTGCTTTCTCCAGAGATGATGATAAGTGGGAGTCCAGTGCTGACCGCATCCGATGAGGCAGATGAGATACGCAATGCTTCCGGCAAGTTGGGGTGACACTTGCATACAATGGGCCCACTTCAAGGAGCATCCGTTCAAAATTGCTTTTGATCTCAGTCGCGTACCGCTCATGAAGACTGCTGCCGAAGCGAGCAGACTTCGAGCCGACTCTTTCGGCTGCTTGAAACGGGTGATATATCCCGAATGTCGGCGCAGCGCGGGCGCGGCACCAAACTTGTTGAGTGTTTCAGCGAACGCGGCGTATGCAACAGATCTGAAGGCGTGGCAGCTGCGTATGGTTTTTTTAGATGGCAACAGGAGCTCGTAATGGCGACAGCAGTCGAGCCTGATAAGCTCAAGGCGCATCAGCCGTCGATTCCGGCGACGCAACCGCATCCCAGGCCGGAGCGATTGCCCCTCGGCCCGCTCAAGACTGTTCATGTTTTCTGGATTGCGGGCATGAGCTGCGACGGGTGTACCGTCGCCGTTGCAGGCGCGACGAATCCCGGCATCGAAGGGCTCCTCCTCGGCACGGTTCCAACGATGCCGCAGGTAATCCTTCACCATACGGTGCTGTCTGTCGAAGCAGGCGAGGATTTCATCCAGCCGTTGAAGGATGCGTGGGAAGGAAAGCTGGAAGACCCTTACGTAGTAGTTGCCGAAGGGTCGATTGCAGACGAACGAATCGCAGCGCGAACAGGCGGCTACTTCTCGGCCATGGGCAGCCAGGTGATGGAAGGTGCGTCGGAGGGCAGTCCGGTGCCGACGGCTACGTGGATTTCCCGCCTCGCGCCTGGTGCGGCCGCCACAATTGCAATAGGCACTTGTGCCACATGGGGAGGAGTTCCATCCGCCGCTGGAAATCCGACAGGCTCCATGAGCCTCATGGATTTTCTTGGGAAGGACTATCGCAGCGCGTTCGGACTGCCGGTCATCAACATTCCCGGCTGCGCGCCGCAAGGCGACAACTTCACCGAAACAGTGTTTGCCATTCTGCTTTTTCTCCAGGGCCTCGGACCGCTGCCGACGTTCGACGAGCTCGGCCGGCCCGCTTGGCTTTTTGGCGAAACCGTTCATCGTGGATGTACGCGCGCTGGTTACTACGAGGAAGGCATCTTCGCGAAGAAGCCCGGTGACAAGGAATGCCTGGTAGAAATCGGGTGCTGGGGGCCTGTCGTCCAGTGCAACATCGTGCAACGCGGAGCGATCAACCACATGGGTGGCTGCATGGAAGCCGGCGGGGTTTGCATTGCGTGCACGATGCCTGGATTTCCGGACAAGTTCTCGCCGTTCTACAAGGCACCTCCCGGCGGCATCATCTCCACGACGATGTCCATGGGCGTCGGTGCCGTGATCCGCAGGGCGAGGCGGCTCTCCAGCCGGAACGCGAACAGCGAAGTTCGCTGGGACAAGCTCGAGCATGTGCCGACCGGGTGGGGAAATGTCGGGTCCCCTACGCCAGCGCTCAAGTTTGTCGAGTTTTTCTACAGCAAGTGGCAATTCTGGGGCTCTAAACATCCGGGGCGTCCAAGAGGCACAGAAGATCGATTCTGGGGAGCCGACCGGCCTGGCACGCGGAGCGACTATCTCGACGACAGCTCAGCCAGAGAGGACACCGATGGCAGACGCTGACCTCTGGCGCGCATGGTGGCTTTGGATGGGAGTCGCCGCTCTCGTGATAGTCATCGCCGCAGTCCTGCTGATCACCATTTGGCTTACGGCCCGAAGCATTCTCGCCCATGCGAGGCGCGCGCTTGCCGCAGCGGAACGTATCCAAAAAAACACCATGCCCATCTGGGCCCTCAACACGACTAACGAAGTTGCGGGCGAGATACTCAAAACGGTTCAGAGCATCGAGGCCAAAGGAGGCAAGCTGGTCGAGGCGCTGGAGAGTCACGCCGGAGCAAGTGGAGGAGCGTCGCATGTCTGAAGTCACCGCCGAAACCGTTAAGACGATCTGGGCGATCACACTTGCTGTGTTTGTGGTCGTTCTAGTTGTTGTCGCCATTCTTCTCACGCTGATTCTGCGCACCGCGCGTGATATCTCGGGCGGGGTGTCCGCGATCTGGAACACCGGACAGCGCATCGCCAACAATACGATTCACATCTCACTGTTGAAAAAAACGAATATCGTTGCCGGGAAAATCCTGAATTCCGCAGTTGGTGTTGTGCACGCGACGGCCGGTGTCAAGGCGCACGCGGAAGAATGTGCCGGGTGCCCGGCATGCGTCCTCGGGCCGGAGTGGCTACGATGAGCGCGATGACATTTCTGGCTGTGGTCTCGCTCGTCGCAGCGGCGGCGTTGTTCCTCGCGCTCGCCGCCTTCCTGCATTTCATCTGCGTTGAGCTCGAGAAAATAGGAGGTGTGAGGACCAGTGGTTACGGACTCCCCGCCAGCTTCCTTTCGAAAATTCGTCTCGGCGTGCGAGCGATCGAGGTGCAGACGGGCGGGCTCGCGCCAGAGGTGATCAAACTGAACGGAGGGCTCACCTCGATTCGCGACGGGCTCGGTGCGATCGACCAAAACCTCGGCGGCGTTATCACTGCGGTTTCGGCGCAGGGGGCAACATGACGGAACCCGGAGAATTATTTCCCCACGCCGTCTACGTTATCTGGTGGACGGGCCTCGTCCTCACGCTGGTGTTCTTCGTTCCGATGTCGGTCTACTTCCTTCATCGGACATTCCTCGCGGCGCATTCGATTAAGCGCTACGCGGCAGATGCGTTGCAGGCGGCTGCCGGAATAGCGGGGAATACGCAGCATATTGCCGCGCTTGACTCGACCATCGAAGTGGCCGGACAGATTCTCGGCACCGCCGGCAGCGTCGCGGGCAAACTCGACACTGTCGCCAACGTTCTCGAGCAGAGGGCCGGATGAGGAGGAAATCATGCTGCTGATTCTCACGCTCATAACCGTTGCGCTCGTCGTCCTCGCTCTCGCCGGTTATCTGATCCTGATTGCCTGGGCGCTTCTTTCAGCGCGGAGGAGTGTTGCATCAATCGCCGACGGGCTCGAAGCGGTTGCTGGTCACACGCAGCCGCTTCCCGAAAAACTCACGACGATCAACGAGGCGCTGACTGCGTTGCTGGGCGGCCTTCGCGTTGCCGACGGTCACCTCGGGCGCGCTGCCACGGTCTTCAAGCTCACTTAACTCCCGGATCTAACCATGTGCTTCAAGAATCTACCTGTAGAGTTTGATTCCGCCGGCAGGCCGTTTCTGCGCGAAGGCGTGCGCGATCCATACGCAACCGCCACAGCTACCGCGCCCGAGGGGCCA
>JBBQEJ010000196.1:0-8924 GCA_038320555.1 Vicinamibacterales bacterium | reverse complement strand
AACTAGACCACTACCGCATTGACGATACGCTGCCACAGATGTCCCGCACGTCCATCTCACGCCGAGCGTTTCTCAAGACCGTCGGCGCAACCGCCGCCGCCGCTCCGTTCGTGTCCGTGCGTTCGCGCCTCGCGGCGCCATTGGTGCGGCACGCGAGCATCGGTGCGTCCGGCCAGGCGCTCAGTGATTTGATGTCGTTCGCCAAGCACCCGGCGTTCGATCTCGTGGCCGTCGCGGATGTCGACCTCGCACGGTTCGAGCAGGTCCAGCAGCGCTTCCCGAAAGTCCGCGTCTATCAGGACTGGCGCGAACTGCTCAAGAAGGAACACACGAACATCGACTCCGTGAACGTCTCGACGCCGGACCACATGCACTGCCTCATCGCCCTCGAAGCGATGAAGCGCGGAAAGCCCGTCTACGTCCAGAAGCCGCTCTGCAACACGCTTCGGGAAACGCGCGTGCTCACCGAGTACGCCCGGCGCAAGGGGCTCACCTCGCAGATGGGAATCCAGGTCTCCTCGAGCCGCGCCCAGCGTTACGGCGAAGCGCTCGTTCGAAGCGGCATTGTCGGAAAGATTCGCGAGGTGCACACCTTCTCCAACAAGAGCTGGGGGGACGACAAGCCACTCGCCGCGGAGAGCGATCCCGTGCCCGCTCCGCTCGATTGGGACGAATGGCTTGGCGTCAGTGCCGAACGCCCGTTCAAGAAGGCGGTCTATCATCCGGGCCAGTGGCGGCGCCGCGTGGGCTTTGGCACCGGCACGCTCGGCGACATGGGGTGCCACATCTACAGTCCGCCCTATCGCGCACTAAAGCTGCCATCGCCCATTGCGGTGACGGCGTACGGGCCGGCCCCAACCGCGGAGAGCTGGGCTACCAGGGCCCGCGTCAGGCTCACGTATCCAGGCACGGAGTCCACCGCAGACAAGACAGTGGACGTGTGGTGGTATGACGGCGGCGAGTTGCCGCCGGACGCGATTCGGGAGCCGGTCGGGGCCCGCTTCCCGGAACAGGGCAGCATTGTCGTCGGCTCCGACGGACTGCTTGTGCTGCCGCACGTGACCGCGGACCCGTTCGTGTTGCCCGAGTCGAAAATGGCCGTACTGCCGACGTTCGAATTGCCCGATCGCGATCACTATGGCGAGTTCATCGACGTCGTGCTCGGGGGCGGGAAACAGAAGTGCTCGGCGAACTTCGACTACGCCGGCCCTCTTACCGAATCAGTGATCATCGGCAACGTCGCGGCTCGCTTCCCGGGCGAGACGCTGAAGTTCGACGCCAGAGCTCTTGAGTTCCCCGGCAAGCCCGAGGCGAACCAGTACCTCTCCCGCAGCTATCGCAGCGGCTGGAAACCCAGGGACTAAAGACTCGTGAGCCATCCCGCGGCGGCTTTTCCTGCCAACGCTTAGGGCCTGTCTCCCGTCAAAGGAGGCATGGCCATCGGCAGTCTGACTCAGGACCTTCGCTATACCGTCCGCACCCTGCGCCGCGACGCAGGATTTGCGGTGTTCGCCATCGTGATTGCGGGACTGGGCATCGGCGCGAGCTCCACCGTCTTCAGCGTGGTCAATGCGCTCCTGTTGCGACCCTTGCCGTTCGCCGAGCCCGGCCGCCTGGTCTGGATCAGCAATCACGACACCAGCGGACTCTCGGGGCAGACCACCCAGGTGGGACACATGCTGGATCTGCGCGAGCGGACACAGGCCATGTCCGCTGTCGCCGGATACTTCGCGTTTTACGGTGTCGGCGACAATCTGCTGAGCGGACGCGGTGAGCCCGAGCGCCTTAGCGGCGTCCCGGTTTCGGACAATTTTTTCCAGATTCTCGGCGTGCAGACGCAACTCGGCCGGACGTTCAACGAGCAGGAGAGCCAGTGGAACGGGCCGAAGGCCGTATTGCTGAGCCACGGGCTTTGGGTACGGCGCTTCAACTCGGATCCCGCCATCGTCGGCGCTTCCCTGACGCTGAACGACGAGCCGCACACCGTTGTCGGCGTCCTCCGGTCGTCGTTTGATTTTGCGTCGGTCTTTGCGCCCGGCAGTCACTTCGATCTGTACTTTCCGTTTCCGTTGAGCCCCGAGACCAACCGATGGGGCAACACGATGGCGATGATTGGCCGCCTCAAACCCGGCGTGTCCGCCGCGACCGCGCAGGCGGAAACGAGAGTCATCGCAGGACAGATCACGCGCGAACATCCGGAACGGAATTCTTTCGAAGGCTTCGTGAAGCCTCTGGCCGATCAAGTCAACGGACGGATGCGGCTGGCGCTCTGGGTGCTCGCGGGCGCCGTCGGTGTTGTCATGCTCATCGTGTGCGCCAATCTTTCCAATCTGCTCCTGGCACGGACCGCGTCCCGGCAGAAAGAGATCGCGATCCGCACGGCGCTGGGGGCGGGACGCCGGCGGCTGATCGCACAGATGCTCACTGAGGGCATCGTCCTGTCCTGCACCGGCGCGGTGCTGGGGTTGCTCCTGGCAGCGGGCGGCACGCGCGCGCTGGCGCACCTCGATGCGGTGAGCATCCCGCTGCTCCAGAGTGTCCACACGGATGTGACGACGCTCGGCTTCACACTGGCCCTTGCGATCCTGACTGGCATTGTCTTCGGTCTGGCGCCGGCGCTCCACGCGTCCGAAGCGTCGCTGCTTCATGCCCTGAAGGACGCCAGCCGCGGTTCGACGGGCGGCCGCCGCACCTGGGTGCGCAACGCGCTTGTCGTGTCGGAGATCGCCTTCGCGTGCGTCCTGCTGGTGGGTGCGGGCCTGCTGATTCGCAGCTTCGTGCGGGTGCTCGACGTGGATCTGGGGTTCCGCCCGTCGAGCGCCGTGACGATTCGCGTCGACCCGGACAAGTCGTATTCGACACCCGAACGGAGGATTGCCTACTTCGACGAAGTCCTGCGCCGCGTGAAGGCGATGCCCGGCGTCGAAAGCGCTGGCATCACCGATGCGCTCCCGCTCGGGCGCAATCGCACCTGGGGCGCCCGCGCAAAAGGGGTGACATACGAGAGAGGGAAGGGTCCATCGGCGTTCGTGCGCATCGTCAGCGACGGTTACCTGGCGGCGATGGGCATTCCGCTGCGCGCCGGCCGTGATATCTCGGAGCGAGACACGGCTTCGAGCGAGCCCGTGATCATGATCAACGAGACGATGGCCCGGACGTTGTGGCCCGGGCAGGATCCCATCGGAAAAACCATCCTCAACGCCTGCAGTCCGGAGCGGCGCGTGATCGGCGTCGTGGGAGACGTGCGCCATCTGGCCCTCGAACAGTCATCCGGCAACGAGATGTATCTGCCACTGCGCCAGTGTAGCGACCAGACGTCTGCCGACCTGGTGATCCGCGCCACACGTCCGGCCGGTCCACTGCCCGCAGCGGTTCGCGCCACCTTGAAGCCGCTGGCGCCGAATATCGCCGGCAACGAGTTCCGAGCGTTGCAGCAGCTGGTCGACAAGTCCGTGTCGCCGCGGCGGGTCGTGGTGCTGCTGCTCGGCGGGTTCGCGGCGTTCGCCCTGATTCTGGCTTCGCTCGGTATTTACGGGTTGATCTCGTATTCGGTGAATCAGCGAACCCAGGAGATCGGCATCCGGATGGCCCTCGGCGCGTCCGCACGCGACGTTCAGACCCGGATCGTCGTCCAGACGCTTCAGCTGGCGGCCGTCGGCATGATATTCGGGATGGTTGCCTCGTGGGCCCTGGCGCGATCGCTGAGCGGCCTTCTCTTCGGCGTGTCTGCCACCGACCCCGTGACGTTCATCGGCATGCTGCTGGTCCTGGCGGCCGTGGCCGCCCTGGCGGGCTACGTCCCGGCACGGCGCGCGTCGCGCATCGATCCGCTCGTCGCTCTTCGCGCAGAGTGAACCGTCACCCGGTTCACCGCGGCCGGACCCCACATACGATCACCGGCACCGTCCCCGCGTCAGCGGGGCGTAATCAAGGAACCTGGCGAGGCAGAGCCTGCACGGTCGGAGGCGTAGCCTCGCTAGAACTCGTGCGGGCTGTTCAACGCACAAGTCCAACTTGCGCGGTTTGGGAACACGAAGTCCAGGCGAAGCGGCAATTTCTAGGCTTGAAGTGCCGGACACATGTTGTTACTCTCGCTGACAGGTTTATTGGCCCTCACCGCGACAGGGCCGCCTCGCCAGAGGCTGCGCGGTGATCGTCCCTCACGGGTCATGAACCACGCGGAATTCTCTCGATATTCTCAACGCTAGTGTCTGTCCGCGAAGTCCTGTTGGCACTGAATGTAACAGGACTTCGGGGACTCAACACCAGTTGTGTTCATCTGTTTCCTGGCTCGCGGAGGTGTGCCGCATGTCTGAGACTTTCGGCGCTCGACTGCGCCAGCGGCGTGAAGGACAAGCAATTGCTCTCGTCACGATCGCGGAGCAGACCAAGATCAAACTGTCGCTGCTCGAAGCCCTGGAGCGTGATGACGTCTCGCATTGGCCCTCGGGGATCTTTCGCCGCGCCTTCATTCGCGCCTACGCTCACGCCATCGGCCTCAATCCAGACGTCGTCGTCCGCGAGTTCCTGGAGATCTACCCTGATCCGATTGAAGTTGTGACCACTGAGGCAATAGCGTCAGCCGTCGATGGCGCACGCTCGAGTGCAGGACCGCCGACGCGGCTTCGTTATCTTGTCGGCTCGGCAATCGGTTCGCTTTCCCGGCTTCGGCGCAGTCCCGCCGCCGAGGATTTGCTGGCCGCCCACAGTGCTCGTGTAAACGTCCTCGTTCCGTCCGAGGACGCTCTTCCGGCTGCCGTGGATTCATCCTGGGAAACCGGCCGGGTCGGCGGAATCAGTGAGATGGCCACCGAATTCACCCCGGTGAACGCGACGGCTCCGTCCGAGCCCGATCTTCCGGAGGCTGCGCATCTCCCTGCCGAGCCGGCCCGAATCGACAGAACGCTTGAGGTGGCCACCGACTGCACTCTGGTGAACGAGCCATTTTCGTTCGAGCCCGATATCCTGGCCGCTGCGCATCTGTGTACCGAACTTGGTCGAGTCGAGAACTCACGTGAGGTGAAGCCGCTCCTGCAGGAGGCCGCCAGAATTCTCGACGCGATCGGCCTCATCGTCTGGGTCTGGGATCCGCAGGTCGAGGAACTGATGCCGGCGCTGTCATACGGATACTCCGACAAGGTGCTCGCGCAGTTACCGATCATCAGGCGTGACGCGGACAATGCGACGGCAGCCGCGTTCCGATCGGCTCAAACGTGCGCGATCGATGGCAGCGATCACGACAGTGGCGCCCTGGCGGTCCCCTTGCTCACGTCAGCAGGGTGTGCGGGTGTATTGGCCATCGAGTTGCCGCACGGCAGCGAACAGACGAGATCGGTGCGCGCGGTCGCGACCATTGTCGCCGCGCAGCTTGCGCCACTGATTGGCGGCGCCCAACCCCCAGCCGTCCGCCCACACGTTGACGTGATCGCTCCGGGGCGCGGGGAACTTCACGCCCTCAATTCTGTGTGGCACGTGCGACGCTGAATCGGTCAACCCGCTACGATTCCAGCGTCGTAGGCCGCCTGCAGCTGCGTCAGATCGAGCTTGTCCATCTGAAGCATTGCGTTCATGACTCGCGTCGATTTCGCGCCGTCTTTGTCACCAAGCATCCGGCCCAGCGAGTTCGGGACGATCTGCCATGACAACCCGAACTTGTCCTTCAGCCAGCCGCATCGGCTGGGTTCGCCGCCACCTGCCGTGAGCTTCGCCCATAGCTCGTCTATTTCCTGCTGGGTCTCGCACCCCACGAAGAACGAGACAGCCTCGTTGAACTTGAACATCGGCCCGGCGTTCAAGGCCATGAACCGCTGCCCTTCGAGCTCGAACTGCACGGATATGACTTTCCCCTGCGCGCGGTTGACGGAGGTGACTTTTGAGCGCTTGAAGATCGAGGCGTAGAAGTTCATTGCCTCTTCCGCTTGCGTATCGAACCATAGGAACGGCGTAATTGTCAGCATCATTGGCTCCTTCAATACCTGCCCGACTTGCCCGCCGTCGCCTTTTGGCGAAGGCGGGTCCCTCGCGTTGTGAGTACGTCGGAGCCCAAGGCCGATTCTCGACATTACGTCAAAAAAAATATACGCCGGCCGCCGGTTCAACCTTCGAAGAGCTGGACTCCGAAAGCAGCTCGGTAGTACGGTTTCGCGTGACGCCCGCCAGCGTCAAACCGGGGTCAAACCGGGGTCAGACCGGGGTCAGGCCCAATGGGACTCAATACCCGCATGCCTGCCAGGACAATCAAGAAGAGGCTGACGACGACAAGGAAGCCAGCACGCAGCGCGAGCAAGAGCAGGCACGTTGGGGTGCAGAAGAGCGGGGCAGAGGCCAGGGTAAAGGCGGACGTCAAGGCGGCCCTTTCGGCGCTTGAACGGATGGGCACTCGGCGCGATCGCGAGAACCTGGTGCGGTTTGGCATCACCACGAGCAAAGCCTTCGGTGTGTCGGTGGCCAACATTCGGGTGCTGGCCAGGCGCCTCGGGCGCAACCATGAGCTCGCCGCCGCGCTCTGGGACACCGGCTGGTACGAGGCCCGCATGTTGACGTCGTTTGTCGACGAGCCGGCGCGCGTTACGCCCGCGCAGATGGATCGCTGGTGCCGCGACTTCGACAACTGGGGCATATGCGACACACTGTGTTTTCACCTCTTCGACAAGACGCCGCACGCCTGGGCCAAGGTCGAACAGTGGAGCGACAACAGGCACGAGTTCGTCAGCGCGCGGCCTTTGCGCTGCTGGCCAGTCTCGCCTTGCACGACAAGCGCGCCGACGATGACTCGTTCGCGCGTTGCCTGGCGCTCGTCGAGCGCGGCGCCATTGACGAGCGGAACTTCGTCAAGAAGGGCGTCAGTTGGGCCCTGCGCCTGATCGGACGGCGAAACCTCGCGCTGAATGCCGCAGCGGTGGACGTGGCCAGACGTCTATCAGCCTCTTCGGAGGCCGCTGCGCGATGGGTGGGGAGGGACGCGTTCAAAGAGCTCACGAGCCCACTGGTGATGCGCAAGCTCGCGGCGCGACGTCCGTCCTGAAGGCCGCCTGGTCTGACGTGATCTGCTGGTGAGATGAATTGAAGCGAGCCTGCGCCGGGTGAGACGTCCTGAACCAGGCGTCAATGATGCGGCGATGAGTGGGTCTACCGCGCCGGAGGCGGCCAGCAATTCCTGAAGATACTGTTTCCATATCGCCGCAACAGTGTGTGTACCGTGGCCGCGTGTCTCCGGGCTCTGGGGAAGTACGATGGCACGACCTTTCGGGACGCGTTGAATCTCGCGCTCCAGGATGCCGAGTTCGGGCGGATTGATCAGATCGTCCGCGGAATTGATCGCGAGTAGCGGTGCACGAATCTTCTCCAGGTCCGGACCAGGATCATAGTCGCGCGATGCCGCGACCTGATACACGACGTCATTCGCGTCGGCCGTCTTCAACGAGTTGGCAACAGCGGCGTCCAGCGCGGCGTCGCTTGCGGCGAGCGTCGGCATCTCCTGCTGCCTGAGACTGGGATTGCTCCCCATGAAGAAGAGCAGCCCCTCGGCGATGCGAAGACCCGGCGGTTGAGTCGAGTAGTTGCCTCCGCGCCATTCCGGATCGTTGCGAATTGCATCGATCACAATTCGACGCCACACCCGGTTACGACCCGATATCTGAGTGGGCAGGCTCGCGAGCGGCATCAGCGCATCCATGAAATCAGGATGCCGCTCACCCCACAACCAGGTGTGCATCCCGCCCATCGATGTGCCCATGACGAGCCGTGCGTGGTTCACGCTGAGGCCTTCCGTCAGCAATCGATACTGCGCTTCGATCATGTCGAGGTACCCGTAGTGCGGGAACCGGCCACGGAGCCCGTCGCTTGGCTTACTGGACCGCCCGTGGCCGATACCATCCGGCAGGATGAGGAAGTAGCGTTCGGCATCCAGCAGTCCCCCGGGGACAAACAGCTGACCGGCAAACAGGGGACTCATAAGACTTGCGCCGCTGCCGCCGGTGCCGTGCATGATCAGCACGGCGTTGCGCACGACCCCCTCGGCGTCGCGTTGTGGCTTGCCCAACGTCCGGTAGTGCACTCGAAGTTCCGGCAACATCTCGCCCGATGTGAACCGGAAATCCTTGATGACGAAATCCCCCTCCGTTGAACCCGGGTACTGAGCTGCGCAGACCCCGCCGAGCGCAAGCAACACCAGGGGAACGAGCAGGAGCTTCTTGAACATTGGGAAGATCCTCGATCATGCGTGATGTCTGTCGGCCGAGCGGGCTTCCGTGGACGAGTCTACGCCGAACGCAGCCATGAACGGCAACCAGTACAAGCTCGCGGGAGTGGGTATCCACGAGGCACAGCCGTTGCACTTTGCGGCCTCGCTCTGCGAAAACACTCTCGCGTACGCTCGTTCATCGCAGGATCTTCCTGTTTGCAGCGGGAGATTGAACAGATGAGTCGCACCGCGACATGCGCAATCGTCCTTGCGATGGGACTGCTGTCCTTCACGGAACTCATCCGCGGAGGTCCGTTCCCCGTGTCCGCCCAGGAGGCCCGTGAGGCGCCGCGCTTCAGGGTGGCGGTCGACGCCGTGCGGATCGATGCGGTCGTGACGGATCGCAACGGCCGCACCGTCGACGACCTGACGGCCGACGATTTCGAGGTGCGTCAGGACGGCAAGCTGCAGAAGGTCACGTTCGCCGAGTTCATGCCGGTACTGGCGGGGCCGGGGCCGGCAGACATCTCTCCGCCTTCCAGGCCTGAAGGTCCTTCCCTGTCGCCTGCGACGGCAGTGAAGCGCGCAGACGTCCAGCGCGCCGTGGCAGTCGTGGTGGACGATCTTGGGCTCTCCGTTGAGAGTCTGCAGAACACGAAGCGAGCCCTCCACGCGTTCGTCGACCGCGAGCTGCGGCCGACTGACCTCGTCGCGCTCGTGCGCACCGGCGGAGCGGGCGGCG
>JBBQEJ010000195.1:0-8986 GCA_038320555.1 Vicinamibacterales bacterium | reverse complement strand
CCGACGATCAGCAGCGTGAACGTCACGCCGGCGGTCAGCCACCAATGATCGGGCGACAGCCGGATGAAGCCGTAGACCAGTTCCGCGGCGATCCCGGCAAGCACCACGGCGATGGCGAACGATTTCGCCTGATCGGCCAGCCAGCCGCCGAGCGTTTCCTTCGAGAGCTCGTATTGCCGCTCGAGGACGTAGCCACCGTAGAAGCCGAGCGGCAGCCCGGCGATCTCGTTGAGGAGCGAGAGCAGGACGACGAAGAACAGGACGGTCGCCGCGGCGTGCCAGGAGGCGGGCGCGGTGCCGCCCGCGAGCCGCTCAGCGGCGTGGCGCAGGCCTGCGCTCCACCCGGTCGCGGTCAGCCCGCCCAGCAGCAGCACGCCCCAGAGCATCGAGACGACGCTGGTCTGACGTTTGAGGCGGTGATACCGGGTGGCCTTGTCCTCGTTCACCGCACCTCTGGGGTCTCAGTGCTGGTCTTTGTCTTGATCTTTGTCACTGACGTCCGTGTCGGTACGTGTGTTGACCGTGTCCCGCGATCGCAGCCGGATGCTGCCGTTGGTGGTGTGCAGCTCGACTTGGGTGCCGCCGCCATTGATCTTGCCTTCGAGGTGGCGCCGCGACTTCTCGGTGACGTCGAAATTGTCCAGCGCTCCGACGTTGATGCCGCCGTTGGTGACCGACGCCGACACGGTCGCCTTCGCCTTCTCGGGCAGCATCAAGGTGACGCTGCCGTTGGTGGTCTCCAGCGAGATCTTATCGGCGCCGACCGACGCCATGTCGATCGAGACGCTGCCGTTGGTCGTGTCGGCATCGACGCCGCCGGTCAGGCCCGTGCCCTTGACCGCGCCGTTGGTGGTATGCGCCGAGACCTTGCCGGCGAGCGCGTTGACGGTCACCGCGCCGTTGGTGTTCGTGACGTTGACGAACGCGTTCCGGGGCGCGCGCACGTGGTAGCGCACCTCGAAGCCGGCGCCGATCATGATGCCGTTCATGCGCTCGGTTTCGAGCGTGATGCGATCCGGCTTGGCGTCTTCCTTGATGACGATGCGCGGCAGCAGTTCCCTGGCCGCCGATTCGGTCGCGCCCTTGGCAATCCGCTCCGCCCGGATCTCGACGGTGACGCCGTCCACGCCCTCGACGTCGATCTTCCCGTTGGTGTTGTTGATGCGGATTTCGCCGCCGGCGGTCAGCGGATAGGTGTGCGTCCACTCGTCGGTGGCCCGGGCCGACAAGTTGCCCAGGGACACGTCGCAGCCGGCCAGCACGAGGGCCAGCGGCAGGGCGAAGAGTGCGAGACGGCGGGACACGGCAACATCCATCGGGAACCTCCTCACTAACATACGCCAGGGAGGTTCGCTCAGTTCAACTGGACGGAAATCAGCTTCGACACGCCCGGCTCTTCCATCGTCACTCCGTAGAGGCGGTCGGCGATTTCCATCGTCTTCCGGCTGTGGGTGATGACGATGAACTGGGTGTGCTGCTGCATGCCGCGCAGCATCTCCACGAAGCGCCCGATATTGGCGTCGTCGAGCGGCGCGTCGATCTCGTCGAGCAGGCAGAAGGGGCTGGGCCGGTATTTGAAGATGGCGAACATCAGCGCCATCGCGGTCAGCGCCTTTTCTCCGCCGGAGAGGAGCTGCACGCTCTGGAGACGTTTGCCCGGCGGCTGGGCGATGATGTCGATCCCGCTTTCCAGCTGATCGCTTTCGTCGAGGAGGATCAGCCCCGCACTGCCGCCGCCGAACAGCGTCGTGAACGTCTGCTCGAAGTTCTGATTGATGACGGTGAACGCTTCCCGGAAACGCTCCTTCGTCGTCTTGTCGATCTTTTTGATCGCCTCTCCCGTCGCGGCGATGGAATCCACGAGATCCGTGCGCTGCGTCGTGAGGAACGCGTGCCGCGACTCGAGGTCGTCGAACTGATCAATCGCCATCATGTTCACGGCGCCCATGCGCGCGATCTTCGCGCGCAGATCGGCGACCATCTCGTCGGGGGTCATCGCGCGGCCGATCGACGGTGCCGGCTCCGGTCCCGCCTCGACAAGCGGCGCGCCGGTTTCGTCCTCGACCTCCGCGGCCTCGGGCGCGTCGTCCACGGGTCTGGGGCTTGCGAGCAGTCCTTCGGTCTCGAGCCTGGCCACCTCCTCGGCGACCTCGTCGAGCGAGGCCTGCACGGACTCGACGCACGACGACGCCAGGTGCGCCAGGTCGGCTTCGGCGGTGGCCCGTGTCACGTCGAGACGGGCCGCCTCGGCGCGAACCGCCTCGAGTGAGCGGCGCGATTCGCGAATGCGCCCTTCCTGTTCTTCGAAGCCGGCCCGAAGCGTTTGCGACGCCTCGTCGGCCGCCCGAACACGGTTGCGCCGATCCTCGAATGTGCGCAACCCGGCGTCCAGGGTTGATTCGGACAGCGTAATCGATTCGAGCAGTCCGGCCCGCCGCGACTGCGTACGCTGCAGATCGCCGCTGCGCGTCCGAGCACGGGTTTCGAGCTCACGGGCGGATTCCTCCAGCCGGTGTACTTCGATTCCGAGCGCGCTCGAACGCTCGACCAGGGCGGCGTGCGATGCCTTGGCTTCGGAGGTGCGCTGCGCCTGTGCCTGCATCGCCTCACGCGCCTCGAACAGGCGGCGCTGCGCCGTGTTCAACAGGCCATCAGCCGTG
This sequence comes from Vicinamibacterales bacterium, assembly GCA_038320555.1. Taxonomy (GTDB): domain Bacteria; phylum Acidobacteriota; class Vicinamibacteria; order Vicinamibacterales; family 2-12-FULL-66-21; genus JALZOC01. Next base: position 6,326 of record JBBQEJ010000195.1, on the reverse strand, counting down.
CGCTGCTCGGACTCGATACGCGCGATGGATTCTCGCGCCTCATCCTGCCGCGCTTCCTGGGTACGGAGCTCGTCTTCGGCGGATCGGCGCTCGGTCGCGATCTGCTCCTGCTTGCGGTTGATGCGCTCGACCGTCTCCACCGCGTTAGCGACCTGCAGCTCAAAGCCGACGACCGATTTTTCCTGACCGTGGATCTCTCCCTGCAGCGACAGAATGGCCGACTCGACCGATGCCACCGTGACGTCGAGCGACGCGATGGTCTCGCGAAGGCGCTCGACGGCATGGCCCTCGGCTTCGCCGCGCTCACGCAACTCCTTGATTTCGCTCCGAGTCGTGAGGATGCCGCGTGCCTCGGCGCGGGCGCCTCCCTCAACAGTGTGCGAGCCGCGGAAGACTTCCCCTTGGAGTGTCACGATCGGCGCGCTCGTGGCGCCGCCGGCGTGGCGCGCCGACTCGTAATCGGGGGCAATCCACGCCTCCCCAATCGCGGCAGCGACGGCGCCGGCCGCCGGACCGGTGATGCGCACGACCTGTGACAGCGAGGTCAGTCCCGGCGCCGGTGGGACACCGTCGACGTACGAAGACGGCGTGCCGGCGACGAGGAATCCGACCCGCCCGGCATTACGGGCGCGCGCGAACTGCAAGCCCGCGGCCGCGTGGTCGTGCGACGGCACCACGACGTGCTGGATCAGTTCGCCGAGGCACGCCTCGACCGCGCGCTCGTATCCGCTGTCCACGTCGAGAAAATCAGCCACCGATCCGAGCTGCGCCACACCGTCCGGCGATTCCTCCAGGACGAGACGCGCGCCGTCACCGTATTCCGCGCGGGCGGCGTCGAGCTCTTCGAGCGATTTCAGGCGGGCAACGATACCGGCCAGATCGCGCTCCCGCGCCCGGAATTGCTGGGCAGTCGCGTCCCGGTCGGCACGAGCCCCTGCCAGCGCCGAGTCGCGGGCCGTTCGATCGAGCCGGAGTGCAACCATCGCCTCGCCGGCCCTCCCCATGGCGCGTTCGGCTTCGTCGCGATCGTGCGCGGCCCGCTCCGCTTCAATGCGAAGATCGGCGCGCTCGGCGTCGAGCCGGCCTATCTGCTCGGCCATCCGCGTGCGCGCAGCGGCGGCGTGCTCCACTGCGTGACGCAGCGCCGTTGCCGCATTCACCGCCGCAAACACTTCGCTGCGCGCGGCCTCGACGTCGGCCTCCAGTCCTTCGATGTTGCGCTGAAGGTCTCCGTACGCCGCTTCTTCTCCGCGCAGGGTCTCGGCGGCGGTGTCGCGCTCCGCGGTCGCTCTGGTGGCGGCTTCGCGGCGCGCTTCGAGCTCGATCCGTGCCGGCTCGCGGCGTGCGTCGAGGGCGCGCACTTCGGCTTCGATGTCCGACACGGCCACGCCGAGCGACTCGACCTGTTGCTTGTCGAACGCAATCTGCTGCTGCAGACGGCCGAGCTCCAGCTCACTGGCGTGCGCGGCCTCGCGCGCGGCGGTTGTACGGCTGTCAGCCTCGGTGAGTTCGAGCCGCAGCCGCTCGAGCGTCGTCTCGACTTCCGCCAGCTGCGCGGCGGCAGCCGTCTCCCTCACGCGGGCGTCCGCGAGTTTCGTGCGCGCGGATTCGATCGCCTCACCGAGCAGACGATAGCGCTGGGCGAACTGGACCTTCTCCCAGCGGCGCAGCTCTTCCCGGAGTCTCCGATACCGGCGCGCTTTCGCGGCCTGCCGTTTGAGCGTGCCGCGCTGCTTCTCCACCTCGAACACGATGTCGTCGACACGCGTGAGGTTTTGCTGTGCCGCCTCGAGCTTGAGCTCCGCGGCCCGGCGCCTGCTCTTGTATTTCGTGACCCCCGCCGCTTCTTCGATCAACTGGCGCCGATCGGTGGGGCGCGCGCTGAGAATCTGCCCGATCTTCCCCTGCTCGATGACCGCGTACGCCTTGATGCCCAATCCGGCATCCATCAGAAGATCCTGCACGTCGCGCAACCGCACCGATTCGCCATCGATCAGGTATTCACTTTCGCCTGAGCGGTACAAACGCCGCATGACCTCGACGTCGCGCACGATGAGCGGCTCTTCCTCGACCGCCACCATCGCGCCAGCCAGAAGCTCACCGCCCGACGTGACGATTGGCTGCGTTCGGCCAGGGACCCGCGGCAGATTCCCCGGCACGCGCGACGCGACGCCTCCGAGCTTCAACCGCACCTCGGCTGCCCCGGTCGGCTTGCGCGCGTCGCTGCCGCCGAAAATCACGTCCTCCATGCGATCGCCGCGCAGGCTCTTTGCGCTTTGCTCGCCGAGCACCCAGGTCAACGCGTCAACGACGTTGCTCTTGCCGCACCCGTTCGGACCGACGATGGCCGTCACGCCGTGGTCGAACGTGAGCTCAGAACGATCCGGAAAGCTCTTGAATCCGGCAATCTCGAGACGTTGAAGCCGCATAGCGGTTTAGGTCCTTCCGTGGGGCAGAAAATACAAAAGCCGCTTCAAGGGCGAGCAGGCGGTACTCGACCCGGAAGCGGCTGGGTTCGCTTCGAACACGTGTGCTGTCTCTGGAGGCGATGACGTGACGCAAAGACCGTACGGCCGTGCCCACACCCCACCCAAAGCGGGATGGCCCCTGGACCCGGTGAACGGGCGTCAGTCTAACAAGCCCCATACCTAGGGGCAACAGTAAAGTGCGACCCCAAAATATAGGGCCAAATGCCCTATACCACGCTTATCTAGTGACCCTTGCCGTTCCGCGTCGACCGCGTCGACGCCAGCTCGATCAGGTGCTCGGCCTCGGCGAACTGTCCCAGCGCGAACTGCGCCTGCGGATCCTTCGCGATCATGTTGCGGCGCGCTTCCTCCATGCCGAACAGCGCCGAATCGATGTCGTAGTGGATCATCGCGCGGATGAACGTGTCGTCCTTCTTGAAGCTCTCCTCGTCGATCTTGAGCTTGCGCGAGACAACCAGCGCCTTGAAATCGTTCACCATCGCATCGGTGACGGTGAAGCCGCGTGAAATGGGCTTCTTGTTCTTGTTGGCGTCGCTCAACCGGGTATCCCCTTCGGCTCTGAACTGATCGGCAAAATTCGCGAACTCCTGGCGCGCGTACAGGAGGCGGCCGAAGCGCGTCGGGTTGAACCCTTCGTTTCCAGCTCCAACCACGAACTTGTCGGGCTCGATGCCGCCGCCGCTGTAAACCTTGCGTCCGGCGTCCGTGTACTTCAGATCCGACACCTTGTGCTGGCGTTCTGCGGTCTGATCCCGAAGCGTGTACGTCAGGTACTCATCAAAAGTGCCGTCCCACGGACGCTGGATCAAACGGCCTGAGGGTGTGTAGTAGCGCCCGGTCGTGACGGCCACGCCCGCTCCTTCACTGATCGGATAGACCGACTGTACGAGCGCCTTGCCGAACGTCGTTTCACCGACGATGAGGGCGCGATCGTGATCCTGCAGCGCGCCGCTGACGATTTCCGACGCGCTCGCGCTGTTGCGATTGACGAGCGTCACGATCGGCAGATGTGTGTAGTCGCCCTGTTCCGTGGCGAGATAATTCTGATTGGCGTTCGGCACGCGCCCCCGTGTGGAGACGATCATGGCGCCGCGGGGCAGGAACCGGTTTGCGACGCGAATCGCCTGGTCGAGTGCGCCGCCGGGATTCTCGCGCAGATCGAACACGAGCCGCTTCATGCCGTTCGCGCTCAGCTTCTGCAGCGCATCGCCTAGTTCCCGGTCCGACGTTTCGGTGAACTGATCCAGCTTCACGTAGCCAGTTTCCTTGTCGATCATGAACGCCGCGCGGACCGTGGTGATGTTCACCTCGTCGCGCACCACATCCATGTTGATCAGCCCGTCGTAGCCGCCGCGCTTGATGCTGATGTTGACCGTCGTGCCTTTGGGTCCCTTCAGCTTCTTGACCGCCTGCTCGGTCGTCCACCCCTTCATGTCGAGATCGGTACCGTCCGTATCGCGGACTCTCGCAAGGATGTCCCCGCGGCGCAGCCCCTTTTTGTACGCGGGCGAGCCTTCGAAGATCGAGTTCACCTTGATGTCGCCGTCCACCGACGAAATCTGAATGCCGAGCCCGTAGTAATGGCCTTCCTGACGCTCGCGCATCTGCGCGTACGACTTGGGATCGAAGAAACTCGAATGCGGATCGAGCGTGTGCAGCATGCCGTCGATCGCGCTGTAAATCAGGCGATCCGACGGCACGTCCTCGACGTATTCGCGGTCGATGGCCGCGAGCGCGGAGGTGAACACGCGATACTGCTGCGAGACCGCGTCCTGCCGCGCGAATGCACGGCTACCGAAGAGTCCGCCGGCGAGCGCCGACAGCACAATCGCAAAAACGGCCACGGGCAGAAAGCGGGGATTACGCATGCTCTGATCGTAGCAGACGAAGTATCGATGCGGCAACGACTTCCGGGGACCTCGCCCGTCGCCGTCCTTGACCCGCCGCAGGGCCATTCCTATAATGCAGGTAGGGGTCGCCGAGGGCCCGGTACGACCGGTCGTTAACTCTCAGACAATCAAGGAATACATATGTTCGGTAATATCGGGATGCCCGAGCTGATCATCATTTTTGTGATCGCGCTCATCATTTTCGGGCCCCGAAAACTGCCCGAGCTGGGCCGTTCGCTCGGGAAAAGCATCAACGAGTTCAAGCGGGCTTCCAACGAGCTGAGGAACACGCTCGATGAAGAGATCCGCGTGGAAGAAGCGCGCAGCACCGAACGGCAGCGGGCGCCCGAGCCTGCCCGTCCGCACCCCGTGGATTCGCATGGGGAGCCGCAGGCGGCCGACGGGACGCAGGGCGTACCTCGCCAGTCCTCAGGCGACGCATAGACCGCGCTATGGCGCTCGTTCCCTTCCCCGGCGCCGCGCACCCGGCGCCTGACGATGATCGGCATATCCATCTCACCGACCCGGACGACTTCGAAGACGCCGGGGCGAAGATGTCCTTTCTCGATCATCTGGATGAGCTGCGCACTCGGCTCATTTACTCCGTGTACGCACTGGTCTTCGGCTGTTTCGTCGCCTTCATTTTCATCAATCGAATTTTTACGTTCGTCATGAAGCCGCTGCAGGAGATGCTGCCGCCGGGCGGCACGCTCATGTACACGCAGGGCGGCGAGGCCTTCATGCTGTACATAAAAATCGGCGCGCTGGCGGGACTCGTCATCGCGATCCCGATCATTTTGTGGCAGCTCTGGTTGTTCATCGCCCCGGGACTCTATTCTCACGAGAAAAAGTTCGCGATTCCGTTCGTGCTGTTTTCGACGATCTTTTTCCTGGTCGGCGCGCTGTTCTCCCACTACGTGGCGTTTCCCTGGACGTGGAAGTTCTTCATCAGCTTCGAAACTCCGTACATGAAATTCATGCCGAAGATTTCCGAGGCATTCTCTCTGTACGTGACGATGCTGCTCGGATTCGGCGTGATTTTCCAGATGCCCACCATTGTCATGTTCCTCGCCCGGATGGGTGTCGTGACCGCCGGTTTCCTCTTCCGCCACACGAAGTACGCCGTCCTCATCATCTTCATCATCGCGGCTGTTATCAGTCCTGGCACCGACGTCGTCTCGCAGTGCCTGATGGCCTTCCCCATGCTTGCTCTGTATGGCATCAGCATCCTCGTCGCACGGGGCTTCGGCAAGAAGCGCGAACCCGCATAAGGACAGCCCCTGACGCTCACTTCTAGTGCGAGCTCTGTCAGATCAGCCTGCTGCTCTGGACGGACTCTGTGCGTGGGTCGCTTCATCGTGCGGAGAAGACGTTCTCACGCGGAGGAAGCAGAGACGCAGAGAACGCTGAGAAGCTGGCGAAAACCGTCCCGGCGCCAGCAGCCGCTTCCTTACTTGTGTTCTCCGCGGGCTTGGCGCCCTCTGCGCGAACCTCGTCGTGACAAGTAGAGTACGACGACCTAATGCTGACCACTCTTTAGACTCCACGGGAATTCGTCAATCTGACAAAGTCGTCTTGGGCTCGCAGCGTGGGGCTCGCAGGCGTTGACGCCTCCTGGCGGAGGGTCTACACTGGATATTGCTGAGCTTTCCCCTCGACTCGAGTGAGTCAGGCGCTCAGGACAGGGGTCGGTTGGATGCAGACTAGATCGCTTTTCAAGATGCTGAGCCTCGCGGGCGTCCTGTGCGCGAACGCCGCGCCGGCCGTTGCGCAAGCTCAATCAGGACAATCGGCGGCACCTGATGCCGTCGTGACGCGCCCGGCGACGACGACGATCAATGGAGACACCGGGCTGTGGTTCGTGCCGACAGGCGAGGTGTTGCCGGCGAAGAAGTGGTCGCTGAGCGCGTATCGCGTGAACTTCGATCGCGACCAGGGGTTCACGGAC
>JBBQEJ010000194.1:0-9187 GCA_038320555.1 Vicinamibacterales bacterium | reverse complement strand
GATGCGGAGGGCCTCTATCGCCTGCCATCGCTTCCGGTAGGTGTCTACGAAGTCAACGCGGAACTGGCGGGCTTTTCGACCGTCTCCAAAAAGGATGTCGAGGTAGATGTCGGCCAAACAGTCTCTATCGACTTTGGGCTGAGGGTTGCCGCGCTTGCCGAGACCGTGACCGTCACCGGCGCCACACCGTTGATTGAGACGACGAATTCATCTGTGGGAGGTGTCGTAAGCCCGCGCCGCATCGAGGCGATTCCGCTAAACGGTCGCCAGTTCGCAAATCTTGCGGCGACGATTCCGGGTGTCGGATTAGGGTTCCACACCGACCCCACGAAGAGCAGTCAGTACTCGCCACAGATTAACGGCGGGAATGGACGCAATCTGAATTACTTGATCGACGGCGGCGACAACAACGACGACACCGTCGGCGGACTGCTCCAGTTGTTCCCGCTCGAAGCGATCCAGGAATTCAACTTCATCACCCAGCGGTACAAAGCGGAGTACGGCCGCAGCAACGGCGGCGTGATGAACATCGTCACCAAGAGCGGCACGAACCTGATGAAGGGCAGCTGGTTCACGTCGGTCCGCGACAAGAGCATGAATGCAAAGACGGAGACGGAGATCCTGAACAAGGTCGGCAAACAGGAGTACAAGCGCTACCAGTACGGCGGTTCGTTCGGCGGACCAATCGTTCAAAACAAGGCGCACTTTTTTGCCGCTGCCGAACGCACACAGCAGGACACGATGCAGGCGGTGACCACGTTCGGACTGTTCCCCAACCTCGAAGGCGTCTTCCCGACGCCCAGCCGCGAGAATCTGTTCACAGGGAAAGTCTCCGCAAATCTCACGAACTCGCAGTTCATGTCGGTGCGGTATGGGCGTAACACGAACTCGCAGGTGTACGGCACGGGAACGCGGCTTGTTCCGGAAAACTGGGGTGACAGCACGAACGGGTTCAATTCCATCAATCTGAACCACAACTGGGTGCTGGCGGGTTCGAAGTTGAATGAATTCATCTTCCAGTACGCCGACTTCGCCAACCACATCGTGGCGCGGACCGGCGCGCCGCAGCAGACATTTCCGAACGGGGTTGCCATCGGCTACAACACGAACACGCCGCAGACGACCGAGCAGCACAAGTTTCAGTTCCGCGACGACTTCTCCTGGCACGCGACCGGAATGGGTGGCCTCGGTCACGACTTCAAGGCGGGCCTGAACTACATCAACGAACCGCGACTGTACGTGACGTTCTCGTCGGGCAGCACCGACTATGCGTATACGCATCTGACCAACGACATCAATGGCCCCATCAGTCTTGTCACGCGCAGCAAGCCGGGGGCATCGGCGAACCTGCCGATGAAGCAGTACGGCATGTACTTCCAGGACGATTGGCGCGTGACCACCCGGATGACGGTGAACGCGGGCCTCCGGTACGACTACGTCACCGGCTTCCTCATCGATCAGTCGAAGATCCCCAACTACGTGGCGCTGACCGCAGCGGCCGCGGCGGGCCGTTTCAACGGGGTGACGGGCTTCGACGAGTTCGGGAAGAAGGCCCAGGAAGACAAGAACAACATTCAGCCTCGTATTGGTGCGGTGTACGACCTCCGCGGAGACAGCAAAGACGTCGTGCGCGCGGGCTGGGGCATTTACTACGACTACGGGTTCACCAACGCCAACATTCTCTTTCCAGGGTTGAGCGCGCAGGGTGGATCGGGTGTCATCTTCACCGCCACCAACTCGGCCGGGATCAAGAATCCGGATGGCACCTTCTTCACGTCAGGACAACCCGTCTCGAACATTGCCAGCCTCAACGAGGTGAATCCGAACGGCCCGTTCTACAGCACAAACGTCGCGGCGCCCCAGATCCGTCAGCCGTGGACCAGTCAGTCATCAGTCGGCTGGTCGCACGAGTTGGCGCATTCGACGGTGCTGGACGTCGATTACGTGCATGCCGCGGGGCACGATCTCGGCGTCCGGTGGCCGCTCAATACGCGCATCCCTCCCACGTTGATCCGGCGCTACCAGGACCTCAACCTGAACCCGGCGAACCCGACCATGAACATGAGCATCGGGTCCAGCCAGTACGACGGCGCGAACTTCGGTGTCCGTCGCCGGCTCGATCATCACGTGCAGTTGAACGTCTGGTACACGCTCGCCAAAGCAACCGGGCGGGGCGGTCAGGCGGTTGACGAGCTCACGACGAACCTGGTGCAGGATGCGACGAAACCGCTGGCGGACGTGCAGTCGGGACCTGCAGCGCGCACCGACGCGCGCCACAAGGTGTCGTTGAGCGCGCTCATCCAGGCGCCCTGGGGCATTACGATCTCGCCTGTCTACCGCTACCGGTCCCGGCTGCCGATGCACACATGGTATGGGTACGACGCCAACGCGGATGGTGTGAGCAACGACATCTATCCGACCGCATTTCAGTACACGGGCATCGACGCTGCCGGCGTCCCGACTTATAAGGAGATCGGCGAGTGCAAGACCGTGAACTGCGGGCGCGGCGCTCCGCTGTCGCAGTTCAACCTTCGTGTGGCGAAGGCGATCCACGTGGGGTCCCGTCTCACGGCGGAACTGACAGGCGACGTGTTCAACGTCACGAACGCGATCAACCCGGTGTTCAACATCGGCGCCGCCTCGTCGGCCGCCTTCTACACCGGAACGCTCGCCAGCCACACGGCCAACCCGGTCTTCATGAAGCCGAATGCGTTTGCTGGTGACTCCGGCGCGTCCGAGCAGCGCGTCGGGCAACTCGGATTCCGGATCACGTTCTAATCGGTCGAGGGCGCCGTGGCTCACGGCTGCGGCGCCCTTTTTCAGTTTCCAATTTCCAGTTTCCAACTCCCAGCTTCCAGCCAGTCGCCAGCCGCCAGCCGCTTCTCCTAGCCGCCAGCGCTAACTCCAGCCGCCAACCGCCAGCCGCTAGTCGCCAGCTAGCCGCGCGCGCCTAGTCGCTTTCGTCGATCAGCGGCTCGTTGAGAAAGCGCACCAGCGGCAGGATGGCTTTGAACGTGCGGAGGACTGTCGGATAGAACGAGGGGCTCGTGGCAAAGTTCGCAGGGAATTCGCGGCCGGCGACAAATCGGCGGTGCTTCAGGAAGTCGCCGGCGGGATCGTCCTTCGCAAAACCCCGTGGCACGCGGGTCAACCGCTCGCCTTCCAGTGGCCCGACCGCACGCCTGAACGGCGCCGCGTGCGCGATGCGCTGAATCTCCGGATACGTGTTGGCGATGTGCTCGCGCACCCGGTGCAGCTGCGGCGGCTGGGGAGCCCACATGCCGCCTCCGGCCCACACCCACCCCGGGCCAACCTCGAGATAGAGTCCGGCCCCTTCATGCTTCGGCAGGCCGCGCCACGGAAACGACGCGGCGATGTTAGTCTTGAGCGGCGCCTTGTTGTCGCTGAACCGCGTGTCGCGATAAATGCGATAGAGCGACAGGCGAGGAGACGCGATGAGCTCAGGAGCGAAGCGGCGGAAATCGCGATCGAGCTGCTCGATGACGTCCACCATCGGCGCGCGCACGAACTGGTCGTAGCGATCGCGACGCGCTTTGAACCAGTCGCGCTCGTTGTTGCGTTTCAGAGCGCGGAGGAATCGCAGCGTCTCGACACTGAACCGCGGAGTGAGTGACCTGGCCATCCTTCGATCAAATCATGGACGGCCTGAAAGTCAAAAGCCCTCACCTCTGCACCTCCACGAGCGCCACCTTGGTTGACGCCGCTCTCGGCGATTACGAGGTTCCCCTCCTTGGTCGCCATCATGTTGCGCACGACCCCACCGCCGGACGGGATGGCCCACGTCTGAAACTTCCCGGTCCCTGGATCGAAGCGCACGAGCGCTTATTCAATCAACCCGCGCCTCTCGGCGTGCTCAGCGTCCTCGCGCGAAATGCTCCGCGATCTCAAAGAGAGACCAAAAGACTCCGTTCTACATTGAGCGCGATGGTGAGATGCGCTCCATGTCTTCGATATGGCGACGGATGATCGCGTCGAAGCTCTCGTCGGCAGGAAAGCCGAGCGCGCGTGCGCGTGCGTTGTCACCCTTACCGGGCCAGCCGCGCATCATGCGTTCGATTCGCGGGTCGCGTGCCCATCGCACCCGCTTTGCCACTTCGGGGCCGGCCACTCGCTCGAGCGATGCCACCATCTCCCCGGCCGTGACCGAGAGACCCGGGACGTTGACCCACCGGCAGTTGCCGAACGCAGCCGACGGAAGGTCGTGCCCGGCGATGAGGCTGTCAATCGCCGTGTCCGGCGACGCGAGCCACACGGGCGTGCCGGGATCGACCGGACACACGGCGTCCTCGCCATTCAATGGCTCGCGGACGATGCCGCTGGCGAATGACGAGGCGGCAGCATTGGGCCGGCCGGGACGGACGCTGATCGTCGGCAACCGCAGGGCTCGTCCGTCGATGAATCCCTTCCGGGTGTAATCGCCGATCAGCAACTCGCCAATCGCTTTCTGTACTCCGTAGGACGTCTGCGGATTGAGCGCCGTCGTCTCGCTGATGACTTCGGGCAGGTCGCCGCCGTACACCGCGATGGAGCTCGTGAACACGACCCGCGGAGAGCGGCCGCCGCGACGGCATTGTTCGAGCAGGTGGCGCGTCGCGTCCACGTTGATGCGGATGCCCAGATCGAAATCGGCTTCAGCCATCCCGCTGACGATGGCCGCGAGGTGAAAGATCGCGGCCGTGTCAGCGTCGATGACGCCGTTGAGGAGCGTGGGATCGGAGATATCTCCGGTGACAGCGGACACGCGTGCGTCGGCGATTGCCGGCGGGGCGGTCACGTCGACGAGCACGATCTCATCGATCCGCCGATCGCGCCCTTCCCCATTTTGCAGCGTTCCGCGCTCCAGCAGTTTACGCGCAAGACGCGTCCCGAGGAACCCCGCGCCGCCCGTGATGACCACTTTCATTTGAAAAGTTCTAAGGTTCTAAAGTTCTAGAGTTCTAAAGTTCTCTAATGTTCCAATGTTCAAGGTTCTAACCGTGTTGCAGTTCGGACTCCAATCAGTCACCACTTTGGAACGTTAGAACGTTAGAACTTTAACTAGCGTACAGCGTCAGCCCTCCGTCCACGCGCAATACCTGCCCGTGGATGAACTTCGCAGCCGGCGAGCACAGAAATGCGACCGCGTTTGCCTGGTCGCGAGGTCTGCCGTACCGCTCCAGCGTCCCATCGTCAACGAGCATCGCGGGGTCGATCGTGCGGGTCTTGAGGAAGCGCGCCGTCGCGGTGGCGCCGGGACTGACGCAATTCACCCGCACGTGATGCCGCCTCGTTTCAAAGGCGAGGCACCTGGTGAAGTGAACAATGGCGGCCTTGATCGTCGAGTACGCCACTTCCGGAGAGGTGCCGAAGTGGCCGGCCGCGGACGCGATGTTGACGACCGACCCGCGGCGCCGGGCGACCATGCCGCTGACGACCGCCTGGCACATCAGCATCGTGCCCACGAGGTTGCGATCGAGCAACGCACGGATGTCTTCGAGCTTGATGTGGAGTGCGTCGTTCGGGTTGGGCTTCCCGCCCTTCGCGCCGATGTCGCCGCCGGCAGCGTTGACGAGGATCGACAGCGGACCCAGCGTCGACTCCACGGCGCGCGCTATTTTCATGACCTGTGCTTCGTCGGCGATGTTGCCGACAACCGCGAAGCTCTTCGTGCCATGACGGGCGATCGCAGCAAGCGACGCATCCAGATCCGGAAACTCGCCGAACTCTGCGGGTGCCGAGGTTTGCTGATCGTGAATGGCCACATCGGCGCCGAGCTCCGCGAGGCGCGACGCAATCGCGTGTCCGAGGCCGCGGCCCGAGCCGGTGACCAGGGCGACTTCTCCCTTGAGCGAGAACTCTTGATCGGTCATTGCCTCACCTTCGTATCCAGCCGAGCGCTTTGAGATTCTCGACGCTGCGGCGCAACTGCGCCAGCTCGTACGCGATGATCGCGGGCGCGGGCTCCAGCCGTTCCCACGGCGTACGGTAATCCTCATTATCATCGAGACGCTTCGTCTTGAGCCGGTCGAGGGCGGTCAGGAGCTCGCCCGCGGGCCGCGGTGGATAGCCTTGCCACCAGTCCGGATCGAACACGCGGATATGGCGCGCGTCGAGCGCGCCCACTTCGATCGACGCGGTGAGCGAAGGCGTGTGGGCGCCGAACACCGCCGCGAGCTCCTGAAACGGCACGCAGCCATCGCCAATCGCGCAGCGCACCAGGCGGAAACCCTCGGCGGTGAACTGCGACACGTAATCTTTCAGGTGCACGTGCCGGACCCTGGGTGCGATGCGGATGGCGAACGCGACCGGATCTTCGCCGACCGCGAAAGGATTGCCCGTATCGAGCGCCAACCCGACGTTGTCGCCCGCCTCCCCGGCGAATGCGAGAAGCTCGTCGCTGCCCAGATCCTGGTGGTTTTCAATCGCCACGATCAGGCCCGCGTCCGCCGCCCGGCGGGCCTCGCGATTGAGCGTCGTCCGCGCATGGCGCAGCATGTCATTCCAGCGCGGACCCAGCCGGGCACGAGCGCCCTCGAGTACGGGCGTGAGGTGCATGCGGATGATCGAGCCGCCGATCGCGCGCGTGGCGCGGATCGCCTCCTCAAGGGTTTCACCCGGCTCGTGCTGCAGCCAATAGCTGCACACCCGTGGAACCGGCGCCAGCTGGTCGCCAAGACGCGCAAGTTCGTCGTCGTCGAGCGGCGCCAGCCACCTGCCATCGAGCTCGATACACTTCGCATCGATCTCACGCGCGACGCGAATGAAGCCGTGCAGCCCGATACCGTCGGGATTGGCCCGCGGCGTGCCGAGCCCCTGGAGGCCTACCGTATGCGCGAGCCCGTACGGGTTCAATCCAACCTGGAACATCGCAGTGTCGTTTTCAGATCCTGAGGCATCAGAAGCCTGGGCGCGATCGCATCTGGTCTCGCGCGACGCCGCGCGGCTGGTAAGGCCGCATACGTGTCACCAGCGGCCGCCAGTTCCAAAAAGTCGCGGCGCGAAAGATCAGATCCTATGGCTGGGGATACTACACCGCCCTCTGCGTTTGCCGCTGTACACCACGCGTGCTAGTGTCTGTGCCGCCTATGAGCAGTGGTTACAATGTCGCGGTTGTTGGGTACAGCTGGGCCGCCGGGGCACACATCGGCGCTATAAACGCCAGCCGGCAGGCGAGGGTCACGGCTGTGTGGTCGTCGCGGCCGCTCTCGCCGGCGGAGCTCAGCACCCGGCACGGCTCCCCTATCACCGTGAATTCGGATCTTGACGCGATGCTGGCCGATCCGCTCGTGCAAGTTGTCGACATCACAGGCTACCCGGATCAGCACGCGGCCCAGTTCATCAAAGCGGCGCGCCACGGCAAGCACGTGATCGTCGAAAAGCCGCTGGCCGTTGAATGGCGCGACATTCTGGCAATGAAGAAGGCAGTCCGGGAAACCGGCGTCAAGGTGTGCGTCTGCTTCGAGTGCCGGTATTCGTCGCAATTCGTGGCGACGAAGGCTGTCCTCGACTCCGGCCTCGTCGGAAGGCTGCATTACGGCGAGGTGGACTACTACCACGGCATCGGACCGTGGTACGGCCAGTACCGCTGGAACATCAAACGGAACCTTGGCGGGAGCGCACTTCTCACAGCGGGGTGCCATGCGCTCGACGCGCTGCTGTTGTGCATGAATGCCGATGTCGAAGAAGTTACCAGCTACGCCACCAACAGCTAGAATCCGCTGTTCACGCCTTACGAATACCGAACGACGTCGACCAGCATCCTCAAATTCACGGACGGCAGCGTGGGCAAGTGCGCGGCGGTCGTCGATTGTCTGCAGCCCTACTACTTTCACACGCACCTGGTGGGAAGCGACGGCAGCATCCTCGACAACAAGTTTCATTCCCAGAAGCTGGCAGGCTTGGACCGCAACGCCTGGAGCAACCTGTCGATGAAGCTGCTCGACAGCGGCGACGTAGGGGACCATCCCTACCAGACACAGTTCCAGGCATTCTTCGACGCGCTGGACGAGGGAAAGGACATGCCGCTCACCAGCTTCGGCGACGCGTTCACGACACATCGCGTGATCGCCGCCGCCGACAGGTCTGCTGCGGAGGGACGGCCCGTGAAGATTTCGGAGATCCCATCTGACTAAGCGCCCTCGATCGAAAGACATCGTGCGACGCGCAGTGGCAATTGCCGCACACCCCGACGACATCGAGTTCATGATGGCGGGCACGTTGATGCTGCTGCGCGATGCCGGCTGGCAGATCCATTGCATGAACCTGTCGACCGGTAATCTTGGAAGCATGATCCTGCCGCCCAGGGAAACAGCCCGCGTGCGGCGCCGCGAGGCGAGAGCCGCGACGAAGCTCATGGGCGCGACGTGGCACCCGCCGATCTGCGACGACCTCCAGGTGTTCTATGACAATCGGACACTGCGCCGGTTGAGCGCGATTGTCCGCCAGGTCGATCCGTCCGTGATCCTGACGCACTCGCCGCAGGACTACATGGAAGATCACATGAACACGGCGCGCCTGGCGCTGACGGCAGCCTTTGCGCGGGGTATCCCTGGCTATCGCACGACGCCTTCGCGCACGCCCGTGAGCACGGCCGTGACGATTTATCACGCGAGCCCGCACGGCCTGCGCGACGGGCTGCGGCGGCGGGTGTTCCCTGGGGCGTTCGTGGACACGACGGCTGTCCACGATCTCAAACGCGCCGCGCTCGCCTGCCACGCGAGTCAGCAGCGCTTCCTCAACGCCACGCAGGGCATGAGCAGCTATTTGGAGACGATGGACGAGTTCAGCCGGACCATGGGAACGCTCTCGGGCAGATTCCGGCACGCGGAGGGCTGGCGGCCACATTTGCACTTCGGATTCTGCGACGAGCGCGCCGACCCGCTGGGAGACGCGCTGGGGAGCAGGTATCTGGTGAATGTGAGCTATGAGCAATCGCTGGAACTGGGGTCAGACTGACCTCCGACGGTCCCCGATGTTCAGAGCTGACGACGAATTTCGCGCAGAGAGCGCAAAGCACGCGGAGAAGACACGTAAGAAAGCGGCTGCTCATGCCCTTCCGGCAGCTCGCGTTTGCGCGAGCAGAAGGGTCACCACGCAGCCTTTCTCGGCGTTCTCTGCGTCTCTGCTTGCTCCGCGCGAGATCGTCTTCTCCGCCTACTCTCGAGCGATGTCAAACTGTCTAGTGAAA
>JBBQEJ010000193.1:0-9245 GCA_038320555.1 Vicinamibacterales bacterium | reverse complement strand
GTGCCGTCGGGTGCGATGGCGAGATCGCGATCGAGGCCGGAAATCCCAATCGCCTGCGCCGGTGGTGGCACGATGGCGAAGCGCGTCGGCATCAGCGGAGGCGGCGGCGCAGCCCGCGTCAGCGCCCACGTCGCGAGCGTGGCCACCAAGACGCCGCCAAGCCCGGACGCGAGTGCGACCTTCGCGAGACGGCGCGGTGCCGCGGGTACAACCGCCGCGAGCGACGGCTCCGCGAACGGCGTGGCCAGCGCCTCTTCGATCTCCACGCGGGCGTCGCCGATGGCCTGCAACCGCCGCCTGGGATCCTTCTCCAGGCAGCGGCGCAAGAGTTTGCGGATCACCGCGGGCGTGTCCGCTGGCAACGCGCCCCAGTCCGGCTCCTTCGTGATGACGTAGGCCAGCGTCGCCGAGATATCGTCCGCGGCGAACGCGCGCGTACCCGCCAGCATCTCGAACACCACGATCCCAAAGGCCCAGATGTCGGCGCGGGTGTCGACCGCCTTGCCACGCGCCTGCTCCGGGCTCATGTAGGCCGCCGTCCCGAGAATGATCCCCGCCTCAGTGGCACGCATCGAGAGCGTCGGCGAGTTCATCGCGTTCACGCTCGACGCACTCGCCGAGTCCATCGCCTTCGCGAGCCCAAAGTCCAGCACCTTGACCGTGCCGTCGTCCCGCACCTTGATGTTCGCGGGTTTGAGATCGCGATGAATGATGCGCAGTTCGTGCGCCGCTTCAAGGGCTTCGGCGATCTGCTTCGCAATCGGGAGCGCGTCGGCGACCGGAATGGCCGCCTGCGCGATGCGATCGGCCAGCGTCGGGCCTTCCACCAACTCCATAACCAGCGCGATGGTTCCGTCGGACTCTTCCAGCCCGTGGATGTGCGCTATGTTTGGATGGTTCAGGGCCGCGAGGACCTCGGCTTCTCGTTGGAAGCGTGGGAGCCGGTCCGCGTCAGTCGCGACAGAAGTCGGCAGAACTTTGATCGCCACCTGGCGCTTGAGCGTCGTGTCAGTGGCGCGATACACCTCCCCCATCCCGCCCACGCCGATCTGGGCAATGACTTCATACGGGCCGAGGCGCGTGCCGGGAGTGAGCGTCACAGGCGGAACTTAGGCCGGATTGTAGCCCGAATGGATGCAAGGTCTGACCGAACAGTGATTACTAGCGAGAAGTCGCGAAGGGCGGACGTTCGTCCCGCCCGCCCTGGCTCCAATCAAATCGCGGTTACGCTGGGGGTCTGGTTCGATGCCCAAGGTGTCGTTCACCGCAATCCGAAGCTTCTGCTTGCACCCAAGATACCGCTCGGTCGTCTGGATTGACACGTGACCAAGGAGGAACTGAATCTGATCCAGCCGCGGTCGTCGGTACGAAGGGCGTTGCCGCCTGGAGCGGGCGCCGCGCGATGCGGTCCGCGCCTTGCGACCTCACACTGCGACTGATCACCAACCGGGCCCCACCTGCGGGCCTCCTTGGCCCCGGCGCCCCTGGCGGCACAGAATGTGGCGTGAACGTCAACGCCGTGGATCTCGCGGCTCTCATGATCGGGTCGCTGTTCGTGGCTATCGGGGCGACTGCGGCTGCCGCGGCGTTGAGCGCGCGTCCCCGGGCCAATCGGAGCGGCGCATGGTTCGCTGTGTTCTGCATCCTCTACGGGCTGCGTCTGGTCGCGAGCTCGGATCCGGTCCGGCTCGTCACGGGCTGGCCCGAGATGTTCTTCCGATACGTGGACGCGGACGTCACGTACACGATTCTCATACCCTCGACCCTGCTCGTTGAATCGCTGGTCGGCCCGGGCAGGTATGCGCTCCTTCGCCGCACGTGGCAGTTGGTTGCGATCGGTGCGGCAGGCGCCATCCTGGCCGATCTGATCGCGGGCCAGCCCGGCACCACGATGTGGCTCAACGCACCACTCGTTCTGATCTCCTTCACAGTCTGGGTCGTCCATTTCGCGGCTCGCGCCAGGCAGGGGCGCTGGTCGGCGGAGACTCGGCTGGTCACCGCAGCAGGCGCGATCTTCGCGCTGACTGCGATCTACGAAACGATTTCGAAACGCGGCCTTTTCGGCCCGGCCAACGCGGAGCCATTCTCGATGCTCATTTTCGCGGCCGCGATCGGCTGGTTTGTCCTGGCGCGCGCGCGCGAGCAGTCGTTCAACTACGCTGCGCTTTCTCGTGAGCTCGAGCTCGCCCGATCCATCCAGCAGTCGTTGTTGCCTCAACGCATGCCGGAAGTCTCAGGGCTTCGTATTGAAGCCGCTTACCTCCCGATGAGTGCAGTCGCCGGGGATTTCTACGACATCCTTCCGCTCGCTGGTGGCCGCGTCCTCGTCGTCGTGGCGGACGTGTCTGGCCACGGGGTTCCGGCCGCCCTGGTCGCCTCGATGGTGAAGGTCGCCGTAGCCGCCGAAGCCGAGCGGTACGACAGGCCGGGCGACATCCTGACGGGCATGAACCGGGCGTTGACCGGCAAGTTCGAGCGCGCCTACGTGACGGCGTGCTGCGTCGTCGTGAATCCACCGCGGCACACCCTCGCGTACGCCACGGCGGGCCACCCGCCGCCACTGCTCCAACGGGCCAACGGCCGGATCGAGCCGCTGGATCAAGGTGGCATTGTGCTGACGCTGATACCCACCGCCTTGTATGCCACGATAGAGGTGGCGTTCGAGCCGGGCGATCGTCTGCTCCTGTACACCGATGGCCTCACGGAGGCAGCCCGCGCCACGGGAGAGGAGTTCTTCGGAGACGCAGAGCTCGCGCGTGTCCTCATGTTCACGGCGGCGTTCGACAATTTGATGCAGGCGGTGCTGTACGCGCACCGACGCTGGATCGGCGAAGGAGCGCCATTGTCCGACGACGTCTCCGTCGTGGTCATCGAGCGAGTCGGGCAGGCGGTGCCTGTCTCCGATCTCACTACGGAATATCGTGATCTGTTGTGAGCTGACGCTCCCCGTCTGGTGAACCAGATGCGCCCGGGCAACTGATTTCGCGATTGCTGGCGAACATCAGGACGCTGCTGCGGTCCGCCATCGCGCCATCGCGCTTCGGCGCGACAGTCGTCGAGTGATCATCCGCGGGAGTGCTTGCCAGCCGTAGCTCGCGCGAACGTAAGACAGAGAGCTTGCCAGCCGCAGTTTGGGCCAACTGCGGTCCGCCTTCGCGCTATCGCGCTTCGGCGGACAGCCTCCGCGAGAAACGAGAGCGAAGGCTGGTGAGCCAAAATTTCACGAGTTGGAACCAGCTCGAAGGTTGGCTGCGTCAGGTCGACCGAGTGCGACGAGCGGCGTGATCGCAGTCGGCACCCTCAGGGCCATACCACATCTGGTGTAATTGGCTTCGCTGGCCGAGTGCGTCATATACCGAGCTTGTTACGCAAGTAGTCGCTGGTCAGGTGCTTGAGCACGTTCATCGGCTCGCACTTCTTGTCCCCATCGCTGAAGTGGATCGGGCCGATTGCTTTTGCGACCTTGATCGCAGCGGCGTTTAGCTTCTTATTGCTCTTGCCGATGCTCATGAGCGCGCCGCCCATGCCGACGCGCACCCAGTTCTCCTCTTTCGCGATCGTATTGCCGATCTTCTCGACGCAGCCGAGAAAGAACTCGTCGGTGAGCCGCTTGTCCTTCTTGTCTTTGGCCAGCTCGTATACGAGTCCGTAGCCGCAACTGCGGCGGACGGGGTCTTTGCTCGCCATCCAGTCCTTCGCGATCTCGAACGCGATGGGGGACTTGGGGAGGGTCGCATCGCACGAGCTGAGCACGTGGCTGAGCATTCCTGGCCCCGCGCCGTCGACCTGCTTTTCGACTTGGTCGCGTGTGAGTTGTTTTGGGTCGTCGATGAGCAAACCGATGATCTTTGCGTCGTGGTTGACTTCGTTCCAAAGTGTAAGCGCGAGGTCGTGGTCGCGCCCAACTTGTTTCGCAATCGCACGGAGCTTGGTGAGGCCGATGCCGAAACTGGTCAGCCCGCCTGTGCGGTCGCCCATCTCCTTCCAGTTCGCCTCCCCCCGCGCGTCGCGGTTCTCCTTGAGCAGGTCGAGGACCTCGGTCTTTGTCATGGGACGAGTTTACTGTCGACTGACCCTCGGCAGCGAGCGACGTGGCAAGGGTCGAGGACGATGGCCGGCGCGAAAGTACACTTCCCACGTTGGCAACCGTGGGTACTGTGTGCCCTGCGAAGATGTCGCCGCAGCTCGAGGCCGCGCTGTCGTCTGGCGTCGTGCGTTGTGCGCTGGCTGAAGAAGGGCGAGCCGATGCCAGCGTGGATCTTTTCGTTGCCCGAAGGCACGGCGCTCGAGGAGCGAAACGTGCGGACGGTGTTCGCGCATCTGTTGGCCAAAGCCGACATGCGTCAGATCTGCATCCACGACCTTCGGCACACGTACTCGACGCTGCTGTTGCAGGCCGGCGCGCCAATCACCTACGTCAGACAGCAGCCCGGACATCGGGACGCCTCGATCACGCTACGGGTCTACGCTCATTGGCTGCCCGATGTGTCGCGCCGCGTCGATCGGCTCGACCCGCTACGACCGGACGCAACTCCCGCGCAACCGGAGGCGGTTCCGACGACGAATCGACCGAGCGTAAGTCGTTTGTTTTGAATGGTGAGCCTAAATTTCGCGAGTTGGAACCAGCTCGACGGGTGGTTGCGCCAGGTTGAGGGGCTGAGACGGGTGGCTTGAAGCTGCGAGGGTTGGGTTAGCGTGGACCGGCGGCGTGTCGGTCGATTCGACGGTTTCGAGCCTCGATGAACTCGATGCTTCGATTTCGGTACTCCCTGTACGTGGCGTCGTCCTCCGGCACCGAGGGAGTTCTAAAGTCATCGAACGGCATGAAGAACGTCACGGCGGCGTGGTCGTCGGTGACAAGATCCTGCAGCAGGAAGAAATCCACGTACCCACTGAAGTTCTCAAACAACGCAAAGAAGTCGCGGTACCTCGCCAGTGTCTCGCCGAGAGGGCTACTCTGGCGTGCGTAGTGGCGTCGGATGCACTCGACCGTGAGGTCGAACCGGTCCGAGATCTTCTTCAGGCACCCGCGGGCCTGGTTGATGGTCCACTTGCCCTGAATTCGGTTCCCGGGGAAGACCAACATCCCGCCGATCGTGTAGGAGATGGCCATGAACGCTTTGTTCTCCTCCTCGGTGTAGAGCTCCGGATGCGCTTTCGCGAATCCCCATCTCGTGAACGTGGGAATGACCGAGTCGCTGGACAGGAAGTACTCGCCGAGTTCTGAGCGGTGATCCAGGTAGGCGCCTCGGACGGTGTCATCCAGATCGAAGAGCCGGCCGTTTGGCAGTGGCTTGCTCCACAGCAGCTTGTGGTACTGGCGGAGAGTCGGACTGTACACGTCAGGGTCCTTTCCGCCCGCGTCAGCCCTGAAGTCAAACGACGTGTCGATCATGCGCTGCCAGTGTAAGGGCTCCTTTGACGGCCGAATGACGTGGTGGTGGAGAAGATGCCTTGCGTGTAGAGCGGCAGGGATACTCCGCGCGGCGCCGGTCGACCGATGCCATATCTGGTATGATGCCGGCCGGCCGTCGACTCTCCAACGGTGCAGAAAGTGAAGCCATGACAAGAATCAGCGCCCTTCACCGCCGCTGGAGCAAGGACGCAGACCACAGGGCTGCATACGACGCCCTCGAAGAGGAATTCGACCTCGCACGCACCCTGATCGAGGCGCGGACGGCCGCTGGCCTTTCGCAGGCGCAGCTGGCCAGGCGGATGAAGACCTCGCAGTCCTACATCGCGCGAATCGAAGGCGGCAAAGTTCGTCCATCGACCGACGCTTTGAAGCGGTTCGCGGAAGCGACGCGTACTCGTCTGCGGATTGTGTTTGAACCGCAGCCATCGCATTGAGGCGCCGGGCGTCACCAGAGAATGATTGCTGACAACCTGAAGGGACTTGAGGAGTTCGAGGCCGGGCTCTGGAAGATCGCGGACAACCTCCGCGCCAACTCGAATCTCGCGTCCAACGAATACTTCATGCCGATCATGGGCTTGCTCTTCCTGCGGCAGGCCACCAACCGCTACCGCGCGGCGCTGGAGGCCATCGCCGCCGACAAGAAGGCCGGCAAAATGGCCGCCCGCGAGCCAGTGGCCGCCGACTTCGCACGCCGCCGCGCGCTGATGCTTCCGCCGTCGGCTCAGTACGACGAGATTCTCAAGACGCCCAAGGACGGCACCCGCGGTGCGGCTCTCACCTCCGCAATGGAAGAGATCGAGCGCGCCTACCCGCCGCTGGCCGGTCAGCTACCGAAGGACTACGCGCACTTCGACAACGACGTCCTCGAAAGCATGATGCGGACCTTCGACACCGAGGTGCTGCGTAAAGCGTCGGGCGACGTCTTCGGCCGTATCTACGAATACTTCCTCGCCGAGTTTAGCAAGCAGGGCGCACACGACAATGGTGAGTTCTACACACCGCCATCAATCGTGCAGACCATCGTCAACGTCATTGAGCCCGAGCACGGCATTGTGCTCGACCCCGCCTGCGGCACCGGCGGCATGTTCGTGCAGTCCAGCCACTTCATCGAGCGCGCGGGTCAGGACCCGATGAAGCGCGTGACTTTCTACGGGCACGAAAAGAACGAGACCACGGCTCGGCTCGCGCAGATCAACCTGGCCGTCAACGGCCTGGAAGGCAAGATCAGGGCCGGCAACGAGGCGATCACCTACTACAAGGACCCGCACGAACTCTCCGGCAAGTGCGATTTTGTGATGGCCAATCCGCCATTCAACGTTGACGAAGTGGACGCCGAGAAGGTGAAGGGCGACAAGCGCCTGCCCTTCGGCCTGCCCGGGATCAACAAGAACAAGAAGGTCTCGAACGCCAACTACCTGTGGCTGTCGTACTTCTACAGCTACTTGAACGACAACGGCCGCGCGGGCGTCGTCATGTCGTCGCAGGCGTCGAGCGCGGGACGCGACGAGGCGGTGGTGCGGCGGAAGATGGTCGAGACTGGCGCCGTGGACGTGATGATCGACATCCGCGGCAACTTCTTCTACACGCGCACCGTGCCCTGCCAGCTGTGGTTCTTCGACCGCGCCAAGGAGCGCGACGAACACCGTCGCGAGCAGATGCTAATGCTCGACGCGCGCAACATCTACCGCAAGGTCTCGCGCGCCATCTATGACTTCTCTCCGGAACAGCAGAAGAACATCGCCGCCATCGTCTGGCTCTACCGCGGCCAGGGCGACGCCGCTTGCCGCGGTGACGCAGGCGCTGGACAAGCTGACCGGCCTGGGCAAGCCCTTCGCCACCCAGCCGCGCGATCCCGACCCGCTGGCCGAAACCTGGAAGGAACTTGCCGCCCTGCGTGCCACGCTGGCGACCGACCTGCAAGCGTTCCAGGCCGAGGTTGCGGCACGGGACAAGGCGTGGACCCAGACCGCCCGCGACAACGCCGGGCTGCACGGCGCACGCCAGGCACTGCAGCCGGCCGCCGACCAATGCCGCGATCTGACCAAGCAGATCGACCTAGCCGCCAAGCTGACGGGCCGCGCGCTCGACGTCGCGGTCAAGGACCTTGCGGCGCGCGATTCCGATGCCTGGCCCGGCACCGACATCACCCGCGCCCGCAAGGTGCTGGAGACCGCACGGGCCGAAGCGGTAGAGGCGCTCCACCATGTGCGCTACTTCGTCAAGCAGGCCGACTGGCTGCAGGACCGCTTCCCCGACGCGACGCTGCGCGACGTGCAAGGCCTGGTGAAGCGGGTGGACCGCCAGGAGATGGCGGCCCACGACTGGAGCCTGACGCCTGGCCGTTATGTCGGCGTGGCTCCGGAGGAAGTGGACGAGGACTTCGACTTCGAGGAGGCGCTGCGCTCCATCCACATCGACTTGAAGGGGCTGAACGAGGAAGCAACTGGGCTGGCAGCGCGTATCGCCAAGAACTTTGAGGAACTGGGCGTATGAAGCCCACGCTCCAGCCATTGGCGGACCTTGCAGCGGACTTGCCATACGCGATGGTCGGCGGTCCCTTCGGTTCGAAGCTGACTGTGGCTGACTACGTCGAGGATGGTGTTCCGGTGATACGCGGGACCAACTTGAACGCAGGGCGCTATCTCACCGAGGATGGTTTCGTCTTTGTATCCGAGCAGAAGGTTCAGGACGATTTGTTCGGGAACTTGGCGCACAAGGGCGACATCGTCTTCACACAGCGCGGCACGTTGGGGCAGGTCTCACTCATACCACCCGACGCGCCATTCGACACCTACGTCGTCTCGCAAAGCCAGATGAAGATGACCGTGGACCCGATCAAAGCGGACGCGAGGTTCATCTACTACTGGTTCACGAGCCGCGAGACTGTCGAGTCTATCTCCAACAGGAATTCATCTTCCGGCGTGCCGCACATCAACTTGACGGTGCTGCGCAATTTCCATGTGCCCGTTCCGGACCGAGAGACCCAGACGCGAATCGCAGACCTGCTCTCTGTCTACGACGATCTGATCGAGAACAACCGGAGGCGGATCGCGCTGCTGGAGGAGGCCCCGCGCTTGCTGTACCGCGAGTGGTTCGTCCACCTGCGTTTCCCCGGCCATGAGCACGTCAGGGTCGCTGATGGTGTGCCGGAGGCGTGGCAGCGGCGAGAGCTTGGCAGTGTCTTGACGTTGAAGAGAGGCTACGACCTCCCGTCAACCCGACGGATGCCGGGCACGGTCCCTATTGTCTCGTCGTCAGGGATTACCGGGTATCACAGTCAACCCAAGGCCCTTGGCCCGGGCGTCGTGACGGGTCGCTACGGTACCCTGGGAGAGGTGTACTTCCTTGAGAGTGACTACTGGCCGCTGAATACGGCGCTGTACGTCGCCGACTTCAAGGGACATCACCCGCTGGTCCTCTTCCATCTGCTCAAGTTCTTGCTCCGGGATGTTAGTTCGCAGAAGGCAGCAGTCCCTGGAGTCGACCGCAACGTGCTTCACACAATTCCCGTTGTCTGGCCGCCAGCGAGACTTCAGCATGCATTCCTAGAGGTTGTTTGCGACAACCATCATCAGATTCGAGTTCTGACAGAGATGAACGAGAAGCTGGTGCAAGCTCGCGACCTGCTCTTGCCCCGCTTGATGAGCGGCGCGATCGCCGTGTAGCGGCAGCCGGGGGGCACCAGCATGGGAGGCAGGACGCGATGGCGGTGACGGCGATCAACAGCGAGGATCGGCTGGTGCAAAAGACCTTTGCCGATCATCTGGAGAAGGTGCTGGACTGGGAGAGCGTTTATGCTTTCAACGACGAGACTTTCGGCCCGAACGGC
>JBBQEJ010000192.1:0-9535 GCA_038320555.1 Vicinamibacterales bacterium | reverse complement strand
GTGTGGGGCACCAACATCGTGTGGGGCACCAACATCGTGTGGGGCACCAACATCGTGTGGGGCACGGCGAGCGCCGGCGAGGACAACATCGTGTGGGGAACGTCAGGCGAAGACACCCGTGTTTTCGACGCTCCCAATGCGGCGCCGGTCAACTACGAGTCTTCGGTCAGTGACGATATGTTCGGGACCGTCAACCCGGTCGTGCAGATCGTGACGACTACGACAACTCTTCTCAGCGGCCTTTTGGGGGTGCGGTAATGGAAAAGATGCCATTCAGAGACGCTGTTGAGAGTGTCATGGACGTCACCGCAGTGATCGAATCGGCGCGGGCTACCACCACGGCCACGTCAACCGACTGGCAGCAGGCGCTGCCGGTCCTGGCGGGTTCGATGGTGACGCTTCGGGAGCTGCGGCTCTCGGATGCGGCCTCGCTGCTGACGATGCTGGGGTCGGAGGAAGTCGCGCGGTTCATTTCGCCGCCGCCGACGACCGTCGACGGGTTCGAACGCTTCATCGCGTGGACGAACCGCGAGCGCGCGGCAGGCAACTATGTCTGCTTCGGCGTGGTGCCGCACGGGATGGACACCGCCATCGGCATCTTCCAGATCCGGCAGCTCGAGCCGGGGTTCGGGACCGCCGAATGGGGCTTCGCGATGGGATCGGCGTTCTGGGGAACGGGCGCGTTCATGGACGCCGCGAAGATGATGATCGACTTCGCGTTCGACGTCGTGGAAACGCACCGCCTCGAGGCGCGGGCCGCGGTCGCGAATGGTCGCGGCAACGGCGCGCTTCGCAAGGTGGGAGCCATGCAGGAGGGAATTTTGCGCAAGTCATTCCTTCGCAACGGTGAATATCTCGACCAGACACTGTGGACGATTCTGGACGAGGACTGGCGTCGATCGAAGTCGGTGTGGGGACCTCGCGTTCATTGAATCACTAATCGCGAACCGCGAACCGCGAATCACGAAAGGCCGGGAGCAGGCGAGTCTGCTTCCGGCCATTTTTTCTGTGGTACCTTCCGGATCGACGATGTCGAATATTCTGCTCTCCCTGAACGCGTTGTTGCGGCCGTGTGACGACCCAGGATGATGAAGCGACCACGCTGGAGCGCACGAAAAATTGGCCGCGCGATCCTCGCGCTCTTCGCCGTCGGCTTCGGCTGTGCCGCATTCATCTATCTCACGCTTCCTGACGTGCGGGCGCTCCGCTCCGCCAACCCCGAGAGCACGGCGTTCATCGATCTGCGCGCGCGCGAAGCCCGCGCGCGCGGGCAGACGCCGCGGCGCATCCAGCGGTGGGTGCCGTACGCGCGCGTCTCGCCGAATCTCAAGCGTGCGGTGCTCGTCACCGAGGACAGCCGTTTCTGGACGCACGAAGGCATCGACTTCGACGAATTGAAGGAGTCGATGGAAGTGAACATCGAGCGGATGGAATTCGCGCGCGGCGGCAGCACCATCACGCAGCAGCTCGCGAAGAACCTCTACCTCTCGCCCTCGAAGAACCCCGTCCGGAAACTGCGCGAGCTGCTAATCGCCCGGCGGCTCGAAGCGGAGCTCTCCAAGCAGCGCATCCTCGAGCTGTATCTGAACGTCATCGAATGGGGAGACGGGATCTACGGGGCCGAGGCGGCGGCGCGCACGTATTTTCACAAGTCGGCGGCGGACCTCTCGCCGCCGGAATCGGCGCTGCTCGCGGCGGCCATCACCAGCCCGCGCGTCATGAACCCCGGACACCCCACGGCCCGGCTGCGCCGCCGGCAGGACATGGTGATGCGCCGCATGGGAGCGGTGACGCCGCCCCCGGTCGTGGCAGGTCCCGTCATTCCGGCGCCCCAGGGGCCCTCGGAGCTCGAGCCGATTCCCGAGATCCCCGAAGTCGTCGGTCCCCCCGACACGCTTCCGGGGCAGCCGGTCGCCCCGCCGAAGGGTCCCGGCGGAAAACCGCCAGGAGGCCAGTAAATCGCGTAAGCCCCTGTAACTCTGCCATTAAAGGCTCCTGCTCACCTTGACAAGATGGCACTTAAGTCCGTATAGTCGACACACGTTTCAGCATTACTAGCTCCCCCTGAAGCGGCGAAGGCGTCGCCGGGATTCCTGTGTCTCCGGCGGACGTGTGTCGATGATTAACTACACCGAACGTATCGCGCTGCTGATGCACGATCTCGTCGTGCGCACGCCCCGCCTCTCGTTCATCAATCTCAGGGAAGTGGTCCTCTTCGGGCGGTCCGGGCGATCGGATGCGGACGGCGCATTCGCCACCTGCCACTGCCTGACGCTGCCGGAAAGCGAGCCGGGCTATTACTTCTGGCGCGATCGCACGACAGGGGAATTGACACGCCGCTCGGAATGGTTCGTCACGAAGTCTCCTGAAGTCCGCATCGCCGGCACACGCGTCAAGTACCTGATCTCTTTCGTACTGCCGCGCTTCTGCGATCAGTCTCTCGAGCGCTCGCGCAAGGCCGATCTATATCCGGCCGACACGCCAGGATGGCTCGCCAAGCTCGACACGATCGTGCACGAGCTCTATCACATCGATCCCGATGAATCGGGGATCCGCCGCGTCTCGCGGTCCGACGGATCGGATTCGCCTCGCTCGCACGGGCCGCTGTTCTATGAGGACGTTGCGGAGATGGTGTCGGGCTACCTCGAGTCGGGCGCCGATCCGGCGCTCTACGAGTTTCTCGAGGACGACTTCGCGTCGCTCACCGCGCGCCACGGCGGCGTCGTGGCCACCACGTTCAGGAATTTCCCGTCATTCCCGCAGCGGTACATGGAAGCGGTCGACATCCCGTCGGCTGATCCGCTCGTGAAGGTGGAACGCCTCAAGCGGCTGACCCAGCCGCTCCTTTACACCGAAGACGATCTGCACATGCGCCAGTTCACCCAGGGTGGCGCGCGGCGTCTTTCGCGGAAGGGACAGCACCGCGCCGCCTGAGCCCGACTTCGCTCTTTGAGCTTCGTCGAGGTCTCGCCGTAGCGCTACGCGCGCAGGCGGACTACAGGACGCGCCGCGCTTCCAGGAACCGCGCCGACCAGTAACCCGATCCCAGCCGCTCGACCCGCACCTGTCCCTTCGTGCTCGGCGCGTGGACGAATTCATCCCCGCCAATCGAGATCCCGACGTGCGTCGCGTGCGTCCCGGAGAATCCCGCGCCGCTGGTGTCGAAAAACAGGAGATCGCCCGCCCGGACGTCCCCCTTGTCGACGTGACTGCCGATCTGAAACTGCTCCGTGACCGTCCGCGGCAGGGGGACCCCATGCTGATCGAAGACGTACCAGACGAACCCGCTGCAATCGAACCCTGACGGCTCGCTGCCGCCGTTCCTGTAAGGAGCGCCCTGCAGCGACAACGCCATGCCGGAGATTACATACCCGTCGCCCGAAACGTCCCTGATCGTGGAGGGGACCGGGGCGCCGGGCTCCGGAGGCGCGACGGGGGCCGGGGCCGGCGTCGGAAACGGGCGCGGAACGGCCCCGGTCGCTGCGCAGGCCGTCAGGCAGGCCGTCGCGGCCGAGACGAGAATCAGGATGAAAGGAGGGCGCATGGTTCCAGCCGGACTATCGGCCTCGCGGATACAGGGCTGACACCCCAAGACTAACACTAAGAGCCTAAAGCCTTGCAAACAATCCTGTTATCCGCTTTCTGGCCTTGACAGAACGGCCGGCCTCGGGCAGAATACGATGAGGTTTATGGAGCAAACGCTCCTGCTCAACGCCACGTACGAGCCGCTCAAGGTCGTCCACTGGCAAAAGGCGATGACCCTTTGGTGCCAGGGGAAGGTCGAGGTCATTTCTGTGTACGACCGCGAAGTGCGGTCGGTATCCTTCAGCTTCAAGCTTCCGTCGGTCATCCGGCTGCTTCGCTATATCAAGATCAAGCGCCACATCGACTACGTGCCGTTTTCGCGCGCGAACATCTACGCGCGCGACAATCATTCGTGCCAATACTGCGGCGAGGTGTTTCCGACCTCGGAGTTGACGTTCGATCATGTCGTGCCGGTCGCCCAGGGCGGCCGCAAGGACTGGACGAACATCGTGAGCTGCTGTATCAGGTGCAATCGGAGGAAAGGCGGGCGCACGCCGGCCGAAGCCGGCATGCACCTGATACGTGTGCCCAAACGTCCCGACAAGGCGCCGGCAATCCGGATCACCGTTGGCCTCAAGAACGCACCGGACAGCTGGCGCGATTACTTCTACTGGAACATGGAGCTCGACAACAGTTAGGGTCAGCCACGTCCCCGCGCCACGCGCCGGACGTTCTCCGTTGAAACCACCGTCGCTGAAACCATCTCGATGACCACTTCCATCTCGTCCCGCATTTCCGCGGTCCGCCCGCTCTGGGCCGTGGAGGGAGGGTACGTGACGATCGAGGGGACAGGATTTGCCGTCGATCCGGTCCTTCCGCACCTGTTCATCGGCGGCAGTCCGGCCCGCCTTGCCAGCGCCTCGTCCACCGAGCTGACCGCGATCGTGCCCGGCGGGCTCGACGGTGGCCACACGACGGTGCGTCTCGCGGAGGTTCCCGGGGAGACGGCCTATGTCGACATCGGCGCCCCGCTGGCGACCGGGCTTCATCAGGTGGACAGTCCGGCGATAGATGCCGCGGGCAACGTCTATGTCACGTTCAGCGGTTCGCGGGGCCAGCAGGGCCCGGTCGCGGTTTTCATCGTGCGGCCCGACGGCTCGCGCGAGCCGTTTGTCGCCGACCTGGCCAATCCCACGTCGCTGGCGTTCGGACCCGACGGCGCGCTGCACGTGTCGAGCCGGTTCGACGGCAGCGTCCACCGCATCGACGAGGACGGAAGCGTCTCCACTGTCGCGACCGATCTCGGCGTCGCCTGCGGCATCGCGTTTTCCGCGGACGGCACGCTGTTTGTGGGCGATCGGTCCGGCGCGATTCTTCGCGTCCGCGATGGACGCGCGTCGGTATTTGCGAGCATCCCGCCGAGCGTCGCCGCGTTCCATCTCGCGTTCGGACCCGACGGCTGGCTGTACGTGACCGCCCCCACGCTCGGCGCGCGCGACTGCGTGTACCGAGTGTCGCCGGGCGGCCTCGTCGACGTCTTTCACGACGGCTTCGGCCGGCCGCAGGGACTCGCCTTCGATTCGCTGGGGGATCTGTACGTCGTGGACGCGCTCGCCGGGACGAGCGGCGTTTATCGGCTGCCGATGGATAGCCCGGCCGAGGCCGAACAGGTGGTCTCGGGCGGGGCGTTGATCGGGCTGGCCTTCGATCCGCGCGGCGGTTTCGTCCTGGCGTCGAGCGATACCGTGTACCGCTTCGCGGACAGCCCCGCGGCCCGCCGCCACTCTTGAGGCCACGGATACACGCGGACGGCACACAGGGCCGGCTCCGTGTCCGTCTGTGTTCGTCCGTGGCTTGATTACCACCGCGGCGACGGATACGCTCCACTACCAGTTGCCAGTTGCCAGTTGCCAGTTGCCAGTTGCCAGTCGCCAGTCGCTAGCTACCAGCTACCAGCTACCGATTGCCAGTTCGCGAGCCGCGAAGCGCAAGTCGCGAGCTGCGAGTCGCGAACCGCGAACCGCGAACCGAGTCGCGAACCGCGAATTTATTGACCATGAGTAGTCAGCTGTTCCGGCGCAAAGCCATCTCTGACCTGCTGCCCGAGAGCGCGCATACCCTCAAGCGCGTGCTCGGCGCCGGCGATCTGATCATGCTCGCCATCGGCGCCGTCATCGGCGCGGGGATCTTCTCGTCCATCGGCACCGCGGCGGCCGGCGAGGTGCTCCCGAGCGGCGAGGTGGTTCGATACGGCGCGGGCCCGGCGCTGGTCCTGTCCTTCATCCTTCTCGGCATCGTCTGCGGCCTCGCGGCGCTCTGCTACGCCGAGCTCGCCTCGATGATTCCGCAGGCGGGGAGCGCCTACGCGTACTCGTACGCCACGCTCGGTGAACTGATCGCCTGGATCATCGGCTGGGACCTGATCCTCGAGTACGCGGTCGGCAACATCGCGGTTGCGATTGCGTGGAGCGGGTATTTCATGTCGCTCCTTTCGGGATTCGGATTGACGGCGCCCGCATGGCTGACGCACGGCTATCGCACGGCGCTGCTCAGCAGCGACCCGGCCGTCCACGCCCTGCTGCAGACCGCGCCACGTTTCGCCGGCATCCCGATATTGCTGAACCTGCCTGCCGCGGCAATCGTGCTCGCGATCACGTGGCTGCTGTACATCGGCGTCCGCGAGAGCGCACGCGCCAACAACATCATGGTCGTGGTGAAGCTGCTGGTCCTGAGCTTCTTCGTCGTGCTCGGCGGCATGCACATCGATCCGGCCAACTACAGACCGTTCGCGCCGAACGGGTGGGCTGGCATTCATCAGGGCGCGGCGATTGTCTTCTTCGCCTACATCGGCTTCGACGCGATTTCAACCGCGGCGGAAGAAACAAAGAATCCGCAGCGCAACATGCCGATCGGCATCCTTGGCGGCCTGGCGATCTGTACGTTCATCTACGTCATCGTCGGCATCGTCGCGACCGGCCTGGTGCCGTATCAACAGCTCAAGGCGTCGGATCCCTTAGCGCGCGCGCTCGTGGTCGCCGGCATGCCGACCGCAAGCTGGATCGTCTCGTTCGGCGCGGTCGTCTCGCTGAGCGCGGTCCTGCTGGTCTTCCAGTACGGGCAGCCGCGCATATTCCTGGCGATGGCGCGCGACGGGCTGCTTCCCGCATGGGCCTCGAAGATTCATCCGAAGTACCGGACGCCCCACATCACGACCGTCGTCACCGGTCTTGTCGTCGCACTGGGCGGCCTGGTGATGGACGAGAACGAGATCTACGACCTGACCAACATCGGCACGCTCGCCGCGTTCGCGATCGTCTGCGTTGGGGTCCTGGTCCTGCGCTACAAGGATCCCGATCGCCCGCGTCCCTTCCGCGTCCCCTTCGTCTGGCCCGTCGCCGTCCTCGGCGCCGCCGCGTGCATCTACACGATGATCGGCCTCCCCACGCATGCCTGGGAACGGTTCGGCGTCTGGCTTGCCATCGGGCTCCTGCTGTACTTCGTATATGGACACAGGAACAGCGGTCTTCGTACCCGCCAATTGTGAAGGGGTGGCTTCCGCGTTTCCCGGCCTGAAAACTTTCCTCTTGACCTCCGAGAGAAAGACTTCCATACTTCCCCTCGGAGGGCGAGAGGACGCTGTGCCGAAAACCGATCTCCTGCAGGGCACGCTGGACCTGCTGATTCTCAAGATCCTGAAACTCGGCCCCAATCACGGCTGGGGTATCGCCAACCGTATTCGGCAAATTTCCCGCGATGGGCTGAACGCGAGCCAGGGGTCGTTGTACCCGGCGCTGCATCGGCTCGAACTGGGCGGCGACGTCGAGTCCGAAATGACCGCATCCGAGAACAATCGGCGTGCCCGGGTCTACAAACTGACGCCGGCGGGCCGCCGTCGGCTGGACGCCGAGACCGCCAGCTGGGAGCACTTCGCGCTTTCGATCAAGCGGATTCTGCAGTCGGGCTGAAGCCCGAATATTAGCGCTAACGGCGCAGGGGTTCAGGGATGTTCGAACCGCTCGTCGCATTCGTTCGCGGCATCGCTCGGCGGCGCAAGATCAGTGCCGAGGTCGACGACGAACTGCGCTTTCACGTCGAGCAGGAAATCGAGGCCCACGTTGCCCGCGGAGTACCCCCGGGCGAAGCGAGACGAATGGCCCTGCGCGATCTGGGCGGCATCGCGCAGACCACGGAAGCCGTGCGCGATGTGCGGACGATCTGGCCAGACCTGCTCTGGCGCGACACCCGCCATGCCGTGCGTTCGCTGCGAGCGACGCCGGCGTTCACGACCGTGGCGCTTACGGTCCTGACGCTCAGCATCGGTGCGACGACGGCCATCTTTTCGGTGGTGGACGCCGTCATTCTGCGTCCATTGCCGTTTGGCGAGAGCGATCGGCTCGTCGCGGTCGGCGAATTCTCGAAGGACAGCCCGTTCGACTCGATGCGGGTCGCGCCACAGAACTTTCTCGATTGGCGGGATCGACAGGACGTCTTCACGGGTCTCGCCGCCGTGGGCTACGCCGAGATCAGCCTGAAGCGGCAGGGCGACGCGCTCCCGGAAACCCTGCGCGCCCAGCGCGTAACAGCGGATTTTTTCTCCGTGCTGGGAACTCCCCCTCTCCTGGGGCGCGCGTTTTCCGCTGAGAACGAAGTCGAAGTCGCGCACGTGGCACTGATCAGTTATGGGCTCTGGCAGCGACGGTTCGGTGGAGCCCCCGATGTCATGGGTACGCATCTGCCGGGCCAGCTCGCGTCGTTCGAGATCGTCGGTGTGATGCCGCGGGGCTTCTCGTACCCGGTCGATACGTATTTCCTCGGCAGGGAAACCGTCGACATGTGGATCCCGAACGTCTTCACCGCCGACGATCGCGTACGCGGAAACAGCTTCGGCTACAACCTCCACGTCGTCGGCCGGCTTCGCGATGGCGTGTCGATCGAACAGGCGCAGGCGCGGATGGACCAGATCACCGCGAGCCTCGCGGCCGAAACCCCCAGGTGGTTTACGGACCGCGTGGCGAAGGTCGAGACGCTGCACAGCTTCGTGACGCGCGGAGTACGCACGTGGATGCTCATGCTGCTTGGCGCGGTCTCGTGTGTCCTCCTTATTGCGTGTGTCAACCTCGCTAACCTGATGCTCGTGCGCGCGACCACTCGTACGCGCGAGCTCGGAATCCGAGCCGCGCTCGGTGCCTCGCGGTGGGACTTGTCGCGGATGCTGCTGATGGAGAGTCTCATATTGTCCCTGGCGGGAGCGGCACTTGGCGCAGCGTTGGCCTGGTGGGGAGTCGATATCCTGCGGGCCGTCATACCTGCAGAGGTCCCGCGTGCGGCCACGATCGCCGTCGATCTGCGAGTGCTCGCCTTGACGGGGATCGTCGCTATTCTGACCGGCCTCGCCTTCGGCATGGCGCCCGTGGCGCAGTTCTCGCGTCCGACAGTGGCGAGCGCGCTCAGTCAGGGCGAGCGTACGACGACGGCCAGCACTCGTACGAATGCGCTTCGCGCAACGTTCGTTGTCGCAGAGGTGGCGCTGGCGGTCGTGCTTCTCGTGGGGTCGGGGCTGTTCCTCGCCAGTTTTGCTCGACTGATAAATGTCGATCTCGGCCTGGATCATCACGATGTCCTGACGGTTTGGGTGCGCGTCCTCGAGGCGCCAACCAATGTTGAGCAAGCATCGCAGCGCAATCGTCAACTGCTCGTGAATGTTCTCGACCGGGTTCGCGCAATCCCCGGTGTAGAGGTTGCGTCGCTTCTCGGCGGCGGATTGCCGCTGCGCGGAGACCTGCGGACCATGGATTTCGGGATTCCGGGCCGGGAACTCCCGAGGAGTACAGACATCGATTTCAATCAGATTTCGCCGGACTACTTCAGGGCCATCAAGGTGCCGCTGGCAAAGGGCCGGTTCTTTACAGAAGACGATAGCCAGAACAGTGAGCCCGTCGTGATTCTCAATCAGGCGGCGGCCGCACGGTATTTCGCTGGAGAAGATGCGATTGGAAAAATCGTGCGGCTG
>JBBQEJ010000191.1:0-9596 GCA_038320555.1 Vicinamibacterales bacterium | reverse complement strand
GTATGCGGGGCTGGAGCTGTTCGACCGCTACTTGCGGACCACGGGATTCAATGCGCGTGTGCGCGACGCCTTCGCGGGCGCGGCCCGCTGGGGCGACTTCGGAGTTGTCGCGATGGTGCGACTGGTGATCGGCCTGCTGGTCGTCGGCGGTCGTCGGGTCGAACACGTCCGGTACGTGGCCGACGATCCGCTCTGTCGCCGCTTCTGCGGACTCCGGGCGGTGCCGGGCGCACGCACGCTCGGTCGCTGGCTGCGGGTCTTTACCATGACGACGGTCGGTCGACTGCAGGCGCTGAATTTGGCGGTGGTCGCCCCAGTGTTGGGGACGTTGGGGTTGCGCACCCTGACGATCGATGTCGATGGTGTGGTGGTATCGACGGGGTTGCAGGTGGAGCGCGCCTTCCGCGGATTCAATCCGCATCACCGAAAGGTGCCGAGCTATTACCCGATCATGGCGCATCTGGCCGAGACCACGCACGTCCTGCGCGTGAAGAATCGGTCGGGCAACGTGCACGACGGGAAAGCCGGGCTGCCGTTCTTGCGCGACCTGTGGCCCCAGGTGGTCGCGCTCCTGCCACGGGGCGGGCAGGTGCGATTCCGCATGGATGGGGCCTTTTTCCGAGCGGATGTGCTGCGGTGGCTCCAGGCGCGGCGCGCGGGCTACGCGATCAAGGTCCCGTTCTACCGCTGGCTAGATCTCCAGCAATACATCCGGCAGCCGCAGGAGTGGGTGTCGGTCGCCCCAAACGTGACCGGCTTTGCGGTGTCGCTGGCCGCCACCCCTGGGACCTGCCGGTGCCGGTCGCGATCTATCGGAAGAAGGTGCGTCATCAGGCCACGAAGAACTACCAGTTGGATCTCTTCGATCCCAATGACGGTCACTATGAGTACTCCGCCGTGACGAGCAATCTCGGCCTGACCGTCAGGAATCTCTGGTGGTTCGCGTGTGGGCGCGGCAACCACGAGAAAACGATCGCGCAGCTCAAGACCGGCTTGGCGTTCCACACGGTGCCGACCATGGCCTACGCGGCCAATAGCGCGTGGCAGCAACTGGTCGTCTTGACGCATAACCTGCTCACCAACTTCCAGATTGCGACGGGCGCTGGACGACGGGCGTCCACACGGAAACGCACGGTCCTGCATCGGCTCCAGAGTGTGCAGACGCTTCGGTTTGTCCTCTTTCAGCGCGCTGCGGAGTTGGTGCGCCCAAGCGGCACGACGCTACTGCGCTTGACGAACAACCCGGCCACGCGAGAGATGTTCACACGCTTGGCCTCTGCTCTAGCGCAGACGGGCTGAGTTTTTTGACGGATCAGGGTTAGGACCGTCTCGCGGTTACATAACGTCCGTCTCAGCCCCCGTCAGCCCTCCCCCTCACGACAGCATCTCGACGCCCCTGACGCCCGTGGGTACCCGGGGCCGCTTCGTGTCGCCGGACGGCGAATGGATCGTGGCCTCGACGCGCGGCCAGAAGCAGGTGTTCAACCTGAAAACGAAAACACTGGTTCCGATGAAGGCGCCGAGGCCGCCGATCGCGTGGCGGGTGGGAGTGCGGACTCGGCAGCGACGTTCGCGTATCAACCCAATGCCCACGGCGCGCGGTTGTTCCGGATCGAGCTGACCTCCGGCGTCCACACGCTCGCGGCGACGCTCGAACCGAACGAGCGGTCAGGGCTCGTCAGCGTCAATAGCGTAGTGGTGGCGGCTGACAGCGGTCACTTCGTGTACCTGACGATTCGCCAGCTGTCGCAGCTGTTCGTGGTCAGTCTGGCCGGACGCTGAAGAGGACGGCGTCACTTCACCACGCTGCCGATATAATGCGCGCGCATGCCCCTCACTCCGGGCACCCGCATTGGGCCTTACGAAATCACCGGTACCCTCGGGGCCGGCGGCATGGGCGAGGTCTATCGCGCGACGGACACGCGCCTGCAGCGGAGCGTGGCCATCAAGATCCTGCCGGACTCGTTTGCGGCCGATCCCGGCCGGCGGCAGCGGTTCGAGCGCGAGGCGCACGTCATCGCGTCGCTCAGCCATCCCCACATCTGCACCCTCCACGACGTCGGCAGCGCGCAGCCACGGGGTGCCGCGCAGCCGGTCGAGTATCTCGTCATGGAGCATCTCGACGGGGAGACGCTCGCGGCGCGCTTGTCGCGCGGGCCGCTCCCGCTCGACGACATCATCCGCTACGGCAGCGAGATCGCCGCGGCCCTCGAGGCCGCGCACCGCCAGCGCATCGTCCATCGCGACCTGAAGCCCGCGAACGTGATGCTGACGCGGTCCGGCGTGAAGCTGCTGGATTTCGGGCTCGCGAAGGCCGTCGAGCCGCAAGCGGCGAGCGGGTCGGCGCTGTCGACGATGTCCGTGGCGGCGACGTCGCCGGGGACGATGCTCGGGACGCTGCCGTACATGGCGCCGGAGCAGGTCGACGGGCGCGAGGCCGATGCGCGCAGCGACATCTTTGCGTTGGGCACGGTGCTCCACGAAATGGCCATGGGCCGCCGCG
This sequence comes from Vicinamibacterales bacterium, assembly GCA_038320555.1. GTDB lineage: Bacteria > Acidobacteriota > Vicinamibacteria > Vicinamibacterales > 2-12-FULL-66-21 > JALZOC01. The sequence continues at coordinate 7,093 of JBBQEJ010000191.1, read as the reverse complement.
CCTTTCCCGGGCAGAGCGCCGTCGGCATCGCGTCCGCCATCCTTGCATCGGAGCCGCCGCCGATCGCTTCGTCCCCCTCGCTCGACCGCCTCGTCCGCGGCTGTCTGCGGAAGGATCCGGATCAGCGCTGGCAGTCGGCGCAGGACGTGGCGCTGCAACTCCGCGAGGTGCCGGAGCGCGATCGCGCGACGCTGCACGACCGGCCGAGTCGTGTCCCGTGGATGGTCGCTGCCGCCGCCATCGCAGTGGCGATCGTCGCCGGAATCGCGGTGTGGCGCGCGCGGACGTCGTCTTCCGCGGTCGATCCGTTATCGGCGGGCGCGCCCGTCAGTTTTACGGTTCCCGTGGGTCCTGCCGACGCGTACCTTGCGCTGAGCGTCGAACGGATCCCGTTCGCCCTGTCGCCCGACGGCCGTCAGATAGCGTTCGTCGGAGGCGTCGGCGACGCGGCGCCATCGGTATTGGTGCGAAACCTGTCCAGCGAGCCGGTGGTGCAGCTCGCCGGCACCGAAGGGGCGACGTCGGTCTTCTGGTCTCCCGCCGGGAAATCGATCGGCTTCTTCGCGGGCGGAAAGCTCAAGCGCGTCGAGCTGGCGGGCGGCGCGCCGGTCGCGCTCTGCGACGTGCCGCAGGGGATCGGGCTGACCGGCACGTGGGGCGACGGACAGATCCTGTTTGTCTCGGTGCAGGGAGAGCAGATCCGGCGTGTGCCTGAAACGGGCGGCACTCCAGTCGATGTGCTGGGACCCGATGCGGCGCGCGGCGATACGCGCGTCGTCTGGCCCTCGTTCCTGCCGGATGGACGGCGTTTCCTGTTGCTTGCCTCCGGCCGCGACGCGGATAAAGGCTTCGTGACGCTCGCGGGGGCGGACGGATCCCGGCGGGACGTCCTGGCGGTCCGCTCCAACGCCCAGTACGTCGCGCCGGGATTTCTCGTCTACGGCTCCGACGGCGCCCTGCTCGCGCGGCGGTTCAACCCCGACACGGGCGTCGTCTCTGGTGAGCCGGTCGCGATCGCGGAAAACGCGGCCCAGTTCCTGACGACGGGTGTGACGCATTTCTCGGCCTCGCGCAACGGGACGATCGTCTATCACGCCGGCGTCGACGAGTCGAAGATCGCGGTGTTCGATCGGTCGGGTACCGAGGTGTCGGAGTTGCGGCGCGCCGGGCCGTACCAGACAATCCGGCTGTCGCGCGACGGCCGCGACCTGTACGTCGATCGCCGCGAGCTGAAGATCGGGACGCTAGACATCTGGAAGATCGAGCTCGATCGCGGCACCGAGAGCCGGGTGACCCATGAACCGGGTTCAGAGATCGACGCGGTCGTCGTACCTGGCGGCTCCTTGATCTACAGCGCGGCGCGAACCGGCGCGCCGCGCGTGTACCTGCGAACCCTTTCCGGCGCGGAGGAGCCGCTCGCGCCTGGACTCGCAGGCCTGCAAGACCGCTCCGACGTCTCACCCGACGGCAAATGGATGATGTACTCCCAGCGCACGGCGCGCGGGAATTTCGATCTCATCGCCGTCTCGCTCAAGGACCGCGCGGTGGTCCCGTTCCACCAGTCGGACGCCGACGAATCGGACTCCCGCTTCTCGCCGGACGGCCGGTATGTGGCGTTCACGTCCGATCTCGGTGGCCGTCGCGACGTGTACGTCGCGCCGTTCCCGGGTCCCGGACCCATGCGGATCGTGTCCGCGTCGCCGGCTAGTCTGCCGCGCTGGAGCGCGGACGGGCGCGAGCTCTTTTACGTCGGTCTCGACGGCGCGATCAGTGCGGTGGCGATCCGGTCGCTGCCGGTGCTTGAGATCGGGAAGCCGCAGCGGCTGTTCACCCGCGGGCCCCGCGCGCGCTGGACCTCCTACGAGCCCACGCGCGACGGACGCTTCATCGCCCTGGAGCCCGTGGCCTTCGCAGCGGAGCAGCCGCTCCACGTCATCGTCAACTGGCCCGCGCTGACATTCGGAGGAGCGCGATAAGCTCGCCGTACAGATGTCGCTGACCCCAGGCGTTCGTCTCGGTCCGTACGAGATCCTCGCGCATCGGCTCCGGCGGAATGGGAGAGGTCTATCGTGCCCGCGACACCGCGCTCAATCGCGACGTTGCGATCAAGGTCGTGCCCGAGCTCTTCGCCGCCGACCCGGACCGCCTGGCGCGCTTCACTCGCGATGCGCAGGTGCTCGCCGCGCTCAATCATCCGAACATCGCCGCGATCTATGGGATCGAAGGGACGATAGGAAACATGAGGCCCGTCTCGCGGTTAGCAGAACGCCCGTTCGCAGCCCCGTCAGCCCTCCCCCTCATGACAGCGCGTGGCATCCTGGAAGAGTTCGTCAACGGTTGGCGGCTGGTCGAGGCCGGCGCGAGCTTGATCTTGATGACACTGGATCATTTCAATCCTTCGACGAGATAGAGATCTGAGAGAACACGCTCGAACGAGTATCCATAGTACTTCCCGTCCGGTGTGATGCGTACCCATCGAGGAGCGATGATGCCCGCGGGATCGGGAATCGCAGGCGACCAAATCAGTGTTCGCCGGCTGCTGGACAGGTCGAGCCGATAAATTTCGATGGTCAGCCCCCGCCGACGACTCACGAAGAGCGCGCGACCGTCCTGGCTCCAAACAACTGGCACATCGTCAGCGTCGGCCGCTGGGCAGGGCCGAGCGTCGCCATCATCGATCGTGAAGAGCACTGGTCCAGCTGCTGTCGAAGCTGCAACCGTGCGACCGTCAGGTGAGACGATTGCACGGCGTATGCCGGGAGGACCAATCGGCATAGGGTTTCCGCCATCGCTGTCTTGTACACATGCGCGTCGCGGGCCCCTCAAAGGGGCGTGCTCGCGACGCTTCCGGAGCAGATCCCATCTTGAACCGCTTCGGTCATATCAGTCGCAACGCAACGCGGCGATCGATCTCGCCGTCGAGGCGATGCACCGCGACGAAGAAAGACCGATTTCCGGAAATGTCAAACAGCTACTGCCTCCCCGGCAGAGCCGGGGGAACTCCTCACGGATTAGATATGGGGTATCCCGCGCGGACACGCGTATAATCCCGGCCACACCCCATGTCGATCACCCCCGGTGATAGGTTCGGCCCGTACGAGATCATCGGTCTGATCGGCGCCGGCGGGATGGGTGAAGTCTACAAGGCGACTGATACCCGGTTGCAGCGCACGGTCGCCATCAAAGTCCTTCCTGAGCTGTTCTCGATGGACGAGGAACGGCTCGCGCGGTTCGAGCGAGAAGCGAGAACGCTCGCGTCGCTGAACCATCCGAACATCGCGCAGATTTACGGCCTCGAAGACGCGGGGACGGGCGGCGGCGGGTCGCGCGCGCTCTCGATGGAGTTCATCCAGGGGGAGAATCTGGCCGCGCGCCTCTCGCGCGGGCCGGTGCCGCTCGACGACGCGCTGGCGGTAGCGCGGCAGATTGCCGACGCGCTCGAGGCTGCCCACGAACAGGGCGTCATTCACCGCGACCTCAAGCCCGCGAACATCATGGTGCGGGCTGACGGCACCGTGAAAGTGCTCGACTTCGGCCTTGCAAAGGCGCTCGACCCGACGGGTGCGTCGCCGGGTGGCCTCGCGAACTCGCCGACGATTACCAATATCCACACGCACGTCGGCGTGCTGCTTGGGACCGCCGGCTACATGGCGCCCGAACAGGCGAAAGGGCGGATCGTCGATCGACGCGCTGACATATGGGCCTTCGGCGTGCTGCTCTACGAGTTGCTGGCCGGTGCGGCGCCCTTCACGGCCGAGAGCACCTCCGAGGTGCTCGCGCGGGTGATCGAGCGGGAACCGGACTGGTCACGCCTTCCCGCGAACACTCCGCTGCCACTTCTGCGTCTCCTCCAGCGGTCCCTGCAGAAAGATCCCCGTCGTCGTCTCCAGGCGATCGGTGATGCACGGCTCGAACTCGAAGAAGCCCTCACCACGTCGTCCCGAGAGGTCATCGCGAGACCGACGGTATGGCTCGAGCGTGTGCTGGCCCTGGTGGCGCTTGCCGGACTGATGTCCAGCGCAGTTCTTGGCGTGTTGTTGTTCCGCGCTCGCACGACGGCACCCCGTGCCGCTCCTGTCAGCGCAGCCATCACGCTGCCGGAAGGACGATACCTGGATGGTGTCGGTCCACCAGAGCTTGCGCTGTCGAAGGACGGACGCACGCTCGCATTCCTGGCGCGCGGCCTGACCGGTCTGCAGGACCTTTACGTGCGTCGGTTGAACGATCCGCACGCGATGCTGGTGCCGAACAGCGAGACGGCAGAAGGGCCGTTCTTCTCACCCGATGGCCGATGGGTCGCATTTGCTGTCGGCACTTCGGCTCTCTCCGGCACTTCGGCTCTCTCCGCCGCCCGGCCCGAACTGCGCAAGTACTCCCTCGATACCGGTCTGACGCAGACGGTGGCGCCGCTCCAGGACTATTTCGGTGGCGTCTGGACGACGAACAACGACTTGATTTTCATCGGGCCGCAGCCGGGTGGCCTCTGGAAGGTACCGGCCGGCGGCGGCGCCCCGCAGAACATCGTGCCAAAGGTGCGTTTCGGTGGTGAGGATATCGCTCGTGGGCTCGCGTGGCCTCACCTGTTGCCGGGCGAGCGCTCAGTGCTGGTGAGCGACTGGGACACCCGGCAAGTCGCTGTGGTGAATCTCGACAGCCGGGAGATGACGCATCTGGGCCTCGAGGGCGCCGGCGCGCGGTTCACTCCTAACGGGTACCTTGTCTACGCAGTTAACAACGAATTGCGAGGGATTGCGTTCGATCCGTCCGCCGGACGCGTAACCGGTGCGCCTGTCGCGCTGCTGCAGGACATCGCGTATGGACGCAACACCGCGCCCGTATTCGCATTTTCCGATGAAGGCACCCTCGTCTTTGCGACAGGCTATCTCCGTGGCAGTCGGCGCGAGCCGATGCGCATCGTGCGGGCGACACGGCACGGAAAGCCCACCGCACTCGCGGTTCAGCCGCAACTGATCGGTCGGGGCTTCATGCTGTCGCCCGACGGCAGCCGGCTGGCGGTGAATAGCTGGGGCAGTTCGGCTCCGGTGCTGATAGATCTCAAGCGAGGTACGATCGCGAAGCTGGAAGACACGGGACTCATGGAAGTGTCGTCGCTTGCGTGGACGACGGACGGTCGACAGCTCGCCGTGGCGGGCCCCGTGGGGTCGAGGGGCTTCTGGAGTGCCTTTCTGAAGAATGTCGACGGAAGCGGGAAGCCGGAACAGCTCGTCGCGCCCGAGAACATCGAAATCCATTTCGCGGGGTGGACACCGGACGGGCAGACGCTCATTGCCTTCGGCGGCCGTCCGGTCCAGGTCAAGATGGAAATCATGCGCCTCCGGCGCGGTAAGCCTCGTGAGGTAATTTACACCGAGCCAGGCGCGCTTTCGAGCGCGAGGATCTCGCCCGACGGCCGGTGGCTCGCCTACGACTCTACGGCGACGGGTGTGTTCGAAGTGTATGTCCTGCCAGTGTCTGGTCAAGGACAGCGCGTTCCTGTCACCGCGGCTGGCGGCACGATGCCGCTCTGGTCGCCGGATGGTCGTGAGTTACTGTTCCGGCGCGATCGCGCGGTGATCTCGGTGCCGGTCAAGACGGAGGGCGCGACCATCGACTTGGGCGAAGAGCGAAAGCTGTTCGACTGGGACCCGTCGCCTGAATGGGCGATCGCGCCGAACGGTGACCTCTACAGCGCAGAACCCGTCCCCGGCGCCGCACTGCAGACGACAATTCAGTTGAGGACGGGGTGGTTCGCGGAACTCGAGCGACTGATTCGATGAACGAACCGATAGACCTCGTCCTGGCCGCAGTGGAGCCCATCAGGCAGATGTTTGACGTAGGCAGGGCCGTGAATACCCAAATCCCCACCCGCCCCCGGCGCCGTGCCGACGCTACGAAAGGCCAGGAGTCACGTGTGCGCCGGTTGCCCGGTCACCGGCGACACCCGCGACGCGTAGTACGGCCGCGGCCGCAGCCCGGCTCGCGGTGGCTGGCACGCTGGCCGCCGCGTCCGACCTAGCTCGACCGGCGCCGGCCTCGTCGAGCCAATCGTCCGGCTCATTCCCGGTTGCGATCCATGTCGATGCCGCGTGGGGGGTCGGTTACTGGAAGAACGGTGGCTGCGCAACGGGCGTAGACCGCGGCTGCTCGTGTGCGATCAGAGCCTCACGGGTACGGCCGCCGGCGCAGGTGACGACGGTTGAGGCATTCTCGTGGCCCGATCCACACCGAACTGGAACGGGAATTGACGCGGATGAAGTGCACACCGAACTGAAGCCGGAACCCGCGGATGAAGCGCGGGCACCCTCTGAGTGCCTGGCGGTACCGCGTTTCTCCGGAGCTTTGTCCGGCCTGTGGTATCAGCCGCGTTGTCGGCCAGGCCGGTCGTGCACCAGAGGCTAACAGAATTCATGCGTCCTCCTCGGTGCACCGCAGATTGCCAGTTGACTCCCCCGTGACCCGATTCAAATCCCCTGATACGCGCTGCGCGATTTCGTCCGTTCGACCCCCCGAGGCGCAGCGACGCGCTGAACCGTGACCGTTACCCCGCCATAGCACTCATCACACCGAACACCAACGCGACCGCTTGACACCAGATTCCCGGCTCACCGACGGTTCCAGCGACGGCGACACTCATGATCTCGTCGATCCTGACCGCCGGGTTCTGAGCACGGGCACGCTCGACGAGTTCCGGCAGACCGGTTACGAGGTGCTCGCGCACGGTCACGATCGCTTCCGGGTAATCGCGCGGCCCCAGCACGTATTATCTTCAGCCGTTTTACGGGATTCATATGCCCTCCCACGGGGCCGGGCGCGAGTTTTCGGCGTCCCTTACTTCACCCGCCACAGATGGAGTACTCACTTGCCACCGTCCGACGTTAATGCAGGAAGCACCTAGATGCGTCCCCAGAGCGGCCGGAAGGGCTAAGGTGGGGTCGGGTCAGTAGCAGCGGCTCTAGAGATTACGGTGCTGACGTGCCCCTGGGGAGATTTTTCCAGAATGACGAACACACTTCGCGACCATGTGAACACCTGGGCCTGATCCGATTCAGAGGACGTTGTCGTGGTGTTGATCGGTCTTCGTCGTCCGTTCTTC
>JBBQEJ010000190.1:0-9608 GCA_038320555.1 Vicinamibacterales bacterium | reverse complement strand
TCATGTTCCACCACGATGACGGTGTTGCCCGATTCGACCAGCCCGTCGAGTTGCGCCATGAGCTTGTTGACGTCCTCAGCGTGCAGTCCGGTCGTGGGCTCATCGAGCACATGGAGAGTGGTGCCGCGCTGCACTCGCTGGAGCTCTGTCGCCAGCTTGATTCGCTGCGCCTCGCCTCCGGAGAGCTCAGTCGCCGCCTGACCGAGCCGCAGGTAGCCCAGGCCCACTTCGCGGACCACGCCGAGTAGTTCATGCGAAGCGCGTCCGCGGCGTCGATGTTGACTGCTGCTCCAGCGTGTTGTTCCATGCGATCACCCGGGCTCCCGTCAGTTCAATGTCGACTCACGGCGGCTGTGGTCCTTGTACCAACTCATCATGTACAGCGCGGTGCGCATGAAGTTGGATGGCTTGGAAGTTGTGCCGTGGTATTCACCCTCGAACCGCAACAGCTTGGTGTCGATGCCCCGCATCTTCAACGCGGTGTAGTACTCCTCGCTCTGGGGCATAGGCGTCCGCATGTCGAGGACGCCTGTCATGACGAGCGTTGGGGTCTTGACGTTGCCGACATACATCAGCGGCGACTGCTTCAACCATTGCTCCGGCTTCTCCCAGAATGGGGCATCGAAGAAGTTCGCCGTGAAGAGCGGAATGTCAGTGTGTCCCATGAAGCTGAGCCAGTCGATGACGGGACACCGCACCGCCGCGGCAGCAAACCGATCGGTATGGCGATGACCCAGCTGGATAGCACGCCGCCCCCGCTGCAGCCGCCGACGAACATGTTCCGGCTATCGACATTGCCTCGCCACGTCAATTGCAAACACGTCGGAATCGCGGTAGCGGAGATCAGCGTCGGGCACGTCGAGGCCGTCGATGACGATCGTACGGCCGTCGGGAGTCCAGTCGAGCCCCACCGTTCCTGCCATGCCGTCGAATCGGGCGCCCACATTCCAGTCCCCCGAAGTCAGGGCGCGCGGGGTGCCTCCATCTGCGGGAACGACAAACAGGTGCGTAAAACCGGCCTCCGTGTACCCGACCCGATCTTGCCGATAGTGCAGCCTGTCGACCACCGCAGGCGCCTTCGTCCACTTCGCCCCTTCAGGTGGTTTCGGCAGCGGTATGTCCCACTTCGACTCCTTCGGCACGAGCATCGTCAGGGCAATTTGCTTCCCGTCGGGTGACCATCTCAGGTTCGACGGCGGATGCTGGACCTGCGTGATTTGCGTTGCCGCGTTCTCGGTCATCCAGCGAACGAATACTTGAGGCCCCTTCGGATCTCCTTCGGCGATGTACGCGATCCGTGTCCCGTCAGGCGACCACTCTGCGTCGGAACCCCTCGTGAGGAAGCGGTTCTTCGAGCCGTCCGCGGTCATCACCCAGAGCGATGCGTCCATCTTGTCGTCGTTCTGGTTGACCCACCGGCGGGTATAGACGATTTGCGCGCCGTCGGGAGAAACCTGTGGATCCGCCACGGTCTCGTAGTTCAAGTAGTCCTCGACTTTCAGCACCCTGACGCCCGGGCCCGGCTGCGCCCCGGCGTGTGCGACGGCGATACTGAAAGCGACTGCGACTGCTGCGCGCCTGTACCGTGCCATGGGCTCTTCTCCTGTTTTGGCTTTCGGCGCACAGACTAGCACAAGGCTCGGCCGAGAACTGGAACGGGACTTGACGGACGCGAGCCGCTGGTTTACTCGTATTGGAAATGGCTCGTGGACCGCTGACCGCTGACGCGCTCGCTCCTTATCATCGGGATGGTTTCGTTCTGGCGCGGGGGTTTTTCCATGCATCCGAGATCGGGCTCCTTCGCCGCGCGGCGAAGGAGGACAAGGCTCTCGACGACCACGCATTGGGCCGTGCTGACGGCGAGGGCGGGATCGTGCGGCTGTCGCTCTGGAACCACCCCGGCGATGGAATCTACGGCATGTTCGCGCGATGCCGGTCGGTTGTGGAGACGTGTGAACGCATCCTGTGCGACGAGGTCTACCACTACCACTCAAAGATGATCATGAAGGAAGCCAGGGTCGGAGGGGCCTGGACCTGGCACCAGGACTACGGCTACTGGTACGGGAATGCCGTTTTGTACCCGGACCTCGTCAGCGTGTTCATCGCGGTTGATCCGGCTACGCGAGAGAACGGCTGCCTGCAGGTTCTCGAGGGCTCGCACCGCTGCGGCCGCGTGGACCACGTGTTGACCGGTGATCAAGCGGGGGCAGACCCCAAACGCGTGGCGGAGATCGCGAAGCGCCTGCCCCTCGTGGACGTCGAGATGGAGCCCGGGGATGTGCTCTTCTTTCATCCCAACCTGCTGCACCGGTCCGATCAGAATCGATCGGAGTATCCGCGCTGGTCACTGATCTGCTGCTACAACGCGAAGCGCAACGACCCGTATCAGGAGTCACGGCACCCACGCTATAACCCCCTCGCGAAGGTTGAAGACACGGCCATCCTCGAGGCTGCCTCGCGGCGCTTCGCCGACGCCGGGGACGTCGGCTGGCTTTGACATGACGGTCTACGCCGTCAATTCGTCCATCAGTGGCAGGCCATGCTGGCGGCGTGACTCGTTGCCGTCAAACGCCGCGGAGATCTTGTATAACTCGAATCGACCGTCGCGGGCGATCGAGTTCACGCGCCGCAGGAGCGCCTGACGCTGGCGGGACGTCATGGGACGAAAATCACGCGCGATCGCCAGGTTCTGCCGAAGCACACGCATCGTGTCGATGCCACTGACCAGCGTTGCGATTGGCAGACTCAACGTGTAGCGAATGGCTTCTTGCGGCGTCACCGTTCTGGCCTTCACAGAACGGGCGTCGCCGCCAAGGCTCTTCATCCCGATTGCCGCGATTCCGCGACGGTTCAATTCCGGCAGCACACGCTGCTCGAAGCTCCGAAACGACGCGTCGAAGCAATTGAGCGGCAGCTGGCACGAGTCCCACGCGTAGTCGTGTGCCAGCATCTCGAGGTGCAGATCGGGATCCTTGTGGCCGGTAAATCCCACGAAGCGAACCTTTCCCTGCTGGCGTGCCCGATCGAGCGCCTCCACCGCGCCACCCGGCGCGAAGTATTTTGCCGGCTCGTCGTCGAAAATCACCTCGTGGAGCTGCCAGAGATCCAGGTAGTCCGTCTTCAGGCGGCGCAGCGATTCTTCGAGCTGTCGCATGGCGGTGCGCGCGTCACGCCCGTGCGGGCAGGCCTTTGTCATCAGGAAGACCTTGTCGCGACGTCCGGCGAGGGCTTTGCCCATGCGCGTCTCGCTCACGCCCTCGTTGTAGTCCCATGCATTGTCCATGAACGTGATGCCGCCGTCGATGGCGGTGTGGACAAGCCGCGTCGACTCCCGCTCCGTCTTTGGCAGGCCGAGGTGCCAGCCGCCGAGCGCCAGAATCGAGACCGGAACTCCCGTTCGTCCGAACGGGCGCGTGGGCACTTCAACTGTGGACTCCGCCATCTCACCTCCGCTTCATGTGCGACCCGTCCGCGCCGGGTCTGCCGTCAGCATATCCCGGCACGAGGTGACGAACTCGCCGTCACCGCTCGCCCGGAAGCGGGCTCTGCTTTCCAACCACTGGGAACGCCATGCGCCTGATCTCCTCAGCGGCCGAGGTCGTCAAGAAGCCTCCCCATGAAGGCGCGAACCTCTCCGATCTGGCCGGTCGTGGAGATGAACTCGAACGCTGTGGCACTGACCGCACCGGTGTGACCCTCGAGGGTCGCCGTCAGGGCCGCGGGCAGCACGGGACATTCATCCAGCAATCCGAGCAGGCTGGCCCATGATGGGATGTCGATCATCGCCAGCACCTCGAGGGCATCGCGTGCGCGCCACGGCGTGCCCGCATCACGCTGCTTCACCAGCTCGCGCCGCAGGGTCTCTAGTCCCTCCTGGATCTCCGTATCGACACACCGCAGATCCGTCAGCGTGACGATGAGGTGCTCCGTCACGAACATGCTCACGTCCTCATACAACACCGTCCAGCCCACTTCGAACGCCATCACGAGATCGTGACGCACCAGAAAGGCATCAGGCATCGTCGCGCCGGGGTCAGCCGTCGTTGTTGGAGAGGCCGCACCGCGCGTCTCAACGCCGGGCCAGCGCGCTGGCCAGTGCTCGAGACCCAGGTTGCAGATGCCGACGACCGCGTCAGACGCTTCCTGGGCCGTAAAGGGCCTTGATTGAACCGAGCACCCAGCCATGAGCGTATTGACGAGGAATGCCAGTTCCCGAGTCCGCGTGAAATACGCGTTGTCGTCTGTGTCGCGGACGTGCTCCATCAGCGGCCGCATTCGTGTGAGGCGCGACGGTTGAGGGGCTGGGCCCTCCAGCAGCGCCCGGGGCCGCTCTGGCACCAGGCCAGCCTCGGTGAGGAGACCGGCGATGGCGTCAAGCGCCTCGGCGACGGATCTACCCGTCGATGGTGGCTCCAGATCGCGCCGGGAAAGGCGTGAGGCGTCGTGGTCGGGTGACGCTGCGCTGTCGTCCGCAGCTCGAAAGTACGCGGCCGCGATGGGGTTCGTCTTCGTCTTCGTCTTCATCAAAGGCGTGCCATCCGGCCGCTGCGGTCTCGGCTGTCTCGCCATCTGGAGAAAGGCGCGCGCGTCGGCAGGCGTGCTGTATCCCTGGTGCGACCGCCGGTCCTCCCGGTCCAGGGCAACGTCGTGGAGGAGCTGCTCCGGCTCCATCAGAAGGTCGTCGAGCCCGTCGACTTCCGGCATGGAGTTGGACAAGCGGCGACAGCCCTGCATCACCGCGTGAAAATAATCGCGATGGCCGGCGTCGAGCGCGAGAAGCAGCGCCACGATCGCGTCCCACGCGTCAGCCCTGATCGCACACACCAGATAGCCGCCAACTTCGCACTCCGAGCCTCCCGGCGGCGTCACGTTCCTCTCAATCGGCTCATCATCAGTTGACGCGGGCGGAGCGATGGCCGAGGGATCGAAGACGCGTACGTACCGGGACAGGCCGGCAATCACGAGGTGTTCGTCGAGGGCTGCCACGATCCGCGCCGCGACCGTCTCGCCGGTGTCCACCAGCGCTTCGACCCATTCTCCGAAGCGATCCGCGTCGAACTGTTCGTCTCGACCTGGCCGAGCGTGGCGCCACAAGTCGAGGTCGAGAACCGACGTCAGTTGCTCGGGAGTTGCAGAGGCGACGAGTTCTCCACAGGCGTCGAGTCCACTGTGCCGAATGACCTGATGCAGCGTCTCTGGCGCAAGGTGAGGCACCAGTCGCGCGAGGTGCGGCGCATCGAGTAAGCGGGCGAGCGGACTTCGGAAGGAACTCACCGGGTCCGGTGTCGAGTTGCCCGCGCGCAGGGCAGCGGTGGTGCGCACCGGCCTTGGTGCGCGCACGGCGTTAGGAGGGCGGCGGCGGCCACGACCTTTGCGTTTCGACATGAGCTGGCGATGATACGGGTTTGATCGCTTGAGAAACAGTCTTGAACTGCAGGAGCCTTCGGGTGGATACTAATAGTGGGGATGGTCGTTTCGCCATTCCTGACCCTTCCGGGACCGGTGCTCAACACCGTTGCACGCACGCGCCGAACGGCCTCCGTCTCTCCACCCCAGAACAATCGCGGCGATGTCTCTCAGGCAGCGTCACGCCGATAGTCGAACCGTCCGTCCGTACGAAGGCGGCTTGCCTCGCACTGAGGGCCATACCAACGTATATTGGTCAACGCAGGTAACATCGTTCGCAACGCGATCGTGCATGAAGCCTGTTCGTCCGTATAGAGTTGCAGATCGGTTTGCTACTTCCGGAGCGTCACCTCGTAGCGGCTTGACTGGCCGCCGGACGAAGCGCTCGACGATGAGGGGAACACATATGCCGCGATTGACCTTGTCCGCGCTGACCGTGATGCTCGTGCTGGTGCTGGCGCCCGTGTCCGAGCACGCCTTCGGTCCGTCTTCGATGCAAGCGGGTCAGGCACCGACCGTAGAGCCCGTCCGGATTCCGCTCGACCTCTTTCAAGTACCGGACGGCTTCGAAGTCACCTTGTGGGCGTCATCGCCGCTGCTGCACAACCCGACCAACATCGATATCGATCGCGACGGGCGCATCTGGGTGGCCGAAGGTGTTCGCTACCGCTCACATCACGCCCGGCAGCCTGAAGGCGATCGCATCGTCGTCGTGGAGGACACCGACCACGACGGCAAGGCTGACGCGACGCACACGTTTGTCCAGGAACCCGCGCTGATCGCACCGCTCGGCATCGCGGTCCTCGACAACAAGATAGTGGTCTCGCAGCCGCCAGACCTGATCGTCTACACGGACGTCGATCGGAACCAGCGCTTCGATCCGGCAGTGGATAAGCGCGAGGTGCTCCTGACCGGCTTTCAGGGCGTCAATCACGATCACTCGCTTCACTCGGTGACGGTCGGCCCGGACGGCAAATGGGTGTTCAACGCCGGCAACACCGGGGGAATGTTCACCGATCGGTCGGGGAAGACGTTCCGCATCTTCGGCTCTTACCGTCCCGACCCGGTCGGCCCGTTCAAGTTTCCGAACGATCCCGCCGTCTATGCCGGCAAGCCCAGCGACGACGGTCACGTGTACGTGGGCGGATTCACGGTGCGGATGAATCCCGACGGCACGAACGCCGAAATCATCGGCTCAAACTATCGCAACAGCTACGAGCAGTCAGTGACATCGCTCGGCGACGTCTTCCAGAACGACAACGACGACCCGCCGGCCTGCCGCGTGAGCTGGGTGATGGAGTACGCCAACTTCGGCTTCTCGTCGAACGACGGCCAGCGGACATGGCAGGCGGATCGCCGGGCCGGCCAGTCCATTCCAGTCGCGGAGTGGCGGCAGGAGGATCCGGGGATCATGCCGGCAGGTGACGTGTACGGCGGCGGATCACCGACCGGCAATGTCTTCTACGAGAACGGCGGCCTTGGCGCGTCCTGGGACGGGACGTTCTTCGCGGCGGACGCCGGGCGCAACGAGGTGTTCTCCTATAAGCCGGTCCGCCAGGGCGCGGGTTTCGCGCTCGAGCGGAAGGTGTTTCTGACCTCGAACGTGAAGCAGCAGTACGCCGGGTCCGACTTTGTGATGGGCAGCGCCGGCGTCACCAACGCGATCGCGACGCTCTTCCGGCCGTCGGACGTCGCCGTCGGTCCCGACGGCGCACTGTATGTCAGCGACTGGATCGATGCGCGGGTCGGCGGGCACCAGGATCTGGATGCGACCCTGTCCGGGGCGATCTACCGGATCGCGCCGAAGGGCTTCGTATCGAAAGTCCCGGCTTTCAACGCCGCAACCATCGACGGCCTGATCACAGCTCTGCGATCGCCCGCGATCAACGTCCGGGCGATCGGGTTCGAAGGGTTGAAAGCGCGTGGCGCTTCCGCCGTGAACCCCGTGGCCGCCCTGCTCAACGATCCCAGCCCCTACATGCGCGGCCGGGCGATCTACCTTCTGTATCAGCTTGGTCCCGAGGGCCGTCAGCGCGCGGGCGCGCCCGAGTCGTACACCGATCCGGCGCTGCGCATTGCGGCCTACCGGGCCATGCGGCGCGCGGGTCTCGACGTGCTGCCGGTCGCATCGCGTCTGGCCCGCGACGCGGACCCAGGCGTCCGGCGCGAAGTGGCGCTCTCCATGCGCGACCAACCCGACGACAAGGCGCTGGGCATCCTGGTCGACATCGCGCGCGGCTTCGACGGAAAGGACCGCAGTTATCTGGAAGCGCTGGGAACGGGCGCCACGGGAAGAGAGACGGCGCTCTATGACCGGCTGCACCGCGAGCTGGGAGTGAAAGACGATCCAATCGCGTGGCCTGGCACGTTCACGTGGATTGCGTGGCGGCTGCACGTGCCCGCGGCGGTGTCCGATCTGTCCGCCCGGGTGCAGTCAACGAAGCTGTCGCTCGCCGATCGCCTCTTCGCACTGGACACGCTTGCCTTTGTCAAGGATCCCGCCGCGTCCAAAGCCGTGCTCAGTCTCGCGAAGCCCGATGGCGCGTTACGACAGCCCGCGACGGTGTGGCTGTTGAACCGCATGACCAATGACTGGGCGGACTATGGCCTGCGCCCGGCACTCAAGACGGCCGGGATCTACGATCCCGACACACTGACGCTGCGTGAGTCCGTCGTGCCGCCGCCTCCGGCAGATCTCCCGCAGCTCTCGGTTGACGAGATTGTCAAGCTCACCGGAGACGCTGCACGCGCGAAGACCACGACGACCCGCTGCCTCATGTGCCACGCCATCGGCGGCACTGGCGCCGAACTGGGGCCGGCGCTCGATGGCTGGGGGCGCGGCAAGTCGCCCGATGTGATCGCGACGGCGTTGGTCCGCCCAAGCGCCGAGATTGCGCACGGTTACGAGGGCGTGGAGCTCAAGACAAAGGATGGCGTGACCATTCAGGGCGTGTTGATCAAGGAAGGCGATCCTCTGATGATGCGCAGCATGGGGGGACTCACGCAGATCATCCCCGCCGATCGGGTGGCCTCGCGCCGGCGGATGCCGGGCTCGCTGATGATGAGCGCCGCGCAGCTGGGTCTCACGGCGCAGGACGTCGCGGATATCGTGGCGTTCCTGCGGAGCAACTGATCCGCCTTCGCACGCGTGGCGCGCTTGGCCGCGACAGGCGTCGCGCGGCGGCAGCCGCGAACGAGCGGAGCGTGTGAGCCACGGGAGCGGCGCGGGGGTCTCAGGGCCCCCGCGAGCGCCCGTGTGGGGGAGTCCGAGGGGCGCAGCCCCTCGGTTAGAGATGATGAGCGGCCCGCCTTCGCGCGTTGTCCGCATCGGCACAGGGCGGCAAGATGCCGTCTTGACAAGGGCGATCGCCAGCCGCGCCGTTCAAACCCAGTGGCCGGCTGTACTCCTGGCCGCGGGCGACAACGGGCGCACGTGGCAAGATCGGGCTGTGCTGGCTGAAAGACCGCCAGGCATTCATCGCCAGGCTTCCAGCCGCTGCCGCCGACGTCGTCGGCGCTCTCCTGCGCCACACCCTGTCGATCGAAGTACCCGAAGCGAATGTGCCAGCGAGCGTCGGGAGGATCCCTCACCGGCTCGACGGCGAGAACGACTGCCGGCGCGGTCACCCACCTCGGCGAGCGAAAAAGCGCGAGCCGTCCAGATGTCATGCCGGCAAGGAGCAGCAGGAGGCAACCGATTCCCAGGTCGGCAGCTGCGATTGGCCACTGCGGGTTGTCGTCGAGCCGACCGGTCGTGATTTCCCCGGCTGCCTGTCGGACGTTGACCGGCTGCCCTTCGCTGAGGCGCGTCCACCCGCCTTCGTCGACAAAGTCGCGACCCCCGCAGCCCGAGGGCGTACCACACGGGAAGCGGTAGTCGATCACCCAGGCAAGTGGCGACCCCGTCACGATAAATCGGGCGAGCGTCTCGTGAAACCGGAAACCGTTGATCGTCACGACCGGGCGAGTGTGCACCTGGTCGCGGCCGCCCCGCCTCCCGATGCGGCGCGAACCGTCGCTGGCAGTCGAGCTGAACTTCTCGATCACGACGCCGGACACGACGCGTCCGTACCGTGCACGCGACTCCTCCCGGGCTGCCAGGGTCAATCCCTCGAAACCCGCCAGCATGCCGGCAACCGCCAGCGCATATGTCACCATTCCACGGAGCGTCAGCGCGCCGCGGCTGGAGATTTTGTAGGCGA
>JBBQEJ010000189.1:0-9627 GCA_038320555.1 Vicinamibacterales bacterium | reverse complement strand
GATCGTTTCGGGGCGGGGATGCGGTACGCGTTCAGCCGCGATCGGGAGACAGCCATGGCGGCTGGTCCTCAAGCGCACCTGCGCTTCTGGTTCACAACGATCATCGATACCATCCGCTCCGGTCTGGCGGAACGATTGCCCAGGGCCAGCGACAGGACGGCCACGGCGGTCACGGCGGGGGCTGCGCGGAGCGAGCGCCAGCCGTCGCGCCAGTCCACAACCATCCAGGAGGTGCTCCTCATCGCCTGCGCCAACATCGCCAACCTCCTCATGGCGCGTGCGACGGCGCGGCGTCATGAGCTCAGCGTGCGTCTGGCGCTGGGGGCCTCGCGGCTGCGGCTGTCGCGTCAATTGCTCGCGGAAAGCCTCATGCTCTCCGCCGCGGGCGCCCTGCTGGGTCTGGTGTTTGCGCGCTGGGGGAGCCAGGCCCTCGTCGCGCAACTCTCGAGCGTCGGCAACCGTGTGTATCTCGACATGCCGCTCGACTCGCGCGTGCTCACGTTCACGATCGGCGTTGCCGCAGCCACCGCGATTCTGTTCGGGGTCGCGCCGGCGCTCACTGTCAGCAGCCTGTCGCCGAATGAGGCATTAAAGGAGCACGGGCGCGGCGCGTCGGGCGAACGGCGCGCGGGCCTCCGGCAGGCGCTCGTCGTGTTGCAGGTCGCCCTCTCGCTGATGCTGGTGGTCACGGCAAGCCTCTTCACCAGGACCTTGTTTTCTCTGACGACCCGCGATGCCGGTTTCGATCGCGCGCCAGTGCTCGTCGCCGCTGTCACCGTGAATCAGCCGCCGGAGCAGCGGCTGGCGGTCTTCGAACGTCTGCGCGACGCGGCCGCCGCGGTTCCGGGAGTGTCGGACGCGGCGATCTCGTATACCACGCCGGTCGGCCGCGCCGGATGGAACACGATGATCGTGGTCCCCGCGGACTCGCCCCTCGGACGCCGCGAGCGGATGTCGTGGATCAACGCTGTGAGCCCGGGCTGGTTCAAGACGTACGGCATCCGTCTCGCGATCGGACGCGACTTCGATGTCCGCGATCGGACCGGCGCGCCGCGCGTGGCGGTGGTCAATCGCGCCTTTGCACGCCGGTTCCTGAAAGAGGGTGACCCAGTCGGTCAGCGGTTTTCCGACCAGGGACCGTCCGGCATTGGTGACACCTTCGACGTGATCGGCCTCGTCGAAGACTCGGTCTACCGATCGTTGCGGTCCGCGATGGAACCGACGATGTTCCGGCCGGCAACTCAGTGGGAGAAGCCCGGCTCGACGATTGCGCTCGGGATCCGATCGTCCGGCGCGCCGCCCATTTCCCTCACACGAAGCGTGGGGGAGGCGCTTGGCCGAGCCGACTCGCTGGCCTCTCTGACGTTCGTCACGCTGTCGAGCCAGGTGGATGCCTCCCTGATCCAGGAACGGCTGCTCGCCACACTCTCAACGTTCTTCGGCGCGCTGGCGCTCCTGCTCGCCAGCCTGGGGCTATACGGTGTGACGTCCTATTCCGTCAACAGGCGTCGCGCGGAGATCGGCATCCGCATGGCCCTCGGCGCGGACGCCTCGGACGTCGTCCGCATGGTGCTCGCCCGCGTGGGAGTGCTCGTCGTCTTGGGGGTTGCGATTGGAACGGGCGCGAGCCTCTGGGCGTCCCGCTTCGTGGCGTCTTTTCTGTATGGCTTCAAGGCTTCCGACCCGGCCACTTTCGTCGGAGCGGCCTTCGTGTTGGGTATGGTCGCGGCGGCCGCGGGGTGGGTCCCGGCGCGGCGAGCCTCGCGCATCGACCCGACCAGCGTGTTACGCGACGTCTAGAATGAGGTGTTCTGAACGGGCCGTGAGCGGTCGTCGAAGGTCGCCGGCGCAACTAGCCCAGGCATCGTGCGCTTCAGGCGAAGCGATGGAAAGATCCGGCAGCTCACGCTTTCATAGGCTTCGCCTGATCGACGCGCATGAGCGAACCGTCGCTGGTCTTGAAGAGAAATCCGGTATCGAGCAGTACGCTCACGACTTTGGAGCAGGAGATCGCATCGAGGTTCCAGAGACGCCGCGCCTGCGGTTCCGTCAGACGAAGCCCTGGCATTTCCAGAAACTCCCCCTGAATACGCCGAAGAAGATCGTTGGCGGGGCCAACGCGTCTGGGGTTCATAGCTCCCCCTTTCATATGCGAGTATGTTGGTTCAGGCCAGTATGCGCTTGTCTGACGACGACGACAAGAGAAACGGCGGGTTATCCATTGAAGAGGTTGAAGTGGAGCTCAACAGCTACGGCGTCCGGCGCGCACGAGCTCGTTCGATGCGCAACGCGACGCGTCAGTCCGTCCTTCGGTGCAAACTCTGGCGCACCATGCGGACGAGCCCACGCATTGCCCGTTCCGTCATGCTGCCGAATGGCTCGTCCGTCGTGAGATAGGTCCAAGTCGCGCCGCGGTCGGTCCCGGCAACAGATGCGGTGTCGGCGGCACTCAGCCGCGCGGCAATCTCTTCGTCGATTGTTCGCTGGAGCTCCTCGAACATCGCGTGCAGCCTGATGAGGAAGTCGCCGGTCGGGTTGCCACCGCCCAGCGAAATCCACACGGTCCCTGCCCTCAACTCCGCGACGGCCGCCAGGTAATCGGACCAGAGATCATCGATGGTTGTCAGCGTGACGAGCCGTTCGGGCTCCGCCGAAACCGCGCCGGTGAGCACTGCCTGACGCCGCTCCTGGAGGGCCAGCCGCTGTCCTTCAAGCGCCGATTCGTACTTTCTCAGGAATAGACGAATGTCGAGGTTCTGTCCTTCGGCTGTCCGCTGGACGGAGTCCGGCGTGTGCGCCAGCCTGGCGTCGTTGGCGCCGAACCTCACCATCAACGGATCCTCGTAGGAGACGAAGAACTGCGAGCGGCCGGGATCGCCCTGCCGTCCCGCGCGCCCTCGCAGCTGGTTGTCGATCCGCCGGCTTTCGTGCCTATTCGTGCCGATGACGTGCAGGCCGCCCAGCTCCTCTACGCCCGGTCCGAGCTGGATGTCGACGCCACGACCAGCCATGTTGGTGGAAATCGTCACAGCGTCGCGCATGCCGGCGCGGGCGATGATGGCAGCTTCCGCTTCTTCATTGCGCGCGTTCAGGACGTGATGCGGCACGTTTTCCAGACGGCGGCTGATCCGCTCGGACTCTTCCACGCTTGCGGTCCCCACGAGTACCGGCCGGCCAGTCGCATGCACGCGCGCGATCTCGCCGACGAGCGCTACTTCTTTTTCAGCTTTGGTCGGAAAGACCGCGTCCGGTTCATCGCGCCGCACGACCGGACGGTTCGTCGGAATGATCTCGACGTCGAGCTGATAGATCTCCCGAAACTCGTCGGCCTGTGTCGCGGCGGTGCCCGTCATGCCGCAGATAGTGGGGTAGAGCGCGATTAGATTCTGAATGGTGATCGACCCAAGTACCCGACCCTGCCGCTTCGGCGCCACCCCTTCCTTGACCTCGATCGCAGTCTGCAGCCCCGCGGGCCATCGTCTGTCTGGCACGCCGCGGCCTTTGAACTCGTCTATCGACACGACGGTCCCGTCCTGGACGACGTAATCGACATCCTTGCGCAGCAGGGCGTGCGCGTGCAGGGCATCCTGGACAGCCGTCAGGAGCGGGAGGTTCTCGCTCTCGAAGAGATTGCGGCGATTCAAGGCCCGCTCGACGCGCTCGACGCCGGCTGCCGTCAGCGACACGTTCCGGCCCGCGCCCTCTATCGTGAAGTGGACATTGCCGGCCAGGCCGCGCACGACTTTGTCGGCCCGACGCGCCGGGCCCGGCGCATCAGCGGCCCCGCCCGCAATCACCAGCGGGATCCGCGCCTCATCGATGAGGATAGAATCCGCCTCGTCCACCACCGCAGTGGCAAAAGGCCGATGCACCTGCTCGTCTGGCGACAACGCGATCCGATCGCGAAGGTAGTCGAAGCCCACTTCGTTCGCCGTCGCGTAGGTCACGTCACAGCGATAGGCGGCCTGCCGCACGTGTGGCGGCATGCCTTGCTGGATCACACCAACCGACAAACCGAACCAGGTGTAGATTCGGCGCATCCAGTCCGCGTCGCGCCGCGCGAGGTAGTCGTTGGCGGTCAGCACGTGCACGCCCTCTCCCTGCCGCGCGTACCAGACTACGGCCGGGACCGCCGCCAGAGTTTTGCCTTCGCCCGTTTGCATCTCCGCGATCCGGCCACCGGCAAGCGCCAACGCCCCCTGCAGCTGGACATCGAACATGTGAAGGCCGAGCACCCGCGCAGCCACCACCGCGGTTACCGCAACCACCTCCGCCAGCGCGGTTGCGCCACGGTTCGCCGACTTCAGCTCGTCGTCTTCGAGCCGCGCATAGAGGTCACGGAATCGATTGACATCAGCGACGGCCGGTTCGGCAGACGGGTCATCGGATTCTTTCTGCGGGAACCATCCACGCCACCATGTGCCCATGGTGTTCAGCTGCGTCCTCCGCCTTTGAACGCGCGCCGCGCGGCATCGAGCGCGCGCTCGGCCTCTTTCGCGCGCCGCTCCGCCGTTTCGCGGGCACGGGCGGTGGTGGCGGCCGCGGCCTTGGCGTCTTCCAGCGCCTGGCGCGCAGTTTCGAGCGCCTCGCGCTCCTCCTCGACCTCCTTGGCGGCCTTGGCCGCCTCCCGCGTCAGCCGTGCCGCTTCGAATTCCGCGCGACTCGCCGCCTGCTCCGCTTCGCGAACCGCTCGTGCCGCGGCCTCGTGCGCGGCGTTTGCCTGCGCCGCGGCTTTCGGATCTGTCCTGGCCTTCGCGGGCGCCGGCGATTTCGCCTGCGTTGTCTTTGTGGCTTCCGCCTTTGTGGCTTCCGCCTTTAGGCGGAAGCTCCTTTTACCTCCGCCTGACTTAGGTCCCGCGATCGATAACCCCGCGAGCATCTCGAAGCCGCCAGGCTGCAGCGTTCGAGTCAAACGCCCTGGCGGATCATCGGCCGGCAGCGCACGCAGCGTGGTGAGGATGGCCTGGCGCGTCGCGTCAGTGACGGGATGCCCCTCTTCTCCAAGGATTCCCAGTGCGGCCTTCAGCGCCGCGTCAATCGCCTCGCCATGTACTTTGGCCGCCTCACGAATATCCGCGCGGCGGCCGGAGAGGATCGCCTTGTGGAGCTTCCGCAGCTCGCTCGACGCGGCGATCAGCGCGTCGTAGATGTCCCGGCGTTTCCAGTAGATCTGGTTGACCGCCCACGCGGCAATGGGCGGCTTTGCCAGACGGCGGACGTCCGCTCCGTCCGCCCCGGCATCCTTGGCGAGCGCGTTGCGCGCGGCGGTGAATTCATCCGGCGGCAACTGGTACAGGCGATCGATATCGGTGTCGATACGGCGTGGTGTCATGCGTTTAGAAGCTTCCAGCTTCCAGCGCCCAGCTTAGATCCCAGCTTCCAGCTCTGCCTGAGCCCTGAGCCCTGAACCCTGAGCCGATCAACAATACTTCGTGCCCGAGTTTCACGCCGAGCCTTATGTGTATCTGGCCGGGCTGTCGCACAAGTCGGCACTGATTGCGTGGGGCGCGTTCTATTTCAAGGCGCGTTCGGACGGCCGGGCGAAGCTCGTGGACGATCAGGATTTGCAGTGGGTACACCCGCCACGCTGCGAGTCCATCGGTTGCCGCTCGGCTCCTTACGGTCCCGCGCGTGTCGAAGTACGCGACGAAAGCGGCGCGGTCGTGGCTGAATCGCTCACCAATACGTGTAATCACTGCGCGATTTCCGGGCTGAAACCAAACACGCGCTATACGTACACCGTTACCGTGAAGCACGAGCTGTGGGGCAGCGGCGTGCGATGGGACTGGGATCCGGACATCCAGGGGCTCGTGCAGCGCGACCGCTTGTATCGCCACCAATTCCGTACGCTGCCCGATCCGCAGGTCCCGCTGGACGAACCTTTCTCATTCGTTGTCATCGGCGATTTCGGCACTGGCATGAAGAAACCCTCGACCGCGACGCGGCGGCAGTTCGAGGTTGCGCAGGCGCTCGAGCGCGCGTCCGATGAGTTCGACGTTCGGCTCGTGCTCACGACGGGGGACAACATTTACGCATCGAAGCGGTTTCTGCTCTGGACCGCCGATTCCGGGGATGAAGACGACGACTGGTTCTTTACCTTCTTCCAGCCGTACCGCTATGTGCTCAACCGCGTCCCGTGGTGCCCATCGATTGGGAACCACGACACGCGCGAGACCGAGGAACACGACGATCGCGAGCAGGTCATGGACAATTTTTACCTGCGCGAGCGGCTTGCCGGAGAGGAGGCTGCCGGTCGCGCCTCGGTCAGCCCCGGCTTGTTCTATCGTTTCCGCGTCTCGTCAGACGTCGAATTCGTGTGTTTCGACACGTCGAAGGAAGACTTCTTCCGGCGCGGCAGGCTCTTCGAGTACCCGAAACACTGGGATTTCATGCAGCGCGCGTTTCCCGCCCGGGAAACCAGCGGAATCCGCTGGCGCGTTCCCTTCGGGCATCATCCGCCCTTCTGCGCCGGACCCATGCACGGCAACACCGACCGGATGGGCCGAGTGATCGACTTGTTCGAGGCAGGCGGTGTCCGCGCATGCTTCAGCGGCCACGAACACAACTTTCAGCATTCCCGCTGGAACGGAATCGACTACTTCGTCTCGGGCGCGGGCAGCAAAGTCCGGCGTCAGACGCCAGGTGATTTCGAGGCCGCGCACACGCAGACGTGGTCGGGCGAGTGCCACTTCCTGCTGGTCACGATCGACGGCGCGACGATGACCGTCCGCGCGATCGGCGAATCGCCGGAGGGCACGCTGATCGACATTCCGCGCCTGACGCCCGCGGGGAAGATTGTACAGGGACCGATAGTGGTGAGATGACTGTGAAGGCTGGTAACTGTCAGCCATCAGCTCCTGACAAGAGCTGACAGCTGACAGCTGACGGCTGAAAGCTACGCGGAGTGGCGCAAGCCCGCTTCTACCTGCGCGTGTCTGTGATCGGCGTGACGGTGACCTTCCGGTACGTCACTTTCTCGTGGTCCCCCTGGATCATGACAGGGCCCGGCTCGCTCTCGTTCGCGTCCAGCGCGCCGCCGGTGATGGCCTCGAGCGTCGAGTTATCCTGCACCTTCTGCCCGTTCAGGGTCACGGTGACCTTGTTACCGACGATCGTCGCATCCATCGTCTGCCACTCGCCGACCGGCTTGCTCGCGTTGACGAGCGGCGCGTGCCACGCATAGACGGCCATGTGGCTGTGCTCGTCTGGCGGCTTGCCGAAATCGTCCAGCACCTGCAACTCGTACCGCCCGCGGATATAGATACCGCTGTTGCTGTTCTTTTCGAGCTTGTACTCCGCGTGGATCTCGTAGTCCTGGAACTTCTGCTTCGAGACCAGGTTGTTCGCGGGCGGCGTGTTCGTCATCGCGCCGTCGACGACGGACCACCCCATGGGCTTGGTCTTATCCTGCACGTCCCAAGCATCCATTGACGTGCCATTGAAGAGCTCCACCGGCGTGCCGAGCTTGTGCGGGGCGTTGGCGTCGGCAGCGGGCCACTTCGGCGGGCGGACGCCGGTGAATTCGACCGTGCGCTGTCCCGTCTTGATGGTCCCAGCGAGCTGGCCGCCCTGAGCCCGTGCACGACCTTCCGTGGCCGATCCATTCGCTGGGGGAGTGGTCTGGAACACGAGCTCGCCATTCTCGACCTTGACGCTTGCGAGCTTGACGGGGCTGCCGCCGCGGTTCAGGAACATGCCGGTGAGCTGCCCGCCGTCGTCCTTGATCTCGAGCCAGTACACGTTGGCGGAGTTCGCGCCGGTGCCGGTCACGTTCCACCGGCCAAGAAACGGATTCTGCTGCGCGCTCGCTGCCGCGACGGCGCCCGCGAGCACGATTGCGGCAATCACGAAGTGACGATTGATCATGAAGTGGATCCTTCTTCTGCGATGGTAGTTTCCAGTTCCCAGTTCCCAGTTCCCAGTTCCCAGTTCCCAGTTTCCCGGTTCCCAGGGTCCGGTCTCACTGGAAACTGGAAACTGGCAACTGGCAACTGGCGATTGGTGACTGATTCGACCACACGATATTACGTCCCGTGGCACCGTTTCAAGCGAGGATGGTACAATCAGCCCCCGAATGCACACCAGTAAGCCGATCGGGATCGTGAACACTCTCTCTCCGTCCGCTGCCGCATGAGTGGCGATGGCATGCGCGCGGCGCGAACATTCCTCGCGTCGTTTCTGGTTCTCTTTCTCGAGATTGCGCTGATACGGTGGATGCCGGCCTACATCCGGCTGCTGTCGTATTTCTCGAACTTCATTCTCCTCGCCAGCTTTCTCGGCATCGGTCTTGGATGTTTGCTGGCGCCGGCCCGCTCGCGTCTGTTCAAGTGGTTCCCGCTGGTCCAGGCGATCGTCATCGCGGCCGTATATTTCTTCCGACTGGAAGTCGCGGTTCCCACGTCGGGCAGCATCTATTTCACGAGCGGCACCGCGGCCAAGGTCGTCGTCGTCGAGAGCACGATGCTGCTGCCGCTGCTCTTTGTGATCGTCGCAGCGCTCTTCATGACGCTTGCGCAACGCATGGGCCGCGAGATGGCGCAACTGCCGCCGCTCGAGGCATACACGATCAATCTCGCCGGCAGCCTGGCGGGGGTCGTCGCGCTCGGCGTCATCTCCTGGCTCGAGCTTCCGCCGACCGTGTGGTTCGGGATTGCCTTTGCTGCCGCCGTTCCGTTGCTGCTGACTCCGGAAGCGCCAGTCGACGGCATTGGCGTCCAGTCGACACCTCGCACCGCATCGACGGTCTTCATCCTCTTCAATCTCGCACTGCTCGCGGCCTCCCTCGCGCTCGTCCACGTGATGGCCCGCGGTGCGATCTGGTCGCCGTACTACAAGATCACGGTAAGCCAGCAGGGCCCTGACACCGTTGTGGAGGTGAACAACATCTTTCACCAGTCCATGGCACCGGTGGAGCAGAAGGAGTACTTCTACCAGTGGCCTTACAGCGTGTTTGGCGACACGTTTCAGGACGTCCTGATCCTCGGTTCCGGTTCCGGCACGGACGTCGCCGCGGCGCTGCGCCACGGCGTTCGCCACGTGGATGCGGTCGAGATCGACCCGGCCATCATCCGCCTCGGGCGAGCGCATCATCCCGATCATCCGTACTCCGATCCGCGCGTCACGGTGATCAACGACGATGCCCGTCATTTCCTGCGGACGACCCGGAAGCATTACGACCTGGTCGTGTTTGCGCTGATCGATTCGTTGACGATGCAGTCGAGCTTCTCGGGTGTGCGCCTCGAGAGCTACATGTTCACCGTGGAATCGTTTCGCGCCGTGCGCGATCGCTTGAAGCCGGACGGTGTTCTGGTTGTTTACAATTATTTCCGCGAACGCTGGCTCGTCGATCGGCTGGCCAACACCGCCGCGGTGGCTTTCGGCGCCGAGCCGCGGGTGCACGTCCACGAGGCCCGGGCGTTTCTCGGCGTGCTGATGGCCGGCCCGCGGCTGGCACAATTGACCGCGCCGCCGCGCGTTCCTGACCAGGTGACGGCGTTCAATCAGTCCCATGCGCCCAGTCCGGCGCGCATTCACGAGCGCGATCCGTCGATCGAACCCGCGACAGACGACTGGCCGTTCCTCTATCTGCGAGATCGCCATATCCCGCAGCACTACATTATCGCGTTG
>JBBQEJ010000188.1:0-9696 GCA_038320555.1 Vicinamibacterales bacterium | reverse complement strand
CGCTAATTTTCGAGCGCCAGCAGATCATCGATCGTCTGGCGCCTGCGGATGACCGACCACTTCGCGCCGTCGACGAGCACTTCCGCCGGCATCGGGCGCCGGTTGTAATTTGAGGCCATCACGGCGCCGTACGCGCCCGCGTCGAGCACGGCGAACAGATCGCCGGGCCGGGGCCGCGGCAGGCGGCGATCCTTCCCGAGCGTATCGCTGCTCTCGCAGAGGGGGCCGACGATGTCGGCGACGATGGGCGGGGCGGGGGTGGTTTCGGCTGCCTCGATCCGATGGTAGGCCCCGTAGAGCATCGGGCGGATCAGTTCCGTCATGCCCGCATCGAGAATGATGAAGACCTTGCCGTCGGGCCGATCCTTCACGTCCACCACGCGCGACAACAGCGCTCCCGCGGGCGCCACGATGTTGCGCCCCGGTTCCAGGATGATCGCGAGGCCCGAGTCTTTGACGGCCGGAAGAAGCGCCGCGGCATACTCGTCCGCGGTCGGCACTCTCGATCCGTCGTACGACACCCCCAGGCCTCCGCCGAGATCCAGGTGATCGATCCGGATTCCGTCGTCGAGAAGCTCGCGCGCGAGCGTTACGACCGCGAC
Organism: Vicinamibacterales bacterium; assembly: GCA_038320555.1. Lineage (GTDB taxonomy): Bacteria > Acidobacteriota > Vicinamibacteria > Vicinamibacterales > 2-12-FULL-66-21 > JALZOC01. Next base: position 9,094 of record JBBQEJ010000188.1, on the reverse strand, counting down.
CGCGGCGCGGCGGAGCGGATCGAGGTCGGTGATCTGCGACCCGACGTGGGTGTGCAGGCCGACGATCTCGAGTCCGTCGCGGCGTGATGCGCGGCGGCAAATTTCGCGAACCGCGTCCATCGCGATGCCGAATTTGTTGGCTTTCAGTCCCGTCGAGATATGCGGGTGGCTGCGCGCGTCGATGTCGGGATTCACGCGCAGCGCGACGCGCGCGCGGGTCTGCCGCTCGCGCGCGAGCAGATCGATGCGTTCGAGCTCCCCTTCTGATTCGGCGTTGATGGTCTTGACGCTGAGATCGATCGCCTGCGCCAGCTCGGCCGGTGTTTTGCCGACGCCCGTGAAGACGATCTGCTCCGGGATGAATCCGGCTCGCAAGGCGACGTCGATCTCTCCTCCGGAGTTCGCGTCCGCGCCGGCGCCAAGCCCGCGGACGAGCCGCGCGATGGCCAGCGTCGAGTTCGCCTTCAGCGCGTAATGCAGCGCATGCGGGTGCGCGCGGAACGCGTCGTCTATCGCGCGGTAACGGGATGCGATCGTGCCGGCGCTGTAGACGTAAAGAGGAGTACCTTCGGCCGACGCAAGCTCTTCAAGCCTGACATCCTCGCAGCGCAAGGTCGTGCCTGATCGATGAAATCCGTTCACGAGGACGCTAATTGTAACGTGTACTGCGGCAATTCCCTTAGTTTGGTATGATGCCCGTGCCGCACGCATGTCTGTTGACTCTCCAGCCGCGCAACCGGCGACGCCCGACAGCCTCATCGAGCAGTGCCTCAGCGGGGATCAGGTCGCCTGGGAGACGATCGTCCGCCAGAACTGGCGAAAGGTGTTCAACGTCGCGTACAAGTTCGTCGGCAAGCACGACGAGGCGGAAGATCTCACGCAGGACATCTTCCTGAAGATTTTCAAAGCGCTGCGGACGTTCGATCGGCGCGCGAACTTTCAGACCTGGATCATCAGCATCAGCCGGAACCTGTGCATCGACCATTACCGCAGCGTGCGCAAGGAGCGGCAGACGATCGCGCGCGATGTCGACACGAACGATCTGCAGCCGGCCTCGCGCGAGCGGACGCCGTACGCGGTCGCCGAGCACCTGGACCTGCGGGCGCAGCTGAAGCAGGCGCTCGAAACGCTGCCGGTGACGTTGCGGACGGCCGTCGTGCTGCGCGACCTTCAGGAGCTGTCGTACCAGGAAATCGCCGACCGCCTCGGGCTGCCCGAAGGCACCGTGAAATCGCGCATCAATCGCGGCCGACTCGAGCTGGGCCGTCAGCTGAAGCGGCTGCAGGACAAACAACCGGTTCTGCGCCGGCGGCGCGGCGCTCCCGCGCAGCGGCGGACCCGGCGATCCGGAGTACCTGAATGAATCTCACAACCGAAAACGCGAACGGCGTCGCTGTTGTCCGCATCGGCGAAACACGCCTGATGTACCCCTTGCTCTCGGAGTTTTCGACCGTCGTGACGCAGCTCATCGCCGCCGGCGAGCGCAAGGTCGTCGTGGACCTCTCCTCGGTCGGCTACGTCGACAGCGCCACGATCGGCTGCCTGATGGATCTCTACCGGCAGGCCAACGCCGCCGGCGGAGCGCTCAAGCTCGCGGGGGTGCAGAAGCGCGTCGAAACGATGCTGACCATGACCGGCGCCCAGAATTTCATCGAGGTGCACCCCGACGAGCCGAGCGCCGTCAAAAGCTTCGGAGCGTAGCAATGCGCACGATCAAGATGACCAACGGCACGACGATCGCGCTCGACGGCGATCTGCTGTCGGTGCTCGAATCGCTGTATATCGAAGTGACCGCCAAACGGGACCTCGAACGCACCTTCGAAGACATGGTCCGCGAGATCCAGCACCTCATCGATCAGATGAACGACGACGAGCGGCGCCAGTACCTCGCCGAGAGCCTCTTCCTCAACGTCGTGTCGTACGAGAACGAGCGGCTGGGAGCCTATGTGAAGAAGCTGCCGAAGAAATAGGCAACTCTTCTCGTTTCCAGAACCGATCTTCCTCCCCATGTCCTTGAACTACCTCGCCACCCGCTTCACGTGCTCCTGGCCGTGGAGCACGATGGTCATGTTGTGCGACGGCCGCATGGTCTGCGGGTGCGCCGATCCGTATGGCAAGCGCGTCCTCGGGGACGCCAAAGCGGAAGGCGTTTCGGCCATATGGACCGGCCAGCGCGCGACGGATCTCCGCCGCGACCTCAACGCGGGCGGCTCGAAGTTCTGCGGCGATTGCCCGCTGAAACTCCCTCTCGCGAAGGACGATGCGCCGCCGGTACGCGATCTGAACGTCCAGCAGCTGCCGTCGCGGCTGTACATCGAGTGCACGGCGGCCTGTAACATTTCCTGCGCGCAGGCCTGCTGCGCGCCCGAGACCGGCATCACGCGCACGCGGCACGCCGGTATGCTGGACTTCGAGCTGTTCCGGCGCGTGATCGACGAGGCCGGGCCATCGCTCGGCCGGGTCGATTTCTTCAATTACGGCGAAGCCTTCCTGCACAAGCGCGCCATCGAGATGTGCGAGTACATCAAGGCGCGCTTTCCGCACGTCTATCTCTACACGAGCACCAACGGCCTCGCCTTCACGGAGGAGCAGGCCCGGCGCCTTGTCCACTCGGGCATCGACGAGGTGACCTTCTCGATCGACGGCGCCACGGCCGAGACCTACGCGAAGTACCGGAAGCGCGGGGACTTCGACAAGGCCATTCGAAATCTTCGCGCGGCGGCCGATGAAAAACGGCGCGCGGGCCGCGATCTGCCCTTCATCAACTGGCGGTACATCCTCTTCACGCACAACGACAGCGACGAGGAGATGGCGCGTGCGCGAGAGATGGCGGGCGAGATGGACATCGATCGGCTGTGCTGGGAACTCACGGATCATCCCGAGGACATGTACTCACGCCGCTTCGTGCCGGGGAGCGACCTGCTTGCCGCCATCAAGCACGAGATCTGGGACGACAACAATCTCGGCAACGCCATCCCGGGCGCGACCCCGCGGGCGCGAATCGAGATCACCGGACGGCTGACCCGGTTGCCGTTCTTTGCCCGCGCCGGACACCCGGTGACGATCCGCACGACGATCCGCAACCTCTCGACACGCCCCTTTCCCGCGCAGGCAACCTACGGCCGGCGCCTCGTCCGCATGGGCGCTCAGCTCTGCGCACGCGACGGCTCGGTCGTCAACCGCGACTTCGAACGCGCGTGGCTGCCGGCCACGCTGCAGCCGTCGTCGAGCGTCGACGTGCAGATGACGCTGACCGCGCCAGACAAACCGGGACGCTATGGATTGAAGTTCGACCTGGTGAGCGAGGGGATCGACTGGTTCGAAGCCTGCGGATCGCAGACGACGAGGAAGACGCTCGTGGTTATCTAGAGTTTTAAGGTTTAGGGTTTTTGGGTTTTAGGTCTGGTTGTAGGTTGAGGTTCTATCCATCACCTAACCGGAAACTCGAAAAACCACCCGTAGAACCTAAAACCTAAAAACTTCAAGATCTCAATTTGCCAGCCGCGCGGCGCTCTTGGCTGGAACGGCGATCGGGACACCGATCGCCGCGCCCTCCGACAAAGCCTCGACCAGACGCCACGCATCGGCCTCTTCGAGAATCTTCGCCGCAAACGCCGTGTGCAGCGCGTGGCCGCCGCGGTGCGCCACGAGGTGCCCCACAACCGGGTAGCCGACGAGCGACAGATCGCCGATGACGTCCAGGATCTTGTGGCGCACGAACTCGTCTTCGAACCGCAGCGCGTTGTTCAGGACACCCGTCTCGCCGAGCACGATGGCGTTGTCGAGCGAGCCGCCGAGCGCAAGACCGCGCTGGCGGAGCATCTCGACTTCCTTCAGGAACCCGAACGTCCGCGCCGGCGCGATGTCTTCCACGAAGCTCTCTTCCGTGATCCTCATCGTCCGCGACTGGTGCCGGAGGAGGGGGTGGTCGAAGCTGATGCTGTAGGTCACCTTGAAGTGATCCGACGGGTAGAGCGCGATCCGCTTGTCCCCCTGCGTCAGCGAAATCGGGCGCAGCACCTTCAGATAACGGCGCGGCGCCTGCAGGCGCCTGATGCCCGCTTCATTCACGAGATACACGAACGGCGCAGCGCTGCCGTCCATGATCGGCACTTCGGGACTGTTCAATTCGACGATGACGTTGTCGATGCCGAGCGCGGTCAGCGCGGCGAGCAGGTGCTCGACCGTCTCGACCGAGACCGCTTCGCGTGTCAGACCCGTCTGGTACTGAATGCCCCCCAGGTGCGTGACGGTCGCCGGAATCTCGAGCCCGCCCAGATCGGCTCGCTGAAAACGGATGCCGTAGTCGGCCGGAGCCGGCTTGAGCGACAGGGTGACTCTGTTGCCGGAATGAAGTCCAATTCCGGTACACGATACGGGACGGCGGAGGGTACGCTGAGCGCTCATGACCTCTCTATGCGGCTGGGAAAACCGCTCCCGACCTCAGCAAAGCCCCTGCCACCCGAAACATACGGGCGGTAAGGGCCGTAAGTAACTGAAATTGAATGATTTGACTATAATCAGGCACCCGAACTTGCGGTGGCGTGCCGGCTGTCTGTGGCCGGCCAGCCACAACTCCGTCATTGGGGAGTGTGGCTTTTTTGCCACGTCCGAGCGGACTGCAGAATGCGTCCATAATCAGGCCTGCCCTTCACGCGGTTCCAGGCGTCGGACCCCAGCCCTTGTTTCCGGCTGGGAGGCGCTCAGGCGCGCCGTAGCGACCTCACAACAGGGGTCGTAGAGGCGGCGCGCGCCGCGGGGGCGCCGAGAATGTCCGCCAGAAAACGCCCCGTAAAGGATTCTCGGCTGGTCGCCACGACTTCAGGAGTCCCCTGCGCAACTATCCGTCCTCCCCCCTCCCCTCCCTCGGGTCCGAGGTCGATGACGTAGTCGGCCGATTTGATGACGTCGAGATTGTGCTCGATGATGACGACCGTGTTTCCCTGGTCAACGAGCTTGTTCAGCACGTCGAGCAGCTTGTGGGTATCTTCGAAGTGCAGCCCGGTTGTCGGTTCGTCGAGGATATAGAGCGTACGGCCGGTGCCCCGCCGTGAGAGCTCCTTGGCGAGCTTCACGCGCTGGGCCTCCCCGCCGCTCAAGGTGGTCGCCGACTGCCCCAGCTCGATGTAGCCAAGGCCGACGTCCTGCAGGGTGCGCAGCTTGTTCGCGATTGGCGGGAAGTTCTCGAGAAGCGGCAGGGCCTGATCGACCGTGAGATCGAGCACGTCCGCGATCGATTTGCCGCGGTACCGAATCTCGAGGGTCTCGCGGTTGTATCGCCGTCCCTTGCACTGCTCGCACGTCACGTAGACGTTGGGGAGGAAGTGCATCTCGATCGCGATGACGCCGTCTCCCTGGCAGGCCTCGCACCGTCCGCCCTTGACGTTGAACGAAAAGCGCCCGGGCCGGAAGCCTCGCGCCTTGGCGTCGGGCAGCATCGCGAACAGCTCGCGGATGAACGTGAACAGGCCGGTGTATGTCGACGGGTTCGATCGCGGCGTGCGGCCGATTGGCGATTGATCGATCTGAATGACCTTGTCGACGAGGTCGATGCCGTCGATTGACGTGTGAGCGCCCGGTTCATCGGCGGCGCGATAGAGGACGCGGGCGAGCGCTTTGTACAGAATGTCGTTGATGAGCGTGGACTTGCCCGATCCGCTGACGCCAGTCACGGTCGTCAACACCCCGAGCGGCAGCGTGACAACGATGTCCTTGAGGTTGTTCTCGCGCGCGCCCTTGATCACCAGCTGGCCGCGCGTGGCGGCACGGCGCGACGCGGGCGTCTTGATCGTCCGTTCGCCGCGCAGGTACGCCCCGGTCAGCGAACCGTGGCCATCCTTCAGAAGCTCCGCGGGCGTGCCCTGGAAGATCACGTGGCCGCCGTGTTCGCCGGCGCCGAGCCCCAGGTCAACCACGTAGTCGGCCGTGCGAATCGTCTCTTCGTCGTGCTCCACCACCACCACGGTGTTTCCAAGATCCCGCAGGCGCGCCAGCGTCGAGAGCAGGGCGCGGTTGTCGCGCTGGTGCAGCCCGATTGACGGCTCGTCGAGGACGTACAACACGCCTGTGAGGTTGGAGCCGATCTGCGTGGCGAGACGAATCCGCTGGCCTTCGCCGCCCGACAGCGTCGCCGCGCTGCGCCCGAGTGTCAGATAACCGACACCCACGTCGTTCAGGAAGTGGAGGCGATCCCGGATCTCGCGGAGGATCCGGCTGGCGATGAGCGCCTCGCGGTCGGTCAGCTCCAGCGTGTCGAACACGCGGACCGCCTCGGAGATCGGCAGGCCGACGTACTCCGATACCGTCCGTCCCTTCACGCGGACCGCGCGGCTCTGCGCCTTCAGGCGTTCACCGCTGCACGTCGGGCATGGCCGCAGGGCGCGGTACGGTTCCAGGTTTTCCTGCTCGAGCCAGGTCCCCTCTTCATAGCGGCGCCGCAGATTCGGCACGAGCCCCTCGAAGCCGGCGCCGAACGGATCCTTGGCATCGCGGATCTTGCTCTTCTTGCGCGTACCGTCGGCGTCCCCCCGTCGTCCTGCGCCCGCGGCGCCGAAGAACAGGATGTCGCGGATCTTTTTCGACAGGCGGCGGAAGGGCAGGGCCAGATCGATGCCGAACGTGCGGCTCAACGACGCCAGTGCCTCGCGGACAAGCTTGCGGTCGCCTTTCGCCCACGGCGCGATCGCCCCCGCCTGGAGCGACAGCGAGTCGTCGGGCACCAGGCGCGTCGGATCGAAGTCGTAGACAGCCCCGAGCCCCTGGCAATCCGGGCAGGCGCCGTGCGGCGAATTGAACGAGAAGGCGCGCGGCGTCATCTCCGGCATGCTGACGCCGCAGTACGTGCAGGCGAGCCGCCGCGAGAACAGCCGATCCCCGCCGTCGAGCGTGTTGATCACGACGATGTCGTCGGCGAGGTTGAGGGCGATGTCGACCGATTCGGTCAGCCGGCGCTCGATGCCCGGCTTCAGCACCAGACGATCGACCACGACCTCGATCGTGTGATTCCGGCGCCGATCGAGCTTGATGTCTTCGTCGAGCGAGTGTAGCTCGCCGTCCACGCGGACTTTCGTAAACCCGCGCGTCCGCAGCGACAGCAGCTCTTTCTTGAACTCTCCCTTGCGGCCGCGGACGATGGGCGCCAGCACGTTCACGCGCTCGTCGTTGGGCGACAGCATCACCATGTCGATGATCCGGTCGAGCGACTGCGACGCGATCGCGCGGCCGCACAGGTGGCAATGCGGGACGCCGATGTTGGCGAACAGGAGCCGGAGATAGTCGTAGATTTCGGTGACCGTGCCGACCGTCGAGCGCGGGTTCGACCCGGTCGTCTTCTGCTCGATCGCGATGGCGGGGGACAGGCCGTCGATCAGATCGACGTCGGGCTTCTCCATCTGCTCGAGGAACTGGCGGGCGTACGACGAGAGCGACTCCACGTAGCGCCGCTGCCCTTCGGCGTAAATCGTGTCGAACGCGAGCGACGACTTGCCGGACCCGGACAGGCCCGTAATCACGACCAAGTGGTCGCGCGGCAAATCGACATCGATATTCTTGAGGTTGTGTACGCGCGCGCCGCGCACCGCAATCCAGTCGTGGGCCATACCTACTGCCGGGATTTCCGGGAAGAGTCCAAACAGGCATTTTAGCACGCGCCCGTGGGGTGAATGGATGAGGCGGCCCCTCAAGGTTCTGCTGGGTTCTACGAGGTTCTACTGGGTTTGGCGGGTTCGGCGAGGTTCCACTGGGTTCGGCGAAGTGTTTACTATGAGCCCTGATCGCTCAGGCGGCGTGCGGGCGCAAGACGAGAGGAGGGTGTCATGAATCAGAAGCCGTTGCGAACGATGCTCGCCCATCCCACACCGGAGCTCCCGGTTGAGGACGTGGAGCGGGCCCAGCAGCATTACCGCGATGCGCTCGGCTTCGAGATTGGTTGGTTGTACCCAGGAGGCGATATCGGTGCCGTCTCGCGCGATAACGTCGCGATTTTCTTTCGCAAAAGAGACCGCCCATTCGAACCTGCTGTTCACTGGGTATTTGCGGCGGACATCGACGCGACTTACCAGGAATTGCGCTCGCGGGGCGCAAGAATCGTGGAACCTCTCGAAAAGAAGCGCTGGGGTTTGCGCCAGTTCACTGTCGAAGACATCGATGGAAACCGGTTCTATTTTCACTGCGACTGATCAGTCTTTCGGCGGCTGCGCCTGTTCCAACAACCCTTCCATCTCCTCCCGCGTCGCGGCGAGCGCCGTGAACCGCTCCCGGTCGCCCGACACGAGAGCCTTGGCCATCTCGATCGCCAACGTGTCGGGTTTCGCGATACGCGGCAGAGCCTCCTGAGGGGCATGCCCGCCCGCCGCGAAGGACGCGAGTGCGAGAAAACAACAGACGGCGGCGGTTAGCGTGCTCATCCGGCGCTCCGTTCAGGTTGTCCGTCCGTTGCGGGCCGCTTCATTCCATCCGAAGCGCGATGAGGGGATCAACGCGTGACGCGCGCCGAGCCGGGAGGAACGCGGCCGCAAGGCCAGTTATGGCGAGCACCAGCAGGACTCCCGCGTAGACCGTCGGATCGTGGGGCTGGATCTGGAACAGGAATACTTTCACCAATCCTGCAAGGCCCCAGGCGCCCATCAACCCAATCGCAAGCCCGGCAATCATGTAGAGGAGCGCGCCGCCGAGGACGGACTTCAGGATCGTCGAGGGCAGCGCGCCGAGCGCCATTCGAATGCCGATCTCCTGTGTGCGTTGACTCACGGCGTAGGCGATCACGCCGTAGATTCCGACGCTCGCAATCGTCAGGCCGAGGACGCCGAAAAGCGCCAGGAGCAGCATGTTGAAGCGGCGCTGCGCCACGAGTGCCTCGAAATACGTGTCCAGGCTGCTTTCGACAACGTGCGTGGGAAGCGCCGCCGGAAACTCGGACCAGATCGCCTGCCTCACCGCTGAAAGGATTCCTTGTGCGCCTCGCGTCGTCCGGACGACCAGCGTGGCGCCAGGCACCCGACTTTGGGCCACCGGCACGAATGCCTGCGTTCGCCAATTTGTTTCCGGGCCGTCATGACGGATGTTTCCAACGACGCCCACAACCGTGCGATTGCCG
>JBBQEJ010000187.1:0-9716 GCA_038320555.1 Vicinamibacterales bacterium | reverse complement strand
GCGTAGTACGCTGGCCGGTCTATTTCTTGTGAACGTAGGGCCTGTGGGCAGGCGCTTCGAGCGGTTGAACGTCAGGCCACCGGCGGGGGCTGACGGTCCCGCCGGCGCGGTCGGACTTGGAGGAAGCGGCGATGCAGATCGACGAACGAATCGTCGACGGAGTGACGATTCTGGACCTCAAGGGCAAGATGACGCTCGGAGAAGGCGACGAGCTCCTGAAGGACAAGATCAACTCGCTCATCCAGCAGGATAAGAAGAAGCTGCTGCTCAACCTCGAAGGCGTCCCCTATATCGATAGCGCGGGCCTGGGCGAAATCGTCCGCACGTATACCACGGTGAGCAGGCAAGGGGGGAAGCTGAAGCTGCTGAACCTCACGAAGCGCATTCAGGATCTGCTCGCCATCACGAAGCTGTTGACCGTGTTCGAGACGTACGAGTCCGAGCCGGATGCGATCAAGAGCTTCAGCACCTAGCCGGGCCGCGCACATACCCGCCGCGCTCTAGATGGCGCGACACAGTATTCCGGACATCATCGAACCTCGGGCAGGGCCGGTCGCCGCCGGGGCGCGGCCCTTTGCCGTGAGCCTCGTTCTGTCGTTGCGCCCGGCGCAGTGGACGAAGAACCTCATTGTCTTCGCCGCGCTCCTGTTCAGCGGACGCCTGATCGTTCTCGAGTCGGTGATTCGATCGATCGAGGCGTTCGCCATCTTCTGCATGCTGTCGGGGGTCGTGTACCTCATCAACGACGTCGCCGACCGCGAGGCGGATCGGCAGCACCCGCTGAAACGGTCGCGTCCCATTGCCTCCGGGCAGGTGTCAGTCGCCGCCGCGCTGACGACCGCGGCCGTGCTGGGCGCCTGCGCGCTCGCGGGGGCGTTCTGGCTCGCCCCGCAGTTCGGGGTTCTCGCCGCCGCCTATCTGGTGCTCCAGGCGATGTACTCGGGGCCGCTGAAACACATCGTCATCATCGACGTGCTGACAATCGCCGTGGGCTTCGTGCTGCGCGCGGCCGCAGGCGCCGCCGCGATCGCCGTGACATTCAGCGAATGGCTGTTGATCATGACGATCCTGCTTGCGTTGTTCATGGCTCTCAGCAAGCGCCGCCACGAGCTGGTGCTCCTCGCCGACACCGCGAAAGGGCACCGCCGCATTCTGGAGGAGTACAGTCCGTACCTGCTCGATCAGATGATCTCCGTGGTAACGGCATCGACGCTCGTGGCGTATGCGATCTACACGGTGAGCCCGGACACGATTGCGAAGTTCCATACGAACAGGCTGGGCCTGACGCTGCCGTTTCCGCTCTACGGGATATTCCGGTACCTTTATCTCGTGCATCAGAAGGAAGGTGGCGGCAGCCCTTCCGAGATGCTCCTGAACGACCGCCCGCTGCTCCTCTGCGTTGCGCTCTGGGCCGCGACGGTGGCCGTCATCATTTATGGGGCGCCGCCGCTGCTCCAGGGGCCGACCTCCTAACAGGACCCGTAAGCGAATACTTCATGGCTAGATCGACAGTCGCAATCCTCCGCACGACGCCCGGCACGGTGCTGCGCGATTACCACTCGCTGATGAACCTCGCGGGCTACCAGGACGTCGTCGCAAAGGACGCCGACACCGCGCTCAAGGTCAACATCTCGTGGCACTTCTTCTTTCCCGGAAGCTCCACGACGCCGTGGCAGCTCGAGGGCGTGATCGGCGCGATGAAGCAGGACGGGTACGATCCGTCGCTGGTTCACGCCTGCCACAACCGCACGGTCGTCATCGACGCGCATCTCGGCGAACGTGAGAACAAGCAGATCAACGTCGTCCAGGCGCACAACCTGCGGAACATTCACATCTACGAGACGGAAGAGTGGATCAACATCCGCGACGCCGTCGGCGATCTCACGAAGAAGTTCACCTGTCTGAACGAGGTCTACCCGAAGGGCTTCATGATTCCGAAGCGCTTCATCGGGGAGAACATCATCCACCTCCCGACGATCAAGACGCACGTGTTCACAACGACCACGGGCGCGATGAAGAACGCGTTCGGCGGCCTGCTGAACGAGCACCGGCACTGGACGCATCCCGTGATCCACGAAACGCTCGTGGACCTGCTGATGATCCAGAAGAAGATTCACCGCGGCGTCTTCGCGGTGATGGACGGCACGTTTGCGGGGGACGGCCCGGGGCCGCGCTGCATGGTACCGTACTCGAAGAACGTGATTCTCGCGAGCGCGGACCAGACGGCGATCGACGCCGTGGCGGCCAAACTCATGGGCTTCGATCCGATGTCGATCAAATTCATTCGCATGGCGCACGACCTCGGCCTCGGCTGCGGCGATCCTCGCGACATCGAGATCGTCGGCGACAGGTCGGCGGCCGACGAGAACTGGCACTTCGTCGGGCCGTTCAAGAGGATGACCTTCGCCTCGCGGATGCAGCACCAGATTTACTGGGGACCGATGAAGAAGCCGATCGAGTGGTCCCTGAAGACCGTGCTGGCGCCGTGGGCCTACATCGCCAGCGTGGTCTATCACGACAGCTACTGGTATCCGTACAACGCGAAGCGGATGATGCGCGAAGTGCTCGACGGGCCCTGGGGCCGGCTGTTTCGCAATTGGGAAACCGTCGCGGCCACTCGGGACGGGTACCCCGACGTGGGCACGGCCGCCGCGGCGATCAACCTGACGGGAACCAGAGCGCTCGCACGTTCGCTGGGCATTCTTGGCACGTGCATCGCCCAGGCCCCGGAGTTCGTGCGCAAGAAACGCACGAGTGAAAAATGAATTGCTGATTTTCGAGTGCTGATTTTTGATTGTCCGTCAATCAGCAATCAACAATCAGAAATCAAGAATCTCCGAGTACACCCATGACCGATTTTTCCGTTCGCTCCGACGACGTCGACGTCGAGCAGATCATGCGGCAGATCCGATCGCGAATCCGCGAGAAGCGCGGCGTGGACTATACCGAGGAGGAAATCCGCGAGCTGGCGAACGTCAAGCTCGAGAAATTCCTGGATCCGCGCGGAGTCCGCTCGGATCTGCTCGAACAGTTCCGGCGCAAGCGCGAAGCCTCGTTGCCGCCGAATTTCAAGTTCGAGGATACGACGCTGTTCGAGACCCACCGCGGGTTCCTGGCGTTCATGCGCAAGCTGCTGAAGCCGATCCTCAAGCTGTTCTTCAATCCCAACCCGCTCATCGAGGCGCTGCACATCCAGTCGAAGCTGAATGCGCAACAGGCCGCACTCGAACCGCTGTACTACGAGGTCATTCACAACCTGGTGCTCGAAACGACCCGGCTCGGGATCGACGTGAAGAACCTGAAGATGCGCGTCGAATCGATGTCGAGCCGGCTCGACTTCGACGAGCGGCGGGCGCGGGCGCTCGAAGGCGTCGTGCAGTACCGGCCGGGCGGCGTGCCGCCGCTTCAGCCTCCGAGCAGCGGGACCGAGTCCCGGGAACCGCGCGGCACCGAGGCAGAACAGGCGGAGCGGCGAAATCGCCGGCGGCGGCGGCGCGGGCGGGGCCGGAGGCCGGATGAGCCTCGACAGGGCACCGGCGGCGCTCAGGGTGCCGGGCAGGGACCGGACGTCGAGTCTCGAGGCGAACCAGCAGAGAGTCGGGGGCTCACGCCCGGGACGGCGGACCTGGAGCCGCGACGCGACCAGACCAGCAATCGGGACCTCAGCCCGGTGACACGCGCCGAAGGCGTGCCTTCCGGCGGCGGATTCGATTCAGGCAACGCCGGAGACCGCTCGGAATCGTGAAGCTCGCGGTCGTGGTCCAGCGCTACGGCGCGGACATCAACGGTGGCGCAGAGCTCCATGCGCGCTACGTCGCCGAGCGGCTCGCGCGGCACGCCGAGGTCGAGGTCGTGACGACCTGCGCGCGTGATTACGTCACGTGGCGGAACGAGCGGCCGGCCGGGATCGAACACGTCAACGGCATCCCCGTCCGCCGATTCCCCGTTCGGCACGAGCGCGATCCGTATCAGTTCGGCCGGCGATCCCGGCGCGTCTTCGACGACACGCATTCGATGGCTGACGAGATCGGCTGGCTCGACAGTGAGGGGCCGGCCAGCCCCGCGATGATCGACTACCTCCATCGCGAGGCGCGGAATCTCGACTTCATCCTGCTCTTCAGCTATCGGTACTATCACGCCTGGCACGGCGCCCGGCGTGTGCCTGCGAAGGCTGTGCTCGTGCCGACCGCCGAGCGCGATCCCGCCATAGGTCTCGCGATCTTCGGCCCCACGTTTCGCGGCGTGCGGGGCATCATGTACAACTCGCACGAAGAGCGCGCGATGATTCACGCGGCGGCGCACAACGAGGACGTACCGGGCATCGTCGTCGGCGTCGGGTCCGAGGTGCCTTCGCGAACCGACGCGGCGCGGTTCAGGCGGAAATACAACATCCGCGGGCCGTTTGCGATCTACGTCGGCCGGATTGACGAGAACAAGGGCTGCAAGGAGCTGTTCGACTTCTTCCAGCGCTACGCCGCAACATTTCCGCGCGGCCTCGATCTGGCACTCATCGGCAGTGCGATCATGCCGGTCCCTCAGCATCCTCGAATCCATCACCTGGGCTTCCTGCCAGACGAGGACAAGTACGATGGGCTGGCCGCATCTGACTTGCTGATCATGCCGTCCTATTACGAAAGCCTGTCGATGGTCGCCCTCGAGGCGTGGGCGATCGGGCGGCCGGTGCTCGCAAACGGCCGCTGCGACGTGTTGAAGGGCCAATGCATTCGCAGCGCGGCGGGACTGTATTATGAGCGATACGAGGAATTCGCTGAAACGCTGTACTCGCTCGAATCGAACGGGCCGCTGCACGACAGGCTCGGGCGCAACGGCCGTGACTACTTCGCGACGAACTACGCGTGGCCTGTGATCGAACGTAAGTATCTGGATATGTTCGAAGGCCTGAAGCGCGAGGACGCGAGCGGGGCCGCCCGTAAGCCAATCGAGCGCCTGCCGGGCTGGTTCGCGCGCCGGCGGCGCGATCTGCCGCCGGCCACCGAGGTGCTCGCCGGGATTCCCTCGAGAGCCGTCGTCACGGGCCGCGAGCCGTCGGGCGATCTCTCGCAATCCGCATGAGCGCCGTGCAGACCCCACGGGCGCGCGTCCACCAGGTCCTCGCCACGCTCGGTTACGGCGACGCAATCGGACACGAGGTCCTCGGTATCCAGCGCGTGCTTCGGGATGCGGGGTACGAATCGGAGATCTTCGTCGAAACCGCGGACCCACGGCTCGAGGATCTGACGATCGACTACCGGGAGCTCGTGGGCGGGGTCGCGCCGTCGGACCTGCTCATCCACCACTTTTCGATCGGGTCGCGGGCGTCGCGCATAGCCTATGCCCTGCCCGGACGGATGGTACTCGTCTACCACAACATCACGCCGCCTGAGTATTTCATCGGGATCCATAAAGATCTCGTGAAGCTGTGCTTCCGCGGACGCCGCGAGCTGACCGCCTATATCAACCGCTGTGATCTCGCGCTGGGCGATTCCGAATACAACCGCCAGGAGCTCGAGACGCTTGGGTTTCACGCGACAAGCGTGTTGCCGGTCGTTCCCGGCTTCAGCCACCTCGACGGCATCCCCGATCGCATGATGGCCGCGGAGTTCGACGACGAGTGGACGAACGTCATCTTCGTCGGACGCGTCACTCCGAACAAGACGTTCGAGGACGTCATCCGCGCATTCCACGCCTACCGAACCCGTCACAATCCGCGCTCGCGCCTGCTGCTCGTCGGCTCGTACGGCGGGTTCGATCGGTACCTCGCGATGCTGCAGAACCTCATCGCGCGGCTCGGCACCCCTGACGTCCACTTCCTCGGCCACGTGTCGAACGAAGAGCTGACGGCCCTGTACGACGTGGCCGATTTGTTCCTGTGCGCCAGCGAGCACGAAGGCTTCTGTGTGCCGATTGTCGAAGCGTTTTATAAGCGGATCCCCGTGCTGGCGTACGCGGCCACGGCCGTACCGGCCACGATGGATGGCGGTGGCGTGCTGTACGATACCAAGGACGCACTCGACATCGCGCGCCTGATGGAAGCCGTGCTCGACGACGAACGTATCGCGGACGTGGTCGTGCAATCCCAGGACAAC
Organism: Vicinamibacterales bacterium; assembly: GCA_038320555.1. Taxonomy (GTDB): domain Bacteria; phylum Acidobacteriota; class Vicinamibacteria; order Vicinamibacterales; family 2-12-FULL-66-21; genus JALZOC01. Next base: position 3,630 of record JBBQEJ010000187.1, on the reverse strand, counting down.
GCGCTGCAGCGGCTGCGCGCGCGCGACTTCGCCGGCACCCTCCTCCGCTTCGTCGAGAACACGCTCGCGAAACCGCCGCGAGACGCCCCGGAGGTTGCCTGGGATTTCTGGCGGCAGTTCGATCAGTTCGAGCGGCTCGAAGAGCTCCGCCAATTCAGACCGGCACTCTATAGGGCGTTGCCGATCGATCCGCGGTTCGCGGTCCGCGATTCGCGATTCGGGAGCGCTGACGCCGCAGAGCGAGCCTCTGCATCCGAACCGCGAGCCGCGAGCCGCGAATCGCGAACATGATCATCAACCAATGGGTCCCTGCCGCCCACAAGGGCGACGCGATCGGCGACAGCGCGCGGCGCGTGCGCGGGATGCTGCGGAACGCGGGCCACACGTCCGATCTGTTTGCCTTGACGATGGACGACGAGCTGCGCGGCGACGTGCGCGCGTTCTCGGATCCGGACGCGCGGCGCGGGGACGTGACGATCTTCCACTTCGCACTCCCCTCGCCGATGACGCAAGCCTTCGCATCGATCGAGGGAACACGGGTGCTGCAGTACCACAACATCACACCGGCGGCCTTCTTCGCGCCGTACGACGCCGGGTTGTTCAGGCTCGCGGCGCTTGGGCGCAAGGAGCTGCGGTCGCTTGTGGGACACGTGGATCTCGCGCTCGGAGATTCGGATTTCAACCGGCGCGAGCTGGAACAGATGGGTTTCGCTCCGACTGGCGTCATGCCGATTGCCGTCAACACTCAGCGGATCACCAGCGCGCCCAGGCGCCCGGCCCTCGAAAAAATTCTCGGGGACGGCCTGATCAACGTCCTCTTCGTGGGCCGTATCGTTCCCAACAAGCGGATCGAGGACCACATTCGGCTGGCGGAGGTCTACAAGCGGTACGTCGACAGCTATTACCGCTTCATTTTCGTCGGGCGCTACGACGGTCTGCCGCGCTACTACGCGCAGGTGCGAGCGCTCATCTCGGAGCTCCAGATGCTGCCGGACCGCTTCTGGTTCACCGGGCCCGTGCCGGACGAGGATCTCGCGGCATTTTATCGATGGGCTGATGTCTACGTGTCGCTCAGCGAGCACGAGGGGTTCTGCGTCCCGCTCGTCGAAGCCATGGCGGCCGACGTTCCGGTCCTGGCCTACGCGGCCGGGGCCGTCCCCGAGACACTGGGCGGCGCGGGTATGCTGTTCCACCCGAAGGACCTCGAGCTCGCGGCCGAAATGCTGGGCACGCTCGTGTACGATCGACCTGTGCGCGATCGCATCATCGAGGGACAGCGCCGTCGGCTGGCGGATTTCGCGCCGGCGCGCATCGAACGCAGATTGATGGAAATAGTGGGGGGCCTTGTCGCGTAAGGCAACCTGCCATGCTTACACAGATCACATAGGATCTCATCGTGTCCCATACTCCTGTGGGATCTTCACCTACTGAGGATCACTATTGAAGCTCGGCTTCATCGTTCAGCGCTACGGCACCGAGATCCTCGGCGGGTCGGAGTATTCCTGCCGCCTCATTGCCGAACGGCTCGCACCCAAGCACCAGGTGGAAGTGCTCACGACGTGCGCGCAGGACTACATCACGTGGAAGAACGAGTACCCCGAAGGATCGGATCGCGTCCGCGGCGTCACCGTTCGCCGGTTTGCGAACGCGCGCGTGCGCGACATCCACGCATTCAACCGCTATTCGGAGTGGATCTTCAACAACGCGCACACGCGCGAGGACGAGCTCGAGTGGCTGCGGCAGCAGGGCCCGTGGTGTCCGGCGCTCCTCGAGTACCTGGAACGGAATCACCAGCAGTACGACGTGTTGATCTTCTTCACGTATCTCTATGCGCCGACCGTCCTCGGCGCAAAGATCGCGCCGCAGAAGAGCATCCTCGTGCCAACCGCGCACGACGAGCCGGCGATTCGTCTCGAGATCTACAAGGAGCTCTTCAGCCTCCCCGCCGGCCTGGCCTACCAAACCGACGTCGAGCGGCGCTTCCTGACCACGCATTTCTCAATCCGCGCGATCGAGGAAGAAACGATCGGGTGCGGCGTCGATCTGCCCAACGCGCAGGAATATCCGCGCGAGCACACATCGCCGCGCCAGGGGGACCCGGAAGACCAGGCCGCAGACGACGAAGAAGCCGCCGCGGCCGATGACGCATCGCCGACCTTCCGGCCCCACCTGGCCCAGCGCGGCTCGATGTTCAGGCGCCGTCATCGTCTCCATGGGCCGATCGCGCTGTACGGCGGACGCATCGATCCCGGGAAGGGGTGCGAGGAGCTGATCGAGTACTTCAGCACCTACGTGCAGCAGGGTGGCGATGCGTCGCTGGTGCTGATGGGCGTCAAGCTGATGCCCTTGCCTGAGGAGCCGTTCATCCGGTTCGCCGGGTACCTGCCGGACCAGGAGCGCGTCCAGGCGCTCGAGGCCGCCACGGTCGTCGTCGTGCCGTCGCCGTACGAGAGCCTGTCGCTCCTCGCGCTCGAGTCGTTTGCCGTCGGCACGCCGGTGCTCGCGAACGCACGCAGCGAGGTCCTGGTCGAGCACTGCCGCAAGAGCAACGCGGGACTCTACTACGCCGACCGCGACGAGTTCACCGAAGCGCTACGGATGCTCGTGGGCGATCAGGGCCTGCGCGCAAGGCTCGGGCGAAATGGACGCGAGTACATCAGGACGAACTACCGCTGGGACGTGATTCTGGCGAAATACGAGAAGATGTTCTCGAAGCTGCGGCCGGGCGGAGCCGGGAAGCGCGCCTGACCGCCGCTAGTCCTGGTTGATCGCGCCGACCTCGTCGCCTTCGTCGGCGAGGTCGTCGATCTCGGGCACGTCGGAGCCGTTGCGGGCACCGAGCGCCGTCCGCTTCCGGCGCGGGCGGATGTCGTGGCGCTTGATCATCTCGTTCAGCGTCGTCGGCTTGATGTGGAGGAGCTCCGCGGCGCGCTTCTGCACGCCGCCGGCGGCCTCGAGCGTGGACTCGATCAGCCGCTTCTCGAAGTCGGTGATGACCTCGCGGAACGAGATGCCCTCGGGCGGGACCACGAACTGCGGCATCTGGAAGCGGCGGCTGCTGCGGACGTGATCGGGGACGAGGTCGGCGTCGATGCGGGCGCCGGTCGAGAGCACCACGGCCCGCTCGATGACGTTTTCCAGCTCGCGGACGTTGCCCGGCCAGTCGTATTCCTGCAGCAGATCGAGCGCCTCTCCGGTCAGCTCGAGGTGCGTCTTCTGGTTCTCCTTGCCGTATTTCTCGAGGAAGGTCTGGACCAGCAGCGGGATGTCGTCCTTGCGCTCGCGCAGCGGCGGCAGCTGCACGGTAATGACGTGGAGGCGGTAGTAGAGATCTTCGCGGAACTTGCCCTCGTCCATCATGTGGCGCAGGTCGACGTTGGTGGCGGCGATGATGCGGACGTCGACCTTGATCGTGTCGACCCCGCCGAGGCGCATGAACTCGCGCTCCTGGATCACCCGCAGCAGCTTGGCCTGGGTCTCGAGCGGAATGTTGCCGATCTCGTCGAAGAAGATGGTCCCCTTGTCGGCGAGCTCGAACAGCCCCTTCTTCGGGTAGACCGCGCCGGTGAAGGCGCCCTTGACGTGGCCGAAGAGGTTGGACTCGAGCAGGTCGGGGGGCAGGTTCCCCGA
>JBBQEJ010000186.1:0-9724 GCA_038320555.1 Vicinamibacterales bacterium | reverse complement strand
GAAGGGTGAGTACTGCCTCGCGCCGACCGCGGAGGAGGCCGTGACCACGCTCGTGCGCTCCGGCGTCACGTCGTACCGGCAGCTTCCCGTCACGCTGTACCAGATCCGCACGAAGTTTCGCGACGAGATCCGGCCGCGCTTCGGGCTCATGCGCGGCCGGGAGTTCCTGATGTACGACGGCTACTCCTTCGACGTGGACGCCGAGGGCCTCGACCGCTCGTACCGCGCGCAGGAGGCCGCGTACCGCCGGATCTTCGAGCGCTGCGGGCTCGACTTCACGGTCGTCGAGGCGGACTCCGGCGCCATCGGCGGCAGCGACTCGCAGGAGTTCATGGTGCTCGCCGAGACGGGCGAGGACGCGGTCGTGCGCTGTGCGGCCTGCGGCTACGGCGCGAACCTGGAGAAGGCCCGGACGGGGCCTCTCCCCGCTCCCTGGGAGGACGAGACCCTGTCCGGCGTCGACGAGGTCGAGACGCCGGGCCGCGGCGGGATCGACTCCGTCGTCGAGTTTCTGGGGATCACGGCCTCGCGGATGATCAAGTGTCTCGTGTACGAGACGGAGAAGGGCTTCGTGGTCGCGCTCGTGCGGGGAGATCTCGACGCGAACGAGGTCGCGCTGAAGAACGCCCTCGAAGTCGATCACCTCGCGCTCGCTCCCGAGGAGAAGGTCGAGCCGGCGACGGGCGCGCCCGTGGGCTTCGTGGGACCGCATCGCCTCCCGCCGGCCGTCCGGCTGATCGGCGACGAGTCCGTGCGGGGAGCGGTCAACGCCGTCACCGGAGCGGGCAAGCGCGACATGCACGTCCGGGGCTTCGCGCTCGACCGAGAGGTCAAGGTGCCCGAGTGGGGGAGCTTCGCGCAGGCCCGCGCGGGGGATCCGTGTCCCCGCTGCGGCCAGCCGCTCGAGATCGCCCGCGGGATCGAGGTCGGCCACATCTTCAAGCTCGGGACGAAATACTCGGTCGCGCTGAAGTGCGAGTTCACGGACGAGAAGGGGGAGCCCCGTCCGGCCGTGATGGGGACATACGGGATCGGCGTCGGCCGGACCATGGCTTCGGCCGTGGAGCAGCATCACGACGCCGACGGCATCGTCTGGCCGCTCGCGCTTGCGCCCTTCGAGGTGGTGGTCGTCTCCTTGAACTCCACGGACGCGGCGACGAAGGAAGCGGCGGACGGCCTGTACGAGGCCCTCCTCGAGTCCGGCTTCGAGGTGTTCTACGACGACCGCGACGAGCGGCCGGGCGTCAAGTTCAAGGACGCGGATCTCCTGGGATTCCCCATCCGCGTCAACGTGGGGGGCCGGGCCCTGAAGGAAGGCAACGTGGAGGTCGTGACCCGCCGCGACAGGAAGGCGCGCGCCGTGCCGAAGGACGGGGCGATCGACGCCGTCCGCGCCGTCCGGCAGGAGCTCTCCGCGCCGTGAGGAAGATCACTCCCGAGGAGGCGCTCGAGTACCACTCGCGCGGCCGCAAGGGGAAGATCGAGGTCGTTCCGACGAAGCCCTGCCGCACGCAGGAGGATCTGTCGCTCGCCTACAGCCCCGGCGTCGCCGTTCCCTGCCTCGAGATCGAGAAGGACCCCGAGAAGGCGTACGAGTACACGGCCAAGGGCAACCTGGTTGGCGTCATCTCGAATGGCACGGCGGTGCTCGGGCTCGGGAACATCGGCGCCCTCGCGTCGAAGCCCGTCATGGAGGGGAAGGGGATCCTGTTCAAGCGCTTCGCCGACATCGACGTGTTCGACATCGAGGTCGACGAGCTCGACCCGAAGGCCTTCATCGACACCGTCGCGCGCATCGCCCCGACCTTTGGCGGAATCAACCTCGAGGACATCCGCTCGCCCGAGTGCTTCGAGATCGAGGAGGAGCTGCGCCGGCGCCTGAAGATCCCCGTCTTCCACGACGATCAGCACGGGACGGCGATCATCTCGGCCGCCGCGCTCTTAAACGCGCTCGAGATCGCCGGCAAGAAGATCGGTGACGTCAAGGTGGTCTTCGTGGGCGCGGGCGCCTCGGCGATCGCCTGCGCGAAGCTCTACCTCTCCTACGGCGTGAAGCCCGGGAATCTCCGCCTCGTCGACAAGTCCGGCGTGATCCACAAGGGGCGCAGCGGCGACATGAACCGCTACAAGGCGCAGTTCGCCGTGGAGACGGACGAGCGCACCCTCGTGGACGCGCTGCAGGGCGCCGACGTGTTCGTCGGGCTCTCGACCAAGGGGATCGTGACGGGCGAGATGCTGAAGGGGATGGCCCGGGACCCGATCGTCTTCGCGCTGGCGAACCCCGACCCGGAGATCACTCCCGAGGAGGCCCGCGCCGCGCGGCCCGACGTGATCATGGCGACGGGCCGGACCGACTATCCGAACCAGGTCAACAACGTGCTCGGCTTCCCGTTCATCTTCCGGGGAGCGCTCGACGTCGCCGCGACCGAGATCAACGAGGCGATGAAGATGGCGGCGTCGCAGGCCCTGGCGGCGCTCGCCAAGATGGACGTTCCCGATTCGGTCTCGAAGGCATACGGCGGGCAGAGCTTCCGGTTCGGCCGCGAGTACCTGATCCCCAAGCCGTTCGACCACCGGGTGCTCCTCTGGGTGGCGCCCGCGGTCGCCGAGGCGGCGATGATCTCCGGAGTGGCGCGCAAGCCGATCCGCGACATGGAGGCGTACCTGCGCAAGCTCGAGGCGATGATCTCGCGCTCCAGCGAGATCATGAACATCGTCATCCAGAAGGCGAAGCGCAGCCCGAAGCGCATCGTGTTCCCGGAGGGGGAGCACCCCAAGGTGCTGCGAGCGGCGAAGATCCTCGCCGAGGAGGGGATCTGCCGCCCGATCCTGCTCGCCCGGGAGACGCGGATCCTCGAGCAGGCGCGCGAGTTCCAGCTTCCCATGGACAAGATCGACTTCATCCACACGGAGACGTCCGACCGGCTGCCCGCCTACGCCAAGCGGCTCGAGGAGATCCGCCGCCGGTCGGGCGTGACCGCCGAGGACGCGGCGAAGCTCGCGCGCGTGCGCAATTATTTCGGCCCGCTGATGCTCGACGCGGGCGAGGCGGACGGCGTCATCTCGGGCCTGACGCAGTACTACTCGGACACGATCCGCCCGGCGCTCCAGATCGTCGGGACGGCGCTCGGCGTGCGGCGGGTCTCGGGCCTCTACATCCTGATCCTGAAGGACCGGACCTTCTTCTTCGCCGACACGACGGTGAACATCGATCCCACGGCGGAGGAGCTCGCGGAGATCGCCACCCTGACGGCGGACTCGGTGCTTCGCTTCGACATCGAGCCGCGCATCGCGATGATCGCCTTCTCGAACTTCGGCTCGAACAGTCACGAGAAGGCGCTCAAGGTCAAGCGCGCGGTCGAGATCGTCAAGCGCTCCCGGCCCGACCTCCAGATCGACGGCGAGATGCAGGCGGACACGGCGGTGGTGCCCGTCCTTCTCGAGGCGGAGTATCCGTGGTCGACCGTCCGGCGCCCGAACGTGCTGATCTTCCCGGACCTCGAGGCCGCCAACGCCGCTTACAAGCTGGTCTGGCGCCTGGCGGGCGCCGAGGCCATCGGCCCGATCCTCCTCGGCATGGCGAAGCCCGTCCACGTCCTCCAGCGCGGCGTCGAAGTCGCCGACATCGTCAACATGGCCGCGATCGCCGTCGTCGACGCGCAGGAGAAGGAAGCGTCAATGACGGCGCGGGGCGGCGCGATATCCTAGCCGGGAGTCTCTTCGGTCCGGGCGGTCGGAGACCGAAGCGAGTCAGCCCGGGAGGGGTCGATCCGTTGCGACCGATTGCCGACCCCGTGCGGGGTGGTCGGGCTCTCGTCGGCGGGAAAGCCCGATAGAATGGGCCCGCGAGGCCCGCGACCCGATGAGCGAGACGAGCAAATGGCCAGGGCAGTCGGACCAGTCGACGGCGCTCGCCGAGCCGGAGATCGCCCTTTCTGCACGACCGGGGCCCGGCTCTCTACAACCCTTGAGCGGCGAGGAGATCGCCAAGGACGGCGATTCTTTTTCGCGCGCTTTCCCGGATCGGGCAGGGACTGGCGGCCGGCGTCGATCCGGCGGCACCCCCACATCCCGCCACCGGCACGGCCGTGCTCTGCTGCCAGGACTGCTACGACGCTCACCATCGGAAACGTCAAGACCCAGACGGTGGCCGAGATCCTCGGCGGCACGCCAGCGCTCCTGAACCCTCTCCGAAGCGAGGAGAATTTTTGAGTTAAGAAGATAACTTGTCCCAATCCGGCCTCTGTGGAAGCCCTTTCAGAGGGGTAATTGTGAACGGAGCTTTTTGCCGATCGTGCCGATTCCTTTATTGACTCGACGAGGAGCGCGCCGAATGATCGATCCAACAAGCCATTCCAACTCGGCGGCCTTTTCACTCCTGGAGAGGAGATCCGCGTGTTGCGTATCGGCCTCGGATGGTTGCGCGTTTGATTCGCAGGAATCCACGAATTACATGACGGCGAGAACGAGGAGCCCACGATGATGCATCGAGCGAGGATCCTTCTGTTTCTCCTCGCTTTGCCGACCGGATTGCTTGGCCAGAGTGGGCCGGGATTTAGCTTTGATCCTGACGATCAGACCCAGACCGGCGCGGGTCTCGACGCAATCAACTCTCAGAACGGTATTTTGTCACTCGCGATTCCGGTTGGCCCGGCGTACGCGGTCGGGCCAGGCCTGAGCTTCCAGGCCCGGCTCTTCTACTCCAGCCGGGTGTGGGCGCCCGGGGTTTGGCAGATCTTCGGGTCCACACCCGAGCCGAACATGCTCCTGGACGGCAACCCCGCCCTCGGCCTGGGTTGGCGGTTCTCCCTGGGACAAATCGTCGAGTCCGCGGCCGGCGTCCCGAGCGCGTACCTCAGCCCCGAGGGCGGCGCGCACCGGCTGTACTCCAAACGGTTCTTCAACGGCGCCAGCGACGGGTTCTGGTACACGCGCGATGGGTCGTACCTGCGCGTCAAGTACCTCGGTGTGTCGAGCGGGTACCAGCTTTGGACGCCCGACGGGACATTCACAACGTTCGCGCAGCACGTCCAAGGGTACGACAATACGCCGGCCAACTATGTCAGCGACTACGGGCGCGGCCGTGACGGGTGGCACGCGACGCGGATCGAGAACAGCTATGGGGACGCGATTACCGCGACTTACCAGGCCACCGGCACAAGCAGCCCGTGCGGGCCACCCACGCAGAACTGCTGGGTGCCTTACCAGATCACGATCCCCTCACTGAACAGCACGCCGGCCACACGGACGATCACCGTGAACATGTCCGGAGGCGTGCGCGTCACGAGCATCAGCGTTCCAGCCGTGGGCGGAGCAACCGCGACCTACACGCTCACGCACGCGCAGCACGGGTCCGCCCTCACCAGACCCTACCCGCACCCGACCACGACCGCCACCGCGCCGTACTACCTGGACCGGATCGACCTGCCCATCGCCGGGTACTCGTACTCCTTCGCGTACAACGACGCGAGCCTCGCGGTGAGCTATGCGAACGGAACGATGGCCAGCCAGACCATCCCCACGGGCGCACGGGTCAACTACACCTATGGAACCTGGACGTGGTACCACGCCAACCCGCTCAACCGACCCACGAACTGCGGATACCCCCTCGTCTCCTATCCCACTGGCCGCCCGATCCTCAAGACCGGACCCGGCACCGAACCCTTCCTGACACACCCCGGCACGGACTGCGGCGCAGCCGACCGCGCCGCCGGGATCGTCCAACGTGTCCTCACGTACTCAACGCTCAGCGCCGGGACCGCGACCGCCACGACGAAGTTCTATGAATACGACTATCCCAACGGCGAGTCAGGCACGGACACGGCAGCCCAGACGCAAACTCTCGTGCTCTCGCCCGTTGACGGCGTTGGAAAACAACACTCCACCACCCACCTCTTCACCGCCTCGACAGACAAGGCCATATCCGGACCTTTCGTGGGCGCGCTCCTGCGTACGGCTGTGTACGCGAATGACCAGAGCAGCGGCGCCACTTCCGTCCCGAGCACCACGAGCGCTTTGCGCGTGCGACGCTATACGTACGGAGCGGACGCGTACGATACCAACCCGACGAACCCAGGTGCCGAGGCGTTTGAGGCGAACCGGCGCGTCACGCAGGACCTCACGTTGTACAGCGGCGTGGACCCCAATCACGCGCCCGGCGGCGGCGATAAGTACCACCAAGTCGACTACGTCTTCGATGCAACGGCCGGCCGTTACACGAAGGAGACGCACTCGGGCACGATCGGGGGCGCTCTCGCGAGCGACGCGCGCCAGACCGAGACCATCTGGACGCCCTTGGTCGACGCCTCGCACTGGAAGCTCGATCTCCCCCAGACGCGGTACCTGCGTGCAACCGCTGGTGGTGCGAACTTCTCGACCGTCGCCACCACCTTTGACAGCGCCGGGTTTCCCACCGCTGACACCACGACGGACGGCAACGGGTATGGGAGCTTTCAGCACACCACGCCGCGCGACGCACGTGGCATTCCGAATTCCCAGGTATTCACGCATGGGAGCAGCACCTATACGCAAACACTCAGCTTCGCGGCCGGCAGCCTTGCCAGCCTGCGATGGAGCCCGCTGACATGGAACACCCTGGCCAATCAAGTCGATCCCGCCACCGGCCTGGTCACCATGTCGACCGATCCGGCCGGGCTCTCGACCGCTTACACATATGACGTCCTCGGGCGACCGCGGGTGACCACGCCACCGGGCGCAGACGCCGGCACGACGATCACGTATGTCAGCCCCACCGTCACCACATCGCGAACCGCCGACTCAAACAATATCGAGCACGCATGGATCGAGGCGACCATCGACTCGCTTGGACGGCCGGTCAAGACCCGCCGGGCGCTCGCCGGCCTCATCGCCAAGCTCATCACACGCTATGACCCGCAGGGCAACACAGTCTTCGTCTCCGAATGGTTGACGGACGCCGCTCCGGATAACACGACGACCGGCACCACGACCTCTTTCGACCACTTCGGCCGGTCGACGGCGATCACCCGCGCCGACCAAAAATCAACCACGATCGGCTACGCTGACGGCGCGTACCCAAACAGCATCTGGCTTCAGACCATCACGGTTGGTGATGTTGGGGGCGCGCCAGCAGTCACGAAGAACTTCCTCGACGCGTTCGGAAACATAGTTAAGGTCTCAGAGCCTACCGGTGACGACACGACGTACACATATGACGCCGCCGACCATCTCAGGCAGGTCACGCAAGGCGCACAAACCCGAATCTTCACCTACGACGCATTCGGCCTCCTCCGAAGCGAGACTCGCCCAGAGAAGAACAATCAACCTGTGACCTATGCGTCGTACGACGCGCTTGGGAATGTGCTCTCCGAAACCCAACCCGGCGGTTTGACCATCACGCGAACCTATGACGCTGCAGGACGTTTGACCGGCGTACTCGCGAATAGCCAGCGGTACCTCACGAACTGCTACGACGGCGCCGGAGCGTGCGTGGATGGCACCCAGAACTTCCCGGGCGGGAACTATCCCATCGGAAAGCTCACCCGGAGCACAGGCTACAACCCCGGAACCACCTCCGGGGCAACGATCACCCAGGACTTCACCTTCTCGGGCATGGCCGGTCGCCTTTCCGCACGATCCACGAGCAGCAGCGTTAGCGGATTCACGCCCGTCGTGGAGACATGGGCCTACGATCCCGGCGGGGCTGTTGTGCAATACAACCACCCTCGCCGAAACGGGCTGTTCGCGGTGGCGACCACATACGACCACGGGCTCCCAACCAGCGTCCGGGCGAACGGGCTTCCAGTGGTCTTGAGCACCGCCTACGCCCCGACGGGGCTGCTCGCCGCCTACGTGACCGGCAATAGCGCAGGGACCAGCGTCACGACCAACGTTGCGGCAGACCCCAACGGGCTCCCACGGCCCGGCAGAATCGTGACCAGCGGCGCCAGCCAGAACCTCGACACCGGCACCTACGCATACGACGGTGCCGGCAACATCACGCAGATGGGCACCGACACGTTTTCGTACGACAAGCTCTCACGGCTCACCGCCGCCGTCTTCGGCTCAAGCCGCCAAGACTTCACCTACGACCGGTACGGGAACCTCACCTCGACCACCGGAATTAACCCGCGAACCTTTTCAGTCTCCGCGTCCACGAACCGTCTCACCGCAGCCGGCTACGACGCGCGCGGCAATTTGCTCAGCATCGGCAACGAGACCTGCACATACGACGGACTTGACCGACTCGCGCGCTACCAGACAACGGCGGGTGTGGATTGGCAATACCTGTATACCGCCGACTCTGAACGCAGCCTTAAGATTCCACCGTCCGGCGCACCGGCTGACTACGTGTGGACGCTCCGCGACACGACGAAACAAATCGCCACCGAGTACGTGGGACCCTCCCTCAGCAGGGACAATGTCTATCTTGGCAACCTCCTCGTCGCGTCGTACGCGACCTGCGGCCTCAATGGCCCACCCGGGTGGTCGTACTACTCAGCGGACCACCTGAGCACGCCACGCCTGATCACGGATGCGTCGGGCAACGCAGTCGATGTTCGCAAGTATTGGCCCTACGGCGACGTAGCCACGGTCACGCAGCCCAACTCGCCGACCCGGGTCCAGTTCGCTGGCCTCGAGCGGGATACGGAAGGGGCAGGGACGCGATTCTACGACCACGCGCGCAGCTACGAATTTCAGTCAGGAGGCCGCTTTCTGAGCGTCGACCTCGCTCCGGGCGCCGAGGGCAACCCGCAAACCTGGAACGGGTACAGTTACGTTCGGGGCAACCCGATTACCGCGACGGACCCAACCGGGCTGGAGGCGGAGAACATCGGCAGCGAGTTCACGGGTTTCGACCCGGCCAGCGGCCGCACCATCGCCGGCCGGTTCACGGGCCTTGCCGGAAGCCCTGCCGACTTTGGCACGGCCCACTCGGGCACCTTTGACAGCGGCCGGTATTGGGACACTGAGGGGTGGGTGTGGACGCAGGAGAAGTACTACATCCCCGACATCGGAATCTACCTGCGCAACGAATCCTTCGCAAGCAAACTGCTATTCCTTGCCGTCGAGCCTTACCTCCAGATTCTCGGGGCCGGTCGCGACTTGGGTCAACTGGGGAAGGGGCTTGCGGGCATTGCTCTGCTTGCCGCTCCCATCAAGATCCCCGGATTGAGCAAGGCTGCACAGCTCGTCGCGAATCGCGCAGCAGGCCTTGCCGCAGAAGATGCATTCGCCAAGGCTCTTATTGATGCGGGCTACGACGTCGTTGGCCGACACATTTCACTTCGTGGGCCGGAGGGAGGTCGCCGGGTAGCCGATATCATCGTCAGGATCGGCGAGGAATTCCATGCTATTGAAGTGAAGACAGGGAACGCTGTGAGAACGAGTAGCCAGGTCGCCGCTGACGCGGCGATCAACCGACTCACCGCGCGAGCCGTGGGGCGCAAAGCGACGCAGGCAGGCATCACCGACGTCCTATCAACGACAACAGTGTGGTGGACGCCGTGAAGTCAACGACGCCTGGAGGTGAAGCACGGACTATCTACGAAGCAATCGTCAACGGCTTCGTAGCGCCTCGCTTGGCACTCCATGGTTTCCAGCGTCGTGCGCACGACGAGTTTGTGCAGTGGCCGACCGTTGACACCTTCTGGCAAGTCGCCTGTTCATTCCGGAAGGTACGCGGTCGAGATGAGGGCTGGTTAACGGTCTCCCTGTGCGTTGGGTGGGTGCAGTTAGCGGCGCT
>JBBQEJ010000185.1:0-9917 GCA_038320555.1 Vicinamibacterales bacterium | reverse complement strand
CGAGCTCGCCGGCTGACTTCGCGCCGCCGTGCAGATGCTCGGCGATCCCGAGTTTGGCGACGACCCCGACGATTTGGCTGACCCAGTAGCCGGTGATCATCCTGAACATCACTTCGGCGGGGGGTGGGCCATTGGAGGACGAAGCTGCCATACGTTTCGCTTTCCAGTGCCGGCGGGTCCGGATCGCCGTCTGCGGACTATTTCGAGCGTCGATTCGAAACAATGATACTCGCGATCGGCGTCACGCGCGTGCTCGGCGAGGGGCCATCACGACCTCCAAGGCAGCCCGCTAACGGCGAAGGTACCTGCTTCCTCGGAGCTTTTCACAGGATGAAGCCTGGCTCGTTCTGAACCATGCCTGGCGCCCGGCCGCAACTCAGACGACGGATCCCATTCTGGCAGAACCATGGAGGTTTGCTCATCTTCAACGTGAAGACCAACGGATGGAGGGCCGAGTGGGAAGGCCGCTCGTATCCACTCAGTTTGACGTGACCGGCGCGCACCGACCTTACGTTTGAAACCTCGACAGGCGAAGCCGCTCAAAGTGTTAATTGAAGAAATCTCGCCTGTGCTTATTCCGCCACACCGGGAATCCCCAAGGAAGACGACGTCGCGGTTATCGCCGGCTTCAAGAGTCTTCTGGCGCTCGCGGGCACCGGGATACAGGGACTGGTTCAAACGCTTGCGTTCGCGGCAACCGACCCCGGACCGGCTGCCCCAACGAAAACACCTCGTGGCGGCGCCACGGATTCAATTTTTCAGCCGCAGAGCAAGTCCGGAGGGAAGAAGGGGCCCCAACCGCCGCTTGACAACGACGTACTCGAGGATGCGGTCTGCACGCAACCAAAGCTGAAGGTCATCGTCGAGACTCATCGCGATGCGATGAAGCCTCTCGTCGAACGGCTTTTGAACGCCAATCAGGTCGAAGAAAAGACGTGGGCGGCGATAGACAAGTCGCGGGGGCCCGAAGCGAGGTCTTCGCAGCGGCTGCTCTGCTTTCACGTGAAGTCGAGAGAGGCCGGCGTCATACGTGGAATGGCAAGTTGATTTGCGCGGTGGTCGTGACGCGTCCTAACCCGGAATTGTCGTGGAGCAAGGTTCAATCACACGAGATCGTCATGAAGGCGGTCACCCGTTATGTGAAGGAGCTGTCTCTGAGCCGCGGAGCCGAAGAGAAACGCGCGTATAAGCTGGAATCCGCGACGGGACAGATTCTCGGGTATGGGATTGGTGTGATTTATACGCCACTGCACGAATCCGCGTATGGCGCTGTGGCGGTGCCGGGCGCGACGACCAAGGTGATCGGTGAGACGAAGCGCGAAACCCGAGCCGGCGAGCTGGCGGCATTTCTCACCTATCGCTTTATGGAGCACATTCCACGCAAGCGATATATACAGCCGACGCTGGATTTCGGCGTCGGAGCCAGACACTCAACGAAACCGTCGTCTCGTCGACCGATGACATCAAGACGATTAGCCGCTTCGACACAGGCCACTACTACGTAAGCTTTACGTTCGCGTTGGACTCGCTGTCTCTTTTCAATAGGAAGTAGGGGGCAATTCGCTCGGAGGAGTCCATCGCACCGCTAGAGACAGACACGGCTGGTATGAAACGGCCCGCGCAAGATAGCGCCCCGGCCCAGCGTGCCAGCCTATTCCGGAGCGCGTGCGACGCTGCTTTCAGGCGGGCGGCTTTGACGCGGTGAGAAGGGTTGTGGCGGCAATCGGATTGCCCCACCAGAATCTCCACCCCAGCCGGCGTCGTTCCACATTCGATGCGCCGAGCGTCCGCAAGGCATTTTCGTAAATCGACGTCGCACGGATGTCTGCGATGACCATTCGGCCTCCGGGCTTGAGCACACGAAAGCCTTCGGCGACCGCCTGCCGGCGATCGGCGTTCGATCGGATGTTGTGGATCGCGAGGCTCGAGACCACAAGATCGAAGGTCCCGTCCGGAAAGGGCAGCGCGCGCATGTCGCCGGTCTCGATGTCCACGCGATCGCCCACACCTTCGAGCGAGGCGTTGCGCACGGTCACGTCTCTGGCGTTGCCCGACTGATCGTGCGTGCTCCAGATATCGACGCCGGTCACTCGGCCGTCCGACAACCTGCGCGCGACCGCGGTCAGCACCGCACCCCGGCCACACCCCATGTCGAGCACCCGCTCGTCCCCGCGAAGGCGCAGGCTATCCAGAATTCGGTCCCACTCGAGAAACTTGCCGCGTCTGGTCGTGTACAGGAAGCTGGCGGTGTTGCCGAGAAAGAAGACGAAATAGATCGTCATCGCCGTGGCAGCGCGATGCGTCTCCTGCCGCCAGAACATCGTCGCGAGGACGGCGCTGGCCACCGAAAGGAGCCCGAAGATCACCAGCGCGTAAGGCGCATCGTAGCCGTAGGCGCCTCGTCGCATCGCGGCCAATTGTGAGCCAATGTGTCGTTTCAAACAAGCAGACCGCCGTTTGTCCTCTTCAGCGGTCAGAATCCCTGCCTGTTTCCGGAAAAACCTCAGAAATTCTCAGCACTCTGGTGGCATAGCCATTGCGGAGGAGCGTCGCCACCATGCCTCGCGTGACCGTCATGGCCTTGGTCTTCGTCGTCCTCGTGGCGCCCACGGCCGTTACGGCGCAGTCCAATGCCTGCGAATCCGGCCATCGCGCCCGCGACTATATTGTCGAAGGCATCGACGCGCGTCAGGCGGACGAGGAGTGGCGGCGCACGCTCGACGACGGTGGGGCGATCGCGTGGACGGCTACGTTGTACGACGTCGACATGAAGAGTTTCTTCGTCGTGGGCTTCGATCGGCAGGGCATCCGCATCTACCGTCTTGCCGACATCACCGGCCCGCTGAAAACGCATCTCGGTGTCGCCGAATTGCCGGGTCGGGAAAACGCCGCGCTCTGGCGCGTGCTCGGCGGATGCATGCCCGCCAGCGTGGCGCCCGCTGCGGAGATTCGCTGGGCCAGCGTTCGCGAAATTCGATCGGGCAACTGGGTGCTGTGGTTCGAGCTCGATCGCAAGATCGCGATCGTGTCGGATCGAAAGAAACGAAAAAACGTCGGAGAGATCATGGTGAATCTTCACGGCCCCGGCGGCGACGTGGATTACCGGCGATCCTGGAATCCACGCCTCGGCGTCTCGAATGTCAGTGGCATCGCCAAGGGCCCGGCCGCCTACCAGGAACGCGTCCGTTACACGCTGGTGAAATTCTTCGATCCCCAAGGCCGGATCAAGCTTCCGAAACAAAAACGCGGAGCAGGCTGGTAAAGGGTCCTGGCAGGTTCTAACAGGTTCTGCCAGCCAGTACAATTCCCTCCTGAATGATTCCGCGCTTCGGCAATCTTCGTCAGGAATTCCGTCCCATGTTCACCCTGGCCCTCCCGGTGGTCATGGCGGAGCTCGGGTGGATGACGATGGGACTGGTCGATACGTTGATGGTCGGCCGGATAGGGCCGGAAGCGATTGGCGCGGTCGGCATTGGCAGCTCGCTTTTCATGGGCGTGTGCATCTTCGCGATGGGGTTGCTGCTCGGACTCGACACCCTGGTCTCGCAGGCGTTTGGGGCCGGCCGCCAGGATGAGTGTCACCGGTGGCTCGTTCACGGGATCTTGATCAGTCTCCTGCTCTCGATTCCCATCACGCTGGTGGTGCTCGCGCTGTCCGCGGCGCTGAGTGGATGGGGACTGCATCCCGCAGTGCTCCAGCTCACCCAGCCGTACCTCGATGTCCTCGCCTGGAGCATTCCGCCGCTGCTGCTGTATGCGTCGTTCAGACGATACCTCCAGGGCATGGGTGTCGTGCGCCCGGTCATGATCGCGCTCGTGCTCGCGAACGTGCTGAACGCACTCGTCAACTGGATTCTGATCTTCGGCCGGTTGGGCGCTCCCGCGATGGGCGTCCGCGGATCGGCCTGGGCCACCGTCGTCGCGCGGATCGTGATGGCGGGGGTCTTGCTCGGTGTGATTCTGTACCGGGAGCATGGCCGGAGACCCGGCCTGTTCGAGACGTCCCTGCGAATCGAGCTGTCGCGGTTGCGCCGGTTGATTGGGTTGGGATTTCCAGCTGCAGGACAAGTGACGCTCGAGGTCGGCGTCTTCGCGGCCGCCACAGCCCTGGCTGGCCGCCTGGAACCGGCGGCGCTCGCGGCGCACCAGATCGCACTCAACCTCGTGGCGTTCACGTTCATGGTGCCTCTCGGCGTGGCGTCGGCCGGTGCCGTTCGTGTGGGCCACGCGGTCGGGCGCGACGATCCGGCAGGCGCGGCGCGATCGGGATGGACGGCGCTTCTCTTCGGGACGGCGTTCATGTCGTGCGCAGCCGCCACATTCCTTCTCATTCCGCGCGCGCTCATCGGGGCGTTCACGACCGATCCTGCGGTGCTCGCGATCGGCGTCTCGCTGTTGTTTGTCGGCGCGGCCTTTCAGCTGTTCGACGGGCTGCAGGGGGTCGCGACGGGCGTGCTGCGCGGTCTGGGCGATACCCGATCGCCGATGTTGTGGAATCTTGCGGGGCACTGGTTCATCGGCTTGCCGCTCGGATACACCCTTTGTTTCGTGGCAGGCCTCGGCGCGGTCGGATTGTGGTGGGGTTTATCGGCCGGCCTGATGATCTGCGGGGTCGCGCTCCTCATCGTCTGGGCACGCCGCGTCGCGCACTTCCAGCACCAGTACGACCACGGCGCCGAGCTCGTGAGCAGGATCGATTAGCGGGGAATGCGTGGATACTTCGCGGCGACGTAATTATCGACGAGCTCGCGGAACGCCACCGCCAGCTCGTCGTACGTACCGCGCAACGTGGTGTGGTGGTGGCCGTCGATATACACGGGGCAGTTCGGCGCCTCGCCCGTGCCCGGCAGACTAATCCCGATGCTGGCGGCTTTCGATTCACCGGGTCCGTTGACGACGCAGCCCATGACGGCGAGCGTCATGGATTCGACCCCTTCGTACGTGGCCTTCCATTCGGGCATGCGCTCGCGGATGTAATCCTGGGTGCGCTCGGCGAGCTCCTGAAAGGTGCTGCTCGTCGTGCGGCCGCAGCCGGGGCATGCGGTGACGCTCGGTGAAAATGAGCGGATGCCGAGCGCCTGCAGCAGCTCGCACGCGGCGTAGACTTCCTCGCGCCGGTCTCCGCCGGGACGGGGCGTGAGCGACACGCGGATCGTGTCGCCGATCCCTTCGTTCAGAAGAACGCCCATGGCGGAGGCGGACCACACGAGGCCCTTCGTGCCCATGCCGGCTTCGGTGAGCCCCAGGTGCAGCGGTTGATCGGTCCTTCGAGCGAGATCGCGATTGACGGCAATCAGATCGCGCGGGCGTGACGTCTTACAGGAAATGATGATCTGGTCTTTGCGCAGACCGCTTTCGAGCGCGAGATCCGTGGACTGCAGGGCCGACAGGACCATGCACTGGTTGATGATGTCTTCCGACGACAGCCCGAGATCCTTGTCGGTGTTCTCCTGCATCTTGGCGAGCACGAGCTCCTGATTGAGCGACCCGCCGTTCACGCCAATGCGCACCGGCTTGTTGCGATCGCGGGCCACTCGGCAAATCGTCGCGAACTGCTCGTCGCGCCGTTTGCCCGTGCCGACGTTGCCGGGATTGATTCGATACTTGTCGAGCGCGTCCGCGCAGGCGGGATGCCGCGTGAGGAGCAGATGGCCGTTGTAGTGGAAATCGCCGATGAGCGGCGCCGTCACTCCCGCGTCGAGCATGCGCTGCTTGATCTCCGGGACCGCCTGCGCCGCTTCCGTCACGTTGACGGTCACGCGCACCATGTCCGAACCGGCCTCGGCGAGCTCGATACACTGCGTGGCGGTCGCGGCCGCATCGGCCGTGTCCGTCATCGTCATCGACTGCACGACGACCGGCGCGCCGCCGCCCACCTGAACGGGGCCCACCCGGACCCCGACGGTCGTGTGAAGCTTCAGCAGTGCCATGGATTTAACTCGATCATACCATCCGGTTCGGCAGGGCTAACCTGCCTCCGCCCCGACTTCGCTCTTCGAGCTCCGTCGAGGTCTCGCCCGTAGCGCTCCGCGCGGAGTCGGATAAAGCTACGGCGGTCCGCCGACCCAGCCGCTCGTCAACCGGTGCGATGGACTGTTTCGCATGGACGTGTAGCGCAGCCCATCAGGGCTGCCGACACGGGTTGCGGACCGGCGCGACGATTTCTGCGTCTTAATTCTTCAGCCGGCCGCATGAGCTGGGTTTTGGTCGAGGGCGCTCCTCTTGCATAGTGATAGGTGGAGTGCCGCGCGTTCCAGGCTTGCTAATGTGCCGGGATGGTTAGCGGCGACCTTGGGGGATTGAAGAAGATGAATCGACACAGATTTGGAATACCCGGCCTGGCGCGCGCGGGCGGCGTCGCGGTCCTCATGCTCGCATTCGCGATCCCGGCCGCCGCGCAGAGCGTCACGGCCACGGACATCCAGCGCCTGCAGGATCAGGTGTACGAAGCCAGCCGCGACCTTACCCGCTTGGGAGGCAACACGGACGCCATGGGCCGCTTGCAGACCGAGCTCGACGACGTGCGCGACGAGGTCGCGTACCTGAAAGTGAAGCTTCGTAAGGAAGGCACCGTCAATCGCAACGAGTTCAACGACGTGCAGCGACGCGTGCAGGACCTGCGTTCGCGGGCCCGGGCCGACATGCGCGGCAGCGATAGCTCAGGCGGATGGAGGACCAACAGCGATCAGCCGGGCTCGGGGACGATCGGGTCACGTACCGGCGGTACAGGCACTGGCGTGTACGGCGGGGCGGCTGGCGACGACCGCACGCGGCCGGATCAGAGCACGCGGACCGGCTCGAACAACAGCGTCATCCCCGCGGAGCAGGAGATCGATGTCCGGCTGGACACTGAATTGTCGTCCGGGACGGCACAGGTTGAACAGCGGTTTGAAGCGACCACGGTTGCCGATCTGTATCGCGGCAACGACGTGCTGATTCCCGCGGGCTCGGTCCTGCGCGGCGTCGTCAGCTCGGTGACGAAAGCGACGCGTATGGAGCGCAAGGGCAGCTTGACGGTGGCGTTCGATCAGATCACGATTCGCGGCAGGACCTACCCGATGCGCGGCATTGTCACGCAGGCCCTCGAGAGCGAAGGGATCAGGGGAGAGGCGCCGAAGATCGGCGCCGGCGCCGGCATCGGCGCCATCATCGGGGGCATCATCGGCGGCGTGAAGGGCGCGCTGCTCGGCGTTCTCATCGGCGGCGGCGGCACGATTGCCGCGACCGAAGGGAAGGACGTCACGCTCCCGGCAGGGACGATCCTGCGCGTGCGCCTCGATACGCCGCCCGCTATCCGATAGCGTTACACGCCTTTCATCGCGTCCCGCGCGGCCTTGACGGTCTTGTCAATGTCGCGCGGGCTATGCGCGCCGGAGATGAACCACGCCTCGAATTGCGACGGCGGAAGATAGATGCCGCGCGCCAGCATGCCCCTGAAGAATCTCGCGTAGGCGCCGGTATCGGCCGTGAGCGCCGACCGGTAGTCCCGAACGGGGCGATCGGAAAAAAACGGCGTCAGCAGCGAACCGAACGCGTTCACCTGGAGCGGCACGCCTGCGGCTCGCGCGGCGTCCGCGAGACCCGCGGCCAGCGCGCCTCCGAGCTTCGCCAGGTGTTTGTAAAGGCGCGGCGAGAGCTCTTCGAGCGCCCACAGCCCGGCCGCCATCGCCAGCGGGTTCCCCGATAACGTTCCTGCCTGGTAGACCGGCCCGGCCGGTGCGACCAGCGCCATCAGGTCGGCGCGCCCGCCGTACGCCCCGACCGGCAACCCACCTCCGATGATTTTTCCCAGGCACGTGAGATCCGGCCGCACACCGAATACCTTCTGCGCGCCCCCGGTGGATGCGCGGAATCCCGAGATCACTTCATCGAACACCAGGAGGATTCCGTGTCGATCGCAGATTGCTCGCAAGCCTCCGAGGAATCCTTCCCGCGGGGTCACCAAGCCCATGTTTCCGGCGATCGGCTCGACGAAGATGGCCGCGATCTGTCCCGCATGCTGGTCGGCCACCCGCTGCACCGACTCGAGATCGTTGTACCGGGCGGTCAGCGTGTCTGCGGCCGCCGCGGCGGGAACGCCAGGGCTGGTCGGAATGCCCAGCGTGGTAGCACCCGATCCGGCCTGAACCAGGAACGAGTCGGCATGGCCGTGATAGCACCCCTCAAACTTGATGATCTTGTCGCGCGTGGTCGCGGCCCTCGCGACCCGCAGCGCGCTCATCGCGGCCTCCGTTCCGGAGTTCACGAACCGCACGCGCTCGATCGACGGTACCAGCATCGCGACCCGCTGCGCCAGGCGAGTCTCGAGCGCGGTCGGGGCACCGAAGCTCGTGCCCCGCGACGCCGTTTCCGCCAGAACTTTCAATAGACCCTTCGGCGCGTGGCCGTGGATGAGGGGGCCCCAGGACATGACGTAGTCGATGTACTTGTGGCCATCCGCGTCCTCGATCTGAGCGCCGCGGCCGCGTACGATAAAGAGCGGTGTCGCGCCGACGGATCGGAACGCGCGCACCGGGCTGTCGACGCCGCCGGGCAGAATGCGCGCCGCCGCCGCGAACAGTTTTTCGGATTGCAGAAATCGAGACCGTTGCTGACCGGGCATCCCGCGACGATAACACGATCGGAATCGTCAGTTTGCGAATTGGTGAGCGGGTGAATCCGTGAATTGGTGAAGCCTCAGTTTTTGCGGCACCGATTCACTCGTCGCCAGTTCACGTGGATGGGTCAGCGGAAGGATAGAATCAGGACGCGACATGATTTCGTTCATCGTTCCCGCGCATGACGAGGAACGGCTGCTCGGGCGGACGCTCTTGGCCATTCACGATGCCGCGGCGGGAATCGGCCAGCCCTACGAGGTCATCGTCGTCGATGACGCGTCGGTGGATCTGACCTCGTCGATCGCCGCGCAGCACGGCGCCCGGATCGAGCGCGTCGATTACCGGCAGATTTCCCGCACACGAAACGCCGGCGCGCGTCTCGCCTCCGGGGATCCCTTGATTTTCGTGGACGCCGATACGGTCATTTCATCGCGCGTACTTCGCGGGACCATGGAGGCGCTTCAGCGAGGAGCCGTCGGCGGCGGAGCCTTGATTACCGCCGACGGATGGATTCCGTTCTACGGACGGGTGCTGCTGAGGATGACCACCGTCGTCATGCGCGCCGCCGACCTCATCGCGGGCTGCTACTTCTTCTGCACCCGCGCGGCTTTTGACGTGGCTGGCGGGTTCGACGAGCGCGTTTACGCCGGGGAAGAGCTCGTGCTCAGCCGCCGGCTCGCGCGGATCGGACCGATCGCAATACTCGACGCGCCGGTCGTCACGTCCGGCCGCAAGATGCGCCAGCACTCCGGATGGGAACTGGTGCGTCTTGTCGGCGCCTTCGTCAGGCGAGGCCCCGGCGTCCTCCGCACCCGAGACGATCTGGCGCTCTGGTATGGCAAACGTCGAAACGACGGCGATCGAGACGTGTAACCGGCTCGACGCTGCATCGACGGCCTGTTATCCGCCACAGCGGACGTTACGAGCTCCGTGGCGCGTTCACCGGCGTGGCGGCGGTTGCGCCCACGACCGTCTTCCAGGCACGCACGCGCCATTTCGTGACGAGGCCGTTGCGGACGTAGGGGTCCGCAGCGGCGAAGGCCTCAGCGGTGGCCGGGGAATCAGAGAGAAAAGCAGGACGGCCCCGTCCACTGGATCGGCGAGCGCGCCGCCGAGAACGAGCTCTCCGCGCGCGTGCGCCTGCCACGCGAGCGAGAGATGCTCGTCTCTGAATACGGCGCGCCGCTCCACGTAATCAGGAACCACGTCATACAGGAGTAGGTAGTGCACGGCGCCGTCTCCGGCCTACTTTTTCGGCTTCGCGGGCGCGGCGCTCGCGTCGATGTCGGTCGCGACCATCCGATAGTGCACCGTGACCTT